>CAMTXD010000022.1:0-6314 GCA_947085625.1 uncultured Gallionellaceae bacterium | reverse complement strand
CCGGGCGACAACGTATCAGTTATCGTCACCCTGATTGCCCCGGTGGCGATGGAAGAAGGCTTGCGCTTCGCGATACGTGAAGGTGGCCGCACAGTGGGTGCAGGTGTGGTGGCAAAAGTTATTGAGTAAGAAGAGCGGGATTGAGGATGCGGGATCGAGGATTTAGAAGGTGCTTTCCCCCTCAATCCTGATTCCTCGATCCTCGCTCCTGAATTTATAGGCCAGTAGCTCAATTGGTAGAGTATCGGTCTCCAAAACCGAGGGTTGGGGGTTCGAAACCCTCCTGGCCTGCCAGTTAAATTTTTTAGAACCAGTTGTTTTTCGGAAGCGGGACAGGTTGCGCATGGCAGATCAAATTAAATTAGGTGTCGCATTCCTGTTGGCGGCGGCGGGTATCGCGGGGTTTTACGTTTTGCACGAAAGCGCTGCCGTAGTGAAGCTCGCTTCAGTATTGCTCGGATTCGCGCTGGCGGCCGGTGTAATATGGACAACAGCACTGGGCAAACGGTTTTTCGGATTTAGCCAGGCGTCTGTGGCTGAGGCCAAGCGCGTGGTATGGCCGACACGCAAGGAAACCATGCAGACTACTGGCATTGTGATCCTTTTTGCGGTGATCATGGCGCTATTCTTATGGGCGGTTGATGCTAGCCTGTCGGTGGCGATAAATAAGTTAATGGGGCGTGATTGATGGCCATGCGTTGGTATGTTGTGCACACCTACTCACAGTTTGAAAAAAATGTGCAGCGCGCTTTGCTGGAGCGTATACAGCGCACGGGTATGGAAGATAAATTCGGCCAGATACTGGTGCCGGTGGAAGAGGTGGTGGAGCTAAAGTCAGGCCAGAAGAGCATCAGCGAGCGCAAATTTTTTCCAGGTTATGTGCTGGTTGAAATGGAATTGACTGATGAAACCTGGCATTTGGTCAAGAGTACGCCCAAAGTTACGGGTTTTTTGGGCGGCTCCGCAATGACGCCTACACCCATTAGCGAAAAAGAAGTGCAGAACATCATGCAACAGATGCAGGCCGGCGTGGAAAAGCCCAGGCCCAAGGTGCTGTTCGAGGTGGGCGAAGCGGTGCGTGTCAAGGAGGGCCCGTTCACTGATTTTCATGGATCGGTGGAGGGTGTTAATTACGACAAGAATAAACTGCGGGTGGCGGTGACCATTTTTGGCCGCTCGACACCGGTGGAATTGGATTTTGGTCAGGTTGAGAAGGCGTGAGAGATGCAGGACTGAGGACTGAGGATTCAGGACTGAGTGGAAGAGTAGTATTTGTTTAACGGGGAGCGTGCTGGAGTGGCAAGCAGTATGCGTTTAACCCACTAATAAGGAGCAGTAGCGTGGCAAAAAAAATCATCGGCTATATTAAGCTGCAAGTACCCGCCGGCAAGGCGAATCCCAGTCCTCCTATCGGTCCGGCGCTCGGTCAGCGCGGGCTAAATATCATGGAATTCTGTAAGGCGTTTAACGCCCAGACCCAGGGTGTAGAGCCTGGTTTGCCCATCCCGGTGGTGATTACCGCTTTTGCGGATAAGAGCTTCACCTTCATCATGAAGACTCCGCCCGCGACCATTCTGATCAAGAAGGCAGCCGGAGTGCAGAAAGGCAGCAAAACGCCGCACAGCGACAAAGTGGGCAAGCTGACGCGCAAGCAGGCGGAAGAAATCGCAACAACCAAGATGCCGGATCTGACCGCCGCCGATATGGATGCCGCAGTGCGCACCATTGCCGGTAGCGCGCGCAGCATGGGCATTACTGTGGAGGGGGTATAACATGGCGCATATTTCCAAACGTTATAAGGCGCTGGCCGCCAAAGTTGACCGCAATAAGCTGTATGCGCTGGATGAGGCGCTTAACCTAGCCAAGGAAAATGCCAAGGCCAAGTTTGATGAATCCATAGACATCGCTATTAATCTGGGCATTGATGCACGCAAGTCGGATCAATTGGTTCGTGGCTCCGTCGTGCTGCCCAAAGGCACCGGCAAGACCATGCGTGTGGCCGTGTTTGCCCAGGGCGTCAAGGCTGAAGAAGCCAAGGCTGCCGGTGCGGATATTGTCGGCTTTGAAGATCTGGCAGAAAGCATCAAAGCAGGCAAGATGGATTTTGACGTGGTGATTGCATCCCCTGATGCGATGCGCATTGTCGGCCAACTGGGTCAGATTCTCGGCCCGCGCGGTTTGATGCCCAACCCCAAGGTGGGTACAGTTTCCGCTGACGTGGCGGGCGCGGTGAGGAACGCCAAGGCAGGCCAGGTACAATATCGCACAGACAAAAACGGCATTGTGCAATGCACCATCGGGCGCGCCTCGTTCGCGCCAGAAGCGCTACGCGAAAACCTGCTGGCATTAATTGAGGCGCTGAACAAAGCCAGGCCGGCTGCCGCCAAGGGCGTATTCCTGAAAAAGGTTTCCGTCTCCAGCACCATGGGCGTCGGCATCCGTATTGAGCAGGCGAGTTTGGTTGCTGTATAAATATTGATTTGAATTTGCGGCATGGCGAAGTGATGTGCCATGTCGCTAAAAGGCTTTGGGCTGCCGCATCACTGGCAGATTATCAAAGACCGGTGGGGTGGTCAGGTATCAGGAATCAGGGGTCAGGAATCAGATGACCGATAATTTCAGATGTTTGGCTACTTAATCGAATGGGTTGGAGTGCCTGGGCAGGATCGAAACTGATTCCTGATTCCTGACACCTGATTCCTGAACCCCCCGTAGATGGTGCGTAGGGGTACGGCACTCCGTACCCAGATGCGGTGGTTAACGGTTGAGATTGGAGGAAGGCTTTGAGTCTAAATCTGCAGGAGAAACAGGCGGTAGTGGCGGAAGTCAGCGCGCAAGTGGCGCTGGCGCAGACTATCGTTTTGGCAGAGTACCGTGGTGTCAAGGTCGATGATATCACCAGGCTGCGTGCCAATGCGCGTAAAGCGGGCGTATATTTCCGTGTGTTGAAAAACACTTTGGCGCGTCGTGCGGTGCAGGGTACGCCATTCGAAGCTTTGGCGGAAAAAATGGTTGGGCCGCTGGTGTACAGCATCAGCGCCGACCCCGTCGCAGCGGCGAAAGTGGTGCATGAATTTGCCAAGACGAATGTCAAACTGGTGATCAAGGCAGGTGCGATGAGTGGTGCGGTGATGTCTGCCGACGAAGTCAAAGTTCTGGCTGCCATCCCAAGCCGCAATGAACTGATTGCACGATTGATGGCGACCATGAATGCTGCGACTAGCACATTCGTGCGCACCCTGGCTGCGATCCGCGACAAGAAGGAAGCCGAAGCGGCTGCCGCTTAAAACAGTAACGAGTGACAGGTAATGAGTGACGGGGTGCGGTTTTGTCACCTATCACTTATCACCTTTAACTATATTTATTTTATTTAGGAGAGAAACATGGCTGCAAATAACATACTGGACTCAATCGCACAAATGACAGTGCTGGAATTGTCTGCACTGATCAAGGAAATGGAAGAAAAGTTTGGCGTATCTGCTGCTGCCGTCGCAGTGGCTGCACCGGCTGCGGGTGGTGGCGGTGCTGCCGCTGCTGCTGAGCAGACAGAGTTCACAGTCATGTTGACCAACGCCGGTGCCAGCAAGGTGGGCGTCATCAAGGTAGTGCGTGCGATTACTGGCCTCGGCTTGAAGGAAGCCAAGGATCTGGTGGATGGTGCACCGAAGGCAGTAAAAGAAGGCGTGAATAAGGCCGACGCCGACGGCATTCTGAAGCAACTGATCGAGGCTGGCGCTACTGCTGAAATCAAGTAACAGCAGTACGTGTGACAAGGCTGACGGGCATCCGTCAGCCTTTTGCCGCTTTATAAAGCTTCTTTAAGAAGACAATGGCCAGCAGGCAGCAACGCTTTTTGCCCCTTGCCCTCTTTCCCTCAGCCGTGGAGATATCATGAGTTATTCTTTTACTGAAAAAAAACGTATCCGCAAAAGCTTTGCCAAGCGCACCGGCGCTTTGCCGATACCTTTTTTGCTGTCCACGCAACTGGAATCCTACAGTGCTTTTCTGCAGGCTGAACTGCAACCCGAACAGCGCATTAACAATGGCTTGCAGGCGGCATTTAACTCTATCTTCCCGATCGAGAGCCATAATAAATATGCGCGCCTTGATTATGTTAGCTATAAATTGGGGGTGCCGGCGTTCGACGTTAAGGAATGTCGCCAACGCGGACTTACTTATGCTTCGCCAATACGCGCGCGCGTTCGCCTGACTTTGTTTGATAAGGAATCATCTAAGCCGGGTGTGATCAAAGAAGTCAAGGAGCAGGAAGTGTACATGGGCGAAATCCCGCTGATGACACATACCGGTTCCTTTGTCATCAATGGCACCGAGCGTGTAATCGTGTCACAGCTGCACCGTTCGCCCGGCGTGTTCTTCGAGCACGACCGCGGCAAGACGCACAGTTCCGGCAAGCTGCTGTTTTCTGCGCGCATTATTCCCTATCGTGGTTCGTGGCTGGACTTTGAATTCGATGCCAAGGATTATGTCTATTTCCGTATTGACCGTCGGCGCAAAATGCCGGTCACTATACTGTTGAAGGCGTTGGGTTTTACACCTGAGCAGATACTTGCCGGGTTCTTTGCATTCGACACCTTCCTGCTGGGCAAGAAAGGCATACAGTTCGAAGTGGTGCCGGAACGGTTGCGCGGCGAAATGGCGCGCTTCGATATCGCGGACAAAAGCGGTAAGGTCATCGTGGCGGCAGATAAACGTATTACCGTACGCCATATCCGCGAGATACAGGAAGCGGGCATAGACAAGTTGGCGGTTGGTGTGGACTTCCTGATCGGGCGTGTGCTGGCAAATGACATCGTGGATAAAGACAGCGGTGAAATTATCGCCAACGCCAATGATGAGATCACCGAAACTCTGCTGGAAATATTAACAGCTTCTGGTATCAGTAAAATACACACCTTGTTCACCAATGACCTGGATCAGGGTGCATACATTTCGCAAACTTTGCGTATTGACGAGACCACCGACCAGTGGACGGCGCGTGTGGCCATCTACCGTATGATGCGCCCCGGTGAGCCGCCTACAGAAGATGCCGTGGAAAATTTGTTTAACGGCCTGTTCTTCTCGGAAGAGCGTTATAACCTTTCGGCTGTAGGGCGGATGAAGTTTAACCGCCGTGTCGGGGTCGAAGAGCTAACCGGTTCCTCCATCCTGTCCAATGCCGATATCGTGGCGGTGATCGGGATACTGGTCGAGTTGCGCAATGGTCGCGGCGAGATTGATGATATTGACCATCTTGGTAACCGTCGGGTGCGTGCCGTGGGCGAACTCGCGGAAAACCAGTTCCGTACTGGCCTGGCGCGCGTCGAACGCGCGGTGAAGGAACGCTTGGGCCAAGCCGAAGCGGATAACCTGATGCCGCATGACCTGATCAACGCCAAGCCGATTTCGGCAGCGGTCAAGGAATTCTTTGGCTCCAGCCAGTTGTCGCAGTTCATGGATCAGACCAACCCCTTGTCCGAAGTGACGCACAAGCGCCGCATTTCCGCCTTGGGCCCGGGCGGATTGACCCGTGAAAGAGCGGGCTTCGAGGTACGCGACGTGCACCCGACGCATTATGGCCGCCTGTGTCCGATTGAAACGCCGGAGGGACCAAACATCGGCCTGATCAATTCGCTGGCATTATATGCGCGCATCAATAATTATGGCTTTATCGAAACGCCTTATCGCAAAGTAAGCAAAGGCAAGGCGACAGACGAAGTGGCATACCTGTCGGCCATTGAAGAAGGAAAGTTCACTATCGCGCAGGCCAACGCCGATCTGGACAGCAAGGGCAAGTTCACCAACGACATCGTGTCTTCGCGCCAACACAACGAGTTCGTACTGGCTGCGCCGGACCAGATCGGATACATGGACGTGGCTCCGGCGCAGGTGGTGTCGGTAGCGGCCGCACTGATCCCATTTCTGGAGCATGATGACGCGAACCGCGCCCTGATGGGTGCCAACATGCAGCGCCAGGCTGTTCCCTGCTTGCGTGCCGAGAAGGCGCTGGTCGGTACCGGCATCGAGCGCACGGTGGCAGTGGATTCCGGTACGACCGTGCAGGCATGGCGTGGCGGGCGGGTGGATTACGTGGATGCGGGCCGGATTGTAGTCCGCGCCAACGACGATGAAACGACGGCAGGTGAAGTCGGTGTGGACATCTACAACCTGACCAAATACACCCGTTCCAACCAGAACACCAACATCAACCAGCGTCCGCTGGTCAAGGTCGGCGACATCATCGCCGCGGGTGACGTGATCGCCGACGGCGCTTCCACCGACATGGGCGAATTGGCGCTGGGCCAGAACATGCTGGT
>CAMTXD010000021.1:0-12613 GCA_947085625.1 uncultured Gallionellaceae bacterium | reverse complement strand
GATAAAAATTTCTTGCTTATATATCAAACATATACTGCGCTGCAAAACGAAGTTTCAGTGTAGGGTAACCTTTAGGTTGGCCGGAACTAAAATTTTTATCGCGCCTTGTATTTGAGCGAACTATGAATTTTTAGAGACGCCCATATGGCCATTAACCATAGCTGCGGGTCAAGTTTTTCGGTGTTTGTTTCATTGAAAATGCAAATTAGCTAAGCTGATAGCCTGAGTATTTCGCTAGGTTATCGTAGGCGTGGAACTTAATTTATCCTTTACTTGTCGCCATGGATTGTGCCACTATTGCGGCGCTTTTAAAACCATGTAAAAAAAGGGTGTGCCGCTCACATTTTGTTGTTGCGATAAAATGTAAACGACATATTTGTTTTGTAACTTGCTTTAGGGAGGAGACTGCTGTGGAAGCAACTCAAGCGACACCAGTAAAGTATGACATGGACGTGGTCAGATGGTTTCTCATCATGGCCTGCGTCTATGCGGTTATCGGCACGGGATTGGGGGTGATGATAGCATCCCAGTTAGCCTTCCCCTTCCTCAATTTTGATATTCAGGAAATAACTTTTGGGCGTTTGCGTCCGATACACACCAATACTGTAATTTTTGGTTTTGGTGGCTGCGTCCTGATCAGTGCGGGTTTTTATATTGTACAGCGTACCGGCTCCACTAAGCTGTGGAGTAACAGCATGGCTTGGCAAACATTCTGGGGTTGGAATCTTGCTATCGTTTTGATGTGGATTACCTTCAGCTTGGGTATTACTCAGTCGAAAGAGTATGCCGAATCCGAATGGCTGTTGGACATCTTGATTGCAATAGGCTGGCTCTCGTTCAGCTTTAACTACATTATGACGGTGGCCAAACGCAAGACCTCCCACATTTATGTATCCAACTGGTTCATGATGAGCATGATGATCATGATTACCTATCTGCACATAGTCAACAACTTGGCGCTGCCGGTCAGCCTTACCAAGTCGTTCTCCATTTACTCGGGCGTGCAAGATGCCATGATTCAATGGTGGTGGGGTCACAATGCGGTGGGTTTCTACCTGACCGCTGGCTTCCTCGGCATCATGTACTACTTCGTACCCAAACAGGCGAATCGTCCGGTGTTCTCCTACCGCCTGTCCGTGCTGCACTTCTGGACGTTGAGCTTCGGCTACGTCTGGCTCGGTGCGCACCATCTGCAATACACTGCATTGCCGGATTGGACTGGCTCCGTGGGGGCAGGCATATCGCTGGCGATGATTATCCCGTCCTGGGGCGGTGCCATGAACGGCATGATGACTTTGTCCGGTGCTTGGGATAAGTTGCGTACCGATTACATCTTGCGTTTCCTGGTGGTGGCCTTGGCTTTCTATGCCATGTCAACTTTTGAAGGCCCGGTTATGGCGATCAAGTCTGTCAATGCGCTGTCGCACTATACTGATTGGACTGTAGGTCACGTCCACGCAGGCGCCTTGGGCTGGATGGGTATGATTTCCTTCGGCGCTATCTACCATATGGTGAAGAAGCTGTGGGGTACGGAAATGTATTCCGACAAGCTGATAAACCTGCACTTCTGGCTGGCAGTCATCGGCGCGACGGTTTACGTTGTTGCGATGTGGACATCCGGCATCATGCAGGGTCTGATGTGGCGTGACTATGATGAATACGGCACCCTGACCTATACCTTTGTAGAAACTGTCAGCGCCATGCACCCGTTCTATGTGATGCGCGCCGTCGGCGGCTTCATTTACCACCTGGGCGCGTGGTTATGTCTGTACAACGTGGTGATGACCGTACGTCAGGCCATCGCAGCGCGCGGCGTGACAGCCGCTCCCGCCAACGCATAATAAGGAGTGTATGAACATGTCTGACCATGACAAAATACATTCGACCAAGTTTCAGGACAAAGTCGAACGCAGTACGATACTTCTGTTCGTGACGACGGCATTCGTTGTCGCCATAGGCGGTATTGTTGAAATTGTGCCGCTGTTCTATCTACCCAATACCGGCATGTCAGGCGGGGATGGAACGTTTAATAGAACGGAACACAGGGACTTAGATGGCAAAGTAATACCCATGAGCAAGATAATATGGGATCCGGCCGTATCCGCGAGCAAAACCCTGGATGATTGGCAGCCGGGTGACGGGGTGCGGCCTTACAAGCCGCTGGAACTTGCGGGGCGCACTGTGTACATCGAGAATGGCTGTTACTTGTGCCATTCGCAGATGATCCGCCCGTTCCGCGATGAGAAGGACAGGTATGGTCACTATTCCATCGCGGAAGAGTCCATGTATGACCATCCTTTCCAGTGGGGTTCCAAGCGCACGGGCCCGGATCTGGCGCGTGTTGGCGGCAAGTACTCGGATGACTGGCAGCGCCGTCATCTGAAATATCCGCGTGAAGTGGTGCCTGAGTCTGTCATGCCTAACTACTTCTTCCTGGAAAAGGAGCCGGTCAACATAGATCAAACCATTAAAACCATGGTGGTAATGACTAAAATGCCATTCAATCCTGTGCCTAAAAACATCTACACGGAGGAGTACATTGCTGCCGCTCCAAAGCAGTTGGAAGGCAAGACTGAGATGGACGCGATAATCGCGTACCTGCAATCTCTCGGTAATCATGTGAAGTTCCAGGAAGGCGTTAACTACCGTGACTAAGCTGATGGAACACCTGCACACTAATTGGTCGGCAATGACGCTGAATGACTGGCAGGGGGTAATTTATACCCTGCTGGCGTTGGCCGCGATGGTGTATATCTATGTGTGGGTATTTCGTCCCAAGAACAAGGCAATGTTCGATGCGCAGCGAGACACAGCGTTGCGGGATGACGATGAGCACAACAATCTGGGAGATAAATAATGAGTGAAAAACACAATACCACGGGTGATACACAAACCTCTGGGCACTTGCACATAGCGGGTGATCCGGAAACCACTGGGCACGTATGGGATGACGACCTGGCCGACTTCACCAACCCGCCGCCGAAGTGGTGGATGCTGGGCTTGACTGCCAGCGCACTGTGGGTGGTGATCTATTGGGTGATCTACCCATCGGTGCCAATCGCCATGGCGGGAACGCACTGGAAAGGCGTGGGCGTGCCCGGTATGGATGGAAAATGGACGGCGATCAAGGAACTGGCTGTTGACCAAGCCGTTCTGGATAAAGTGCGCGGCCCAAATGAGGAAAAAATCAAAAACATGACTATGGCAGCTATTTTGGCAGATAAGGAACTGTCCGAATATGTCAACCGCTCTAGTCACGTATTGTTCGGTGATAACTGCGCTGCTTGCCACGGCCAGAAAGGCGTAGGGACAGTCAGCAATATCGGGGCATTACAACATCGCGGTTTGATGGCGCCCATTTTGAACGACGATGACTGGCAATATGGTGGTACCTTAGACAATATCTACGAAACCATTACGGGTGGCCGTCAGGGCATGATGGTGGCGCACAAGGACATGCTGTCCCCTGAGGAAATTGATACCTTGGCTAACGCAGTTGCGAAGAGTGAGCCAACCTCGACCCCGTTGTTTGCGGAAAAGGGTTGTACTGGTTGTCACGGTGAAGATGGCAAGGGCATGCATGCCATGGGTTCATCCAACCTGACCGATAAAATCTGGCGCTTTGATGGCTCATTGGAAGGGATCAAGCATACCATCACATATGGTGTAAACTCTGGTGATCCTATGGCGCGGATTCCGGCCATGCCAGCCTGGCTGAAAAAAGATGAAACGGGTCTTGTGGTAAGTAAGCTGAATGAGTCGCAGATCAAAAAATTGTCTGTGTATGTTTACAATTTTGGTGGTGGGCAGGCTCAGTAAGCGGTAGGGCACCTCTAAAAATTCAGAGTTCGCCCAAATGCAAGGCGTGGAAAAAATTTTAGTTCCGGCTAACCTAAAGGTTACCCTACACTGAAACTTCGTTTTGCAGCGCCGCATATGATAGATATGTTAGCAAGAAATTTTTCCCGCAACACAGCAGTTGGGATGAAATCTGGGTTTTTAGAGGTGCCCGGTAATTACCCGCACGGGCAGTTGTTTGTGCGGGCTTTAGATCAGGAGGAATCATGGGTCAGGATTTTGCGGCTTGGGTCACTATATTTGTTTCCGTTGTCATGTTTGTTGTTTTGTTCGGGCTTTTTATTATAATCTACAAAAAAGCCAATGAAAAAAGCGATAAAAAGTAATTAAGCAGGAATGTAATGCGGAGGAGATTGAAAAATCTCCTCCTTTATTTTTTGCTATCAGAGAGGTGAGGGTGTACCGTGCAACGCTTTAAAGACATACTGCTATATGTGGGCTGGGGGGTTTTCTTGTCCGTGGTGGTGCATGGCTGGGTAGTGGTGATGACCAAGGTTACTGTAGGGGTGTGGCCGACGCATAGTGCGGTGGAATCGACCGTTTTTTTGTTTTCGGTGGCTATGTTTTCCAGCTTGGTAGGCATTTTTGACATAGTGAGCAAAAAAGCGACTGGTATCGGCGTGTTTCGACATATGGGCACGCGTAGTTATGTGGCGATAGCGGCAATCGTGTTGACATCGGTAGTTTGGATTGCATATGGTTTTATGCAATTGGGGACTATGAGCTTGCGCGTCATACCAGAACGCCAACCGTTGTTCGTGCGTATGAGCGATAATTCCATCCAGAATAAGTACGTGCTCAAGATAGTGAATAAGACTGACCAGGATATGCATGTCACGGTTAGCGCTGTAGGGGGAGTGACAGGCCAGACCATTATTGGCGCCGAACGTCCGCTCTTGATTCACCGCGGCAAGCTTACCTCCTATACCATTTTTATCAAGGCACCCGAGGCGAGCATACAGCAAGAAGTAACGCCTATCGTGATTGCCGTAGGCAATGTAGATGATCCCGCGATACAAGCGGAATACAAGACTGTATTTAATGGGCCTAAGCGGTGAAGTATAATCCTGGAAACTTCAGTTGACCGCTTATCTAGCCCGAATGTTTCATAAATTCGTGCGATGATCGCGCAGGATTTTGTTTGGTAGGGAAGTTTTGAGAAGGAGCGGCGTAGTTATTCATACGCCCGACTGAACAAAATCTTTCCTACCAAACAAAAGACAAGTGAGGGCGCACGTCAAATTATGAAACATTCGGGCTAGAGGAGCCAGCACAATTTTCCCTAAATCAAGCTGTGGCGGGTAGTAAAACGACTATCGGTGTCCTATCATTCCAATTCCATTTCAAAAGTGAAACAAGGCGGTGACGAGCGAGCGACGAAGACAGTACACACGTACGGCTAGGAGCGAGCGAGGAAGCCAACGCAGTGTCACTGATGAAATGGAATTGGAATCAGCTTGCTGCTAGCTCTCTGCCGATACAGGGACTAAATTGGCAATCTGTTGCAGCAACTTATCCGGTTTGTGGAATTCGCGGTGCTGCTGTAAATCCTCTTCCTGGAAGAACTTGATATGTTCTAGCAACTCTTCTTCCTGATAGGGCTTGCCCAGATACGCGTTAACCCCCAGCTCCTGCGCATAGAGGCGGTGCTTTTCGGCGGCGCGTGAGGTGATGATGATGATAGGCAGGTGGTGGGTCTTGGGGTCGCTGCGCAAGCGCTTGGTGAGTTCGAAACCGTCCATGCGCGGCATCTCGATGTCCAGTAGCATGACCGCCGGGGAACATTCGGCCAGCTTTTCCAGCGCATCCACGCCATCCTTGGCAGTCACCACCTGGTATCCGGCACGGGCGAGCATGCGCGAGGTTGCTTTGCGCACGGTGAGTGAATCATCTACTACCATCACCAGCGGTTGCGCCTTCACTAGCGCCACCTCAAGCGGCTTGCTGGTCGCGACTGCGCTTGCTGCGCGCTGCGCCAGAGTGATCGGGTTCAGAATCATTACCACCTTGCCGGTACCCAGCACGGTCGCCCCGGCAATGATGGGCAGGCGTGCCAGTTGCGAGCCTATGTTTTTCACCACCACTTCCTGGCTGCCCACGAGTTTATCTACATGCACCGCTAGGCGTCGCTCACCACTGCGCAACAGCAATATCGGGTTGTGGGGATAGATTTCCGGCTGGTGGTTCTCATTGCCCAGCATGCGTGTCAAGTTATGCAGCGGGTAAATATTGCCATTCCACTCGATCTGTTGCTGGCTGTAAATATTTTCCAGTTCCAGGTATTTGACCTGTTGTATGTGCTCCACTATTCCCGCGTGGAAGGCATAGGTTTCATGGTTGGCCTGCACCATCAAGGTTTGCGCTATCGCCAGTGTAAGCGGCAGGCGAATCACGAAACGCGCGCCTTTACCGCGCTCCGAAAATATGTCAATATATCCGCCCAGCGCATTGATTTCGCTGCGCACCACGTCCATACCCACACCGCGCCCAGAGATCTCCGTCACCTCGCTCGCGGTGGACAGCCCGGATGAAAAGATCAGTTGCATGATCTCACTTTCGCTCATTTTTGTGTCCGCTTGCAGCAAACCCCGTTCTATAGCTTTGCTGCGCAGGCGCTCAATATCCAGACCAGCGCCGTCATCGGTAAATTCAAATTCCACCTCATTATTTTCCTGGCGTAAGGTCAGGCGTATGCTGCCTGTCGGCGACTTGCCTTTTCTGATGCGTTCCTCCGCACTTTCCAGGCCATGCGCAATGGCATTGCGTAACAGATGCTCGAATGGCGCGGTCATTTTTTCCAGCATACCGCGATCCAGATTCAACTCGCTGCCAACCAGCTCCAAATTGGCATTTTTACCCAGCTCCCTAGCGGTCTGGCGCACGATACGATATAGGCGGTCGCCGATGCTGGAAAAAGGCACCGTGCGTATGGCCATTAGTTTTTCCTGCAATTCGCGGTTGTAATTGGACTGGGACGACAGCGCAGCGGCTGTCTCGTCCAGATTTCTTGACAGCGATTGCTGCACCGTTTGCACGTCGTGTACGCTTTCGTTCATGGACCGGGTCAAATCCTGAAACTGGGTAAACCGGTCAAACTCCAGCGGATCGAATTGTTCCGCCGTCTCTCCAGATAATGATACCCGCGCCTGCATTTGCCCCTCAGCCTGGATATCAATCTCACGCAACTGTTTGCGCAGCTGTTCTATGCTGCTGGTCAGGTCCTGTAAGCCGCTCTTGAAGGTACGCAGCTCGACTTCGACGCGCGACCGGGCAATGCTGATTTCACCGACCTGATTCACCAGGAAATCAACCAGATCGGGAGATATGCGCAACATCGCGCCGAGCGTGGCGCGCTCCCCCGCAGTAATTGCACGGTGATGCCGTTCAGCCGCTTGGAGTGCGGCTTGCGGCTCGTCTGTTTTTGTTGCCATCTCCGTTTTGACCGGCGCGCCGCTACGCAGCTGGTCCAGTGCACTGCCAATACGGTCGAAATAATTGTCTAGCTCGTTCCAGAATACCGCATCACGCTGCTCGTCAGCTTGAATCACATGCTCTTCCATATGATGGATCAGCGCTCCCATCCGTAGCGCTCCTGCCATGCGCGCACCGCCCTTCAGGGTATGCAGGGTGCGTTGCAGGTTGTGGCTCAATCCCTCGTCATCCGGCTGCGCTCTCCAGGCATGCAGGGTGTTGCCAAGCTGCAAATACAAGTCGCTGCCTTCCTCCAGATAAACCGGCAGCAAATCCTCGTCGATGTCATCCTGAACCGTGTGCGTTTCCTTGGTGGGCTCGACCGACGGCGATGGTTCGGTCGGCACCGGCGGAGCGGGTGGCTGTTGCGCTGCGGCTGGCTCTTCCAGATCAAGCTGAGGCGACTTCTCGTGTTCGGGTGTCAGCAATTTGTCGGCCTGTAATTGCGTGATAAGTTCTGGCTGCGCTTCTGGTTCCTGGTGTGCGATCACCATTTTATCTAAGTTATCTAACGTGTTTATCACCCTGTCCAGCAGGGCAAGCTGCATTTCATTCAGGGTAATCGGCATGTCCATGCGCGCCTCCAACCACAATTCCAGCGCATAGGCGAGTTCGGCCACCTGCACAAAACCCATGGTGCGGTTCACTCCTGCCAGGGTGTGGGCAGCGCGCATGAAATCATGGCTTATCGTAGGCGAGTCGCAGGCACGTAAGGCGGCAAGGTGGTTTTTCAGGGCAGCCACATGTTGCGCTGCCTCCTCGGTCGAGATGGTAAACAGCATGGGCGACATGCAAACCGACCCGATAGTCACCACCTCTGTCTCGGCGCTTGGTTCAGCAATTGGTTCTGGGCTTGGTTCCAGGTCGGACTCTGCGGTTACTTCCCGATCAGGCGCTGCAATGGGTTCCAGAATGGGCTCCGGACCTGAGCTAGCCGCAGGCACGGCTTGCATTTCTTCGGGCGATACATTTATGCCGTTCTCAATTTGCAGTGCTGTTGCTAGCAGCGCGGTATAATTAAACGCAGGAATCTCGCCTTTATTCAGCTTGTCTACCCATGCCTGGAATAATTTCTCCGCCGTGCCGATAAACTCCAGCAGTCCCGGGGTAGCCTGCTTGTCTAAATCCAGCCATTTGTTCATGGCACGCTCAACCGCCCACGCCACCTCACCGAGATCGGCCAGCCCGACCATGCGGCCACTGCCTTTCAGGGTATGGAAGCCGCGCCGAATGGTGAGCAGCGGTTCGCGGCTGTCCGGGTGGAGCAGGCTGATTTCTAGATTGGCGCGCAGCATTTCCAGCACCTCTTGCGCCTCCTCCAGAAATATTTCCTGCAAGTTTTCGTTCTCCCGCCCTGCCGGCAGGCTACTGGCTGGCGAGGTGGGTGTAGCAGCGGCAGGTGTGGCCGATATTGTGGCGGGTGTGGCTGAAGGGTGCGTTTGCAGCATACCCTGCAGCGCGATCTCCAGCGGCGCCACATCCGGCTTCTGGCTGTGCGCCAGATTGCGCACGCACTCTTGCAGCGCGCTGAGCGCGGTGGCGAAGGCGCGCATTTCGGCAGGGGTTGGATTGCTGCCTGCGGCGTAATCTGCGGTGGTTTTTTTCAGGGCGTGCAGCAATGCCACAGCCTGTTCCTGGGACAGCAAATACATGGCGGATAGCACTTGATGCAGCCGCCGCCCCGGACGATCCAGATCCTTGCGCTTGCTTGAGTCGCTGAAAAAGGCATTAAGAGACTGCTCGACAGACTGTAAATTTGCCTGCATTTCGTTGCTGAGTTGCAGCATGAGGCCGCGTTCTTCCATTTGCACATGCAAGGCAATCATTTCGGTAAATTGCCCCGTATCTTCAGACTTGCGCGTCATGCTTGCCTGCAGGCGCTGGCCCAGGAGGCGCGCCTGCTTGTGAAAGCTGATGCCCAAGTGGCGGTACTGGTTGATGCCACTGTCCAGCAGCAGTAGGGCCATGGCCATTTCCTGGGCGACGCGGTGCGCGCGTTCCGGAACATCACAATGCTGCGCGATAGTGTGGATATGGCCGCACAGAGCTTGCAGGGTGTTGCGGTCCAGATTCTCGCCCAGGTCTAGCAATTGATCGGCCTGTTGCATGAATTCCTTGCACGCCTGGGCATCATCATGTTGCGAACATTTTTCCCATGTTTCCAGAGCCATGGCTAGCTGGCCGCGCATCTGATTCAGCGCTTGCTCAGTTTCGCCGGGCGGGCGGGATGGCTCCTGCGGCAGGTAATCGTCCAGCGCATATGTTTGCTTAATGCTGTCCACCAATTCGCTGGCCGAGTGGCTGCGCGTCAGCAGGTATAGCATCTCGCAGGTGGGCGTATGGGTATCTACCTGCGTGCCTTCGAGCAGTGCTTTCATTTGCCGGTCTATGCGGCCGAACAACCACCTGGCGTTCAACTCGGGCGGCAGGCCGTCGTTGATCAGGTAATCCACCAGCCCGGCAGCAATCCACCAGAAAGTACGGCGCTCATCCTGCGGCACACAAGCCAGCACCGTCTGAATCGCCATGTGCATGTTGTGCAAGGCCTCGGCTGGATTGGTCTGGCGCAACCAATTCAGCAGGGATTTCTGATATTTGGAGCGCGCGGTTTTTATGCGTGCCTGCGGATCAGATGCCAGCGGCACACTCAACACTGACGCGGGCAATTCGACGCGCAATTCAGGGAAGAACAGATCCACCTCAAACGACATTTCCACGCCACGCGCCTGCTGCAATTCCTGGTATTGGTGGAACAGGCGTAGTGTAGCGTTGCTGGCTCCGTCGGCCAACGCGTCGAGGTAATAGGTTAGCGCTAATAGAGAGCGCTGGATAATTTCGTGGTTGGCGGGAGTAGGTGTGGCTGCTCCGGTGACGAGCTGTTGCAGCACCTGTTCAATTTCAGCGCAATATACCGCGACACCGTCCAGGGAAATCATGCGCAACACGCCGTAGACACGGTGCAGTTCGGCGACTGCGTTGTGCAATGCATCCTGGCCGGTGGCCGGGGCGGAGAAATATTGCTCCAGGTTTTGGCTCGCCTGATCCAGCGAACCGCCCAGCTCAGATTTCACCGACAGCAACGGATTGAATTGCGTGTAGGGGCTCATTATTTCAGATTATGCCGGTCAGATCCGATTACAGTTTGAAGCCCGCGATGGAGGAGTTTAGTCCGGTCGCCAGGTTCGCCAGTTCGGCCACCGAGGCGCTGGTGCGCTGGGTGCCTTGCGTCGTTTGCTCGGTAATGTGCAAGATGCCCACCATGGTGGCGGCCACGTCGCGCGCCATTTCCGTCTGCATTTGGGTGGACACCGAGATGCTGCCAATCAAGGCGGCCAGTTCCCGCGAAACCTGCTCAATTTCGCGCAGCGACTGTCCAGCAAGGTTGGACAGGTTTGTCCCCGCCACCACCCCGTGCGTGCTTTTTTCCATCGCCGCCACCGCTTCCTGCGTATCGCCCTGAATGGTTTTCACCAGCCTGCTGATCTGCTTGGTTGCTTCCGCCGAACGTTCAGCCAGGCGCTGCACTTCCGCCGCCACCACCGAGAAGCCACGCCCCGCTTCGCCGGCCGATGCCGCCTGCATGGCGGCGTTCAGCGCCAGTACGTTGGTCTGTTCGGTGATATCGGAAATCAAATCTACAATCTCGCCGATCTCCTGCGATCTTTCGCCCAGCCGTTTGATGCGCTTTGAGGTCTCCTGGATCTGTCCGCGTATCTCATCCATGCCGGCAATGGTGTTCTGCACCGCCTGCGCGCCCTCTTCCGTTACTTCCAGAGTGCGCTGCGCCACTTGCAGGGATTGCGCTGCGCTGGCATCCACCTCCTGTATAGATTTGCTTATTAGCCCCACCGCGTCGCCGGCATCGCGGATTTCCCCCGACTGTTTCTGTGCCGCCTCGAGCAGGTTTTTTGAAATCGTTTCTGCTTCACTCGTTGCCCGGTTTATCTGTCCGGTCACGGCGGTAATGCCGGACACCAGTTTACGCAGCTCGCCGGTGGTGTAGTTGACCGAGTCGGCAATCGCGCCGGTAATATCCTCCGTTACCGTCGCCGTGATCGTCAGGTCGCCGTCGGCCAGGTCGCCCATCTCATTCATCAGGCGCAGGATCGCAGCCTGGTTGCGGCTATTGGCAAGCTCTGCATCCCGCGCGCGCTGCTTGGTGTCGCCCAAAATTACTTTCAGCAGCAGCAACAGCAGTAGCGCGGCCATGGCGCCGGATAGCGCCATCACCATACTGCTTATGCGCATGGATAGTGTGTCCTGATAGGCATCGGTCAATTTCTGCGCCTGATTGAGCATGTTCTCGCTGTCCGTGAAAACCGCCTTGCCGGAGCGCTTCGCATGGAGCAGGTTTTGCGCATTGCCGATAATTGCTTCGGCAGAAACACGGTAGCTATCAAACAGGTTGGTGATGCTGGCAATCAGAGGATCTCCTTGCGGGAAGGTGGCCAGCGCCTCGTCTGCGGCCAGGGTGACCAAGCCGAGCGCGCCCACCTGCTCGGCAGTCGCATCACCCAGCATGGCGGAAGTGTCCTTCGCAATTCGCTCTACCAACAGGCTGAAGCGCACCGCCCTATCCCTTTGCGCGCCAGACGAATTCGCCACCAGTTGCTCCGTCAGGACGCGCAGCTCCGGCGCCGAGGCATCAATGGCCGCAATGGAGCGGCTCACCGCTACCAGGCCAGGGCGGCCATCTTCAATGGCAACAGTGTCAGCCAGGGTTTTGTTGGCGTACGCGGTCAGCTCATCCAGCACCGCGCGCGGTTTGCCGCTGGTAGCCGGCAGGCTCCCGTCACCTTTGGCGAGGAGGGCCAGAATGGCGGCGGCCTCTTCCCGGCTGCGGGCCAGTTCCTCGAACGCCAGATAGTCACCGGACAAGCTCCGCTCGGCCGCCTTGGCCATGCGCTGCGACAACATCAGCAGCTTGGAGGACTCCGCCACGTAATGTGTGCCATGCAAGACGGCCCGGTTATCGAAGTAAGCTGCGGCCCCCGTCAGAAACAGGAACGCCAGCAGCGCGCCGCCCAGTATTTGCAGCTGCCTGGTTATGGGCTTGCCGCTGATGAAAGGAATTTTGAACCAGCCGCTACCTTGCTTGGCTGAGCCTTGCGATTTTCTGGCCACTGCGGGCTGTTTAGTCGCTGATGATTTGAATGCCATTTGCTACCCTTCTCAAGGGGAATTTAACTTAACCCGAACGTTTCATAAATTGACGCGCGCCCTCGCTAGTCTTTTGTTTGCTGTAGCCAGCATAGCGGGCGTCATGGTTTTGTTCCGTCGGGTG
>CAMTXD010000020.1:0-17742 GCA_947085625.1 uncultured Gallionellaceae bacterium | reverse complement strand
CGGGCGCCTTCCAGGGCGATCCGGCGGCGGCGCTGCTCGAGGTGCTCGACCCGGCGCAGAACTCGACGTTCCGCGACCACTACCTCGAGATCCAGATGGACCTGTCGAAGGTGCTCTTCATCACGACCGCCAACCAGCTCGGCACGATCCATCCGGCGCTGCAGGATCGCATGGAGATCATCCATGTGTCGAGCTACACCGAAGATGAAAAACTCAACATCGCGACTCGTTATCTGATACCCAAGGCGCTTAAAAGTAATGGTCTGAAGCCGGAGGAAATCAGCATTTCCGAGAGCACCATCCGCGACATCCTGCGCTACTACACGCGCGAAGCAGGGGTGCGCGGGCTGGATCGCGAGATTTCAAAAATTTGCCGCAAGGTGGTGAAGGCGCTGTTGCTCAAAGGAAGCGACAGCAAAAAAGTGGCAGTGAATGCGCGCAACCTGGACAAATATCTCGGGGTGCGACGCTACAGCTATGGCATTGCGGAGAAGCACAATCAGGTCGGGCAAGTGACCGGTTTGGCGTGGACCGAAGTGGGCGGCGAGTTGCTGACCATAGAGACGGCGGTATTGCCGGGCAAGGGTAAAACCACCACCACCGGTAAATTGGGTGAAGTAATGCAGGAGTCCATCCAGGCCGCGCTGAGCGTGGTGCGCAGCCGCGCACGCAGTCTGGGTATCGCCGAGGATTTTTACCAGAAAGTGGACTTGCACATTCACCTGCCGGAGGGAGCGACGCCCAAAGACGGCCCGAGCGCGGGCGTCGGCATCTGTACAGCAATGGTATCGGCGCTGACCGGCATACCGGTGCGCGCGGATGTGGCGATGACTGGGGAAATCACGCTGCGTGGCGAGGTATTGCCGATAGGCGGGTTGAAGGAAAAGCTGCTGGCGGCACAACGCGGTGGCATCAAGATCGTGCTGATCCCGGAAGAGAATACCCGCGATCTCGTGGAGATCCCTGATAACGTCAAAAGCAAGCTGGAGATTCATCCAGTTAAATGGATTGAACAGGTTCTTGAGATGGCGCTGGAACGCAAGCCTGAGCCCTTGCCTGAGGCCGAGATCGTAGTTAATCCCATTCCGGTGACGGAAGGAAATCACGGTGCCGCTGTAATAAAGCATTAACCCGAACAAACAAAATCCTGCGCGATCATCACGCGAATTTATGAAATGTTAGGGTTGGAGCGGTGTGCGTGGGTTTTAATCGGTTTGTAAAAACGTAAAAAAGTTTTTGAATCGTTAGGCCGAGCTGAAAACCCTTGATATAAAGCCATGGCAGGGTTTTTTTACTCAATCAATAAGCTAAACGGGACTCTTATATGAACAAATCTGAATTGATTGACGTCATTGCCAAGTCTGCTGATATCTCCAAGGCCGCAGCCGGCCGTGCACTGGATGCAACAGTTGATGCCGTCAAGAAAGCATTGAAAAAAGGGGAGTTGGTTACATTGATTGGCTTCGGCACGTTTTATGTGGGCAAACGCGCTGCGCGTAATGGACGCAATCCACGCACTGGCGCGACGATCCAGATCAAGGCAGCAAAAGTTCCTAAGTTCCGCTCTGGTAAAGGCCTTAAAGATGCTGTAAACTAGACGTCTTTCGGGTGCTTAGCTCAGCTGGTAGAGCGTCGCCCTTACAAGGCGAATGTCGGGGGTTCGAACCCCTCAGCACCCACCAGGTGTCCGGGGTATCTTTAAAAATGCAGAGTTCGTCCAAATACCCCACAAGGGAACGCTGATCCGCTACGCAGCAGTTTGGATGAAGTTTGGATTTTCAGGGGCATCCTTTTAGTTTATGGAGTGGTAGTTCAGTTGGTTAGAATACCGGCCTGTCACGCCGGGGGTCGCGGGTTCGAGTCCCGTCCACTCCGCCAAATAAAGGCGAACGAAAGTTCGCCTTTTTTCATATTCACTTAAAAAATTCATCGGGTGAGTTGCTATGTTTAATTTCGTGCAGAATAAAAAACGTCTAGTCCAAATCGTGCTGGTGCTGATCATTCTGCCGTTTGCGTTTTTTGGCATGGAGTCGTATCAGAATCAAGATGGCGGCGAGGCACTGGCTACGGTGGATGGCGAAAAGATCGGTCAGCAGGAATTCGATAATGCCCTGCGCGAGCAGCAGGACAGAATGCGTGAAATGCTGGGCGACAACTATGACGCTGCCATCTTCAGCCAGCCTGAAAGCAAACGTTCAGTCCTGGAAAACCTGGTTACCCAGCGCTTGCTGATGTTGCAGGCGCGTGCCGCCGGATTGGCTGTGAGCGACAGCCAGCTAACACAAACGATCGCCGGCATTGAGGCCTTTCAGCAAGATGGCAAATTTGACAAACAGAGTTATGAAACGGCGTTGCGCGGCCAGAATATGTCGCCGCAGACATTCGAGATGCGCGTGGCGCAGGAGTTGGGCATGCGCCAGTTGACCGATGCCTACACGCAGAATGGCTATGCGTCGCGTACCGCTGCCGACAATCTGATGCGCCTGAACGAGCAGCAGCGTGTGATTGCCGTGGTGGAAATTACTCCCGAGCCATTCCTCAAGTCGGTACAAGTAGATGAGTCTGCGGTGCAGAGTTATTACGAAACGAAGCAGAAGGAATTCCAGACGGAAGAGCAGGTGCGGGTGGAGTATGTGATCTTCCCGATTGATGCGCTGCAAGCGCAGGTGGTCGTGGATGAGGGCGAGATCAGGAAATATTATGAGGAACACCAGCCAGAATTCGGGACGCAGGAACAGCGCCATGCGGCGCACATCCTGATTGCGTTGACGCCCCAGGCGTCGGACGCGGACAAACAGGCAGCCAGGACCCGTGCGGAGCAGGTTCTACAACAGGTCAAACAATCGCCGGGAAAATTTGCCGAGCTGGCCAAACAGCATTCGCAGGATCCGGGTTCCGCCGCGAATGGCGGCGACCTCGGCCTGTTTGGCCGTGGCATGATGGTCAAGCAATTTGATGATGCCGTGTTCAAACTCGGCCCCGGCGAAATCAGCGGCTTGGTGCAATCTGATTTTGGCTTGCATATCATCCAGCTGCTAGCGGTGAAAACGGCAAAAATTCAGCCCCTGAACGAGGTGAGGAATGATGTCGCGCAAAAGTTGAAGCTGCAAAAGGCGAATGACAAATTCGCTGAGCTGGCGGAAAAATTTAGCAACATGGTGTATGAGCAAAGCGACACGCTCGAATCTGCGGCTGAACTGGTGAAAATGCCGCTGCAGCAGAGCGTCTGGCTGAGCAGGGGGCAGGCCGAGACGCCACCCTGGACTGGCAAGGCATTGCAGGCAGTATTCAGCGAAGATGTGATAAAGAACAAACGCAACAGCGCCGCCGTCGAGATCGCGCCCAATACTCTGCTCGCGGTGCGCTTGCTGGAACACAAGCCAGTCAGCATACGCCCGTTGGCAGAGGTGAGTAGCGGCATCCGCCAGAAATTGCTACGCCAGCGAGCTGTGGAACTGGCATCGGCGCAGGGCAAGGCTACGCTGGAGCAATTGCAACGCGGCGAGAAGGTGGGCGTACAGTGGCAGCCGGCAGTGACCGTGACGCGTGAGACACTTGCCAGACTGGACAATAACAACCTGACCCGCCTAGTGTTTCAGGTAAACCCCGGTAAGCTCCCAGCCTATGTGGGCGTGGACAATACGCAGGGTGGATATTTGCTGGTGCAGGTGCAGTCAGTCAAGGATGTGGCCGTTATTGACGATGCAAGTCGCCTGCCTTACCTGCAAAAACTGCGGCAGCTTACCGGTGAGGAGCTGTTTCAGGCGTATCTGGCGGATGCGAAAAAACATGCCAACATCAGCATAAAAGCCTTTGTCGCGGACGAGAAAAAGCAATAAGCGTCAGACGAAAGTGCAAACGAAAACGCCACCCTGTCAGGTGGCGTTTTTCATTGGTCAAGCATTACAATTAGTATCTCAACCTATTAATACGAGGCATGTGCAACAGATGCGTAGGGCGGATTTCACCCGCCATGGCGGGCATAACCAGCCACTTGCACAGTTTTATCGTGCTTAGTGGAATGGCTAGTAGTTGCATCAGAACCCGCCCTATTGCTGCATGCAATCTATAAACAAGACGTTTCGTTATTTATGATTCTCGACACTAGGGTTCGGTGGTGCCCAATGCAGTGGTATTGAAACCGCCATCCACGTAGGTAATTTCACCGGTGATGCCGCTGGCCAGGTCGCTGCACAGGAAGGCAGCCGTATTGCCGACCTCCTCAATGGTCACGTTGCGCTTCAGCGGCGCGTGCATGGCGTTGTAGTTTAGCAGCTTGCTGAAGTCGGCGATGCCTGCCGCAGCAAGTGTCTTGATCGGGCCGGCGGAAATGCCATTGACGCGGATGCCGCGATTGCCTAGGTTCATCGCCAAATAACGGACGCTGGCCTCAAGACTGGCTTTGGCCAACCCCATCACGTTGTAATGCGGCATGGTGCGCACCGCGCCGAGATAGCTCAAGGTCAGCAGCGCGGCGTTGCGCCCTTCCAGCATCGGCAACGCGGCTTTGGCCATGGCCGGGAAGCTGTAAGCGCTGATGTCGTGCGCGACGTGGAAAGCCTCGCGGCTGAATCCTTCTAGAAATTCTCCGGCCAGCGCCTCGCGCGGCGCGTAGGCGATGGCATGCACGAAGCCGTCAAATTTGTCCCAGTGCAGTCCTAGGTCGGTAAATAGCTGATTGATTTCCGCATCGCTGGCCACATCGCAGGGGAATATCAATTCGCTGTCAAATTCCCGCGCCAGCGCACGCACCCGCTCCAGTATGCGCTCACCCTGGTAGGTAAAGGCCAGTTCCGCACCTTCACGCCGCATGGCCTGGGCAACGCCGTAGGCGATGGAGCGGCTGCTGAGCATGCCAGTGATCAATATGCGTTTGTTTGCCAGAAATCCCATGTTATCCCTTTTTTGTTGATAATTAACCGTTGATAATTAAACGGGGCAGATTATAACCCTACAGTCATTACTGTGCACCGCTCTGATGCTATCGTATATAATTCTGAATTAGGTATTTTACCGGAGCAGACTAAGTAATGCTTGGATCATGCAATGCTGGAAATTAGCAATCTTGCCTGCACTCGCGGCGACCATCTTCTGTTCTCGGGTTTAAGTTTTTCCCTGTCTGTTGGCGAGTTGCTCCAGGTGGAAGGAGCCAACGGTAGCGGCAAAACTAGTTTATTGCGCACCTTGTGTGGTTTCATGATGCCGTCTGCGGGGGAGATACGCTGGCGTGGCCAGAATATCCGTGAACTGGACGAGGAATACAATGCCGAGATGATTTATCTCGGCCACTTGAATGGAGTCAAGGATGAATTAAGTGCGCTGGAAAACCTGCGCATCAGCACTGCGTTAGCTGGTTGCGCGGCGAACGACCAGCAGGTCATCGCGGCGTTGCGCCGCATGGGGTTGCGCGGACGTGAAACTTTACCGGTCAAGGTCTTGTCCCAAGGGCAGCGTCGGCGTGTGGCGCTGGCAAGGTTGTTGTTTGGCCATGCCCCCTTGTGGCTACTGGATGAACCGCTTACCGCGCTGGATGTTGGGGCAGTGGGTCTGATGCAGGAATTGATCGGCGGCCATCTGGCGAATAACGGCATGGTGATTTACACTACCCACCAGCCGCTGGAAGTGGCCGGAGTGACAACACGTCGGCTGTCACTATCATGACCATGCCTGGCAACAAGAATGGGCTGTCGCTGTTTGGCCTGTTGATTCTGGTAATCCGGCGCGATCTGGTGCTGGCCATGCGCCGCCGCGCCGATGTGCTGACTACGCTGATTTTCTTTGTCATGGTGGTGAGCCTGTTTCCACTGGGTGTCGGGCCGGAACTGGAGATGTTGCGCCAGATCGCGCCCGGCGTGGTGTGGGTGGCGGCATTGCTGGCCTCCATGCTGTCGCTGGGGCGCATGTTCTCGGCGGATTATCTGGACGGCACGCTGGAGCAGATGATGCTGGTGCCGCAGTCTCTGTCCATGCTGGTGTTGGGCAAGATTCTGGCGCACTGGATGGTGTCCGGCTTGCCGCTGGTGCTGATGGCGCCGGTGCTGGGTCTGCAATTTGACATGTCGGCAGAGGCATTGTGGGTGTTGATTCTCGGCCTGTTGCTGGGCACCCCGATACTCAGTATGATAGGCGCGGTCGGCGCGGCGCTGACGCTGGGGCTGCGCGGTGGCGGGGTGCTAGTGTCACTGCTAGTGCTGCCGTTGTGCATCCCAGTGTTGATTTTTGGTGCGGGTGCGGTAGAGGCTGTGGCAAGCGGCATGAACGTGGTTACGCACTTGTCGCTGCTGGGCGCGTTGCTGCTGCTGGCATTGGTATTCACGCCGTGGGTTACGGCGCAAGCCTTACGTATTTCAATGGAGTAATTGTGGCTATAAACTGGTTTAAATATTCTGCACCCTCCACTTTTTACGGGCTGGCCGGAAAGATGGTGCCGTGGTTCGCGTGGTCGGCCGCCATCCTGTTCGTCGTGGGTCTGTATCTCGGCTTTTTCGTGGCGCCGACCGATGTCACGCAGGGCGAGGCGTACCGCATCATATACATACACGTACCCGTTGCCATCCTGTCCATGCTCATCTACCTAATAATGGCGGGCTATGCCGCGCTGGGCTTGATTTTTAATACCCGTTTGTCCGCCATGATGGCTTCCGCGCTGGCGCCTACCGGCGCGTTATTTGCCTTTTTGTCGCTGTTTACCGGCGCACTGTGGGGCAAGCCTATGTGGGGTACGTACTGGGTGTGGGATGCGCGCCTGACCTCCTCGCTCATCCTGCTGTTCCTGTATCTCGGGTTCATTGCGCTGCACGCCGCCATTGACGACCCGCGCCGCGCCGATCGTGCCGCCGCATTGCTCGCCATCATCGGTGCGATCAACGTGCCCATCATCTATTTTTCGGTGGAATGGTGGAACACCCTGCATCAGGGTGCCAGCATCAAATTTACCGGCACCAGCATGCATATCGCCATGCAGCAGGCCTTGTTCACCATGCTGCTGGCGTGCTGGCTGTACGCCATCGCGGTGGCGCTGGTG
The DNA here is from genome assembly GCA_947085625.1 of uncultured Gallionellaceae bacterium. Lineage (GTDB taxonomy): Bacteria > Pseudomonadota > Gammaproteobacteria > Burkholderiales > Gallionellaceae > Nitrotoga. The sequence continues at coordinate 10,718 of CAMTXD010000020.1, read as the reverse complement.
CGGGTGCGCAGTATTATTCTGGAACGTGAACGTAATGCCCAATGGGTGGTCGAATTGGCGGAGGTCAAGAAATGAATTGGGGCGAATTTTTTTCCATGGGTGGGCGCGCCTTCTATGTATGGGGTTCGTACGGCATGGCACTACTGATATTTGTCGTTGAAATTGCGCTGGTGCGCCACAGAATGACCATTGCCCTGCGACAGTTGCGCCTGCTGCGCGATGCAGAAAAAGGATAAATAAATATGAAGCCGCGTCACAAAAGATTTGCATTCATTATTGTTGCTCTCGTTGCTTTGAGTTTGGCGGTATGGTTGGTGTTGTCTGCACTACAAGACAACATCAGCTTGTTTTTTACGCCGACCCAGGTATACAACAAGGAGGCGCCGCAAGATCGTAACTTCCGCATTGGCGGGCTGGTGGAGGAGGGTAGTGTCAAGCGCCAGAGCGATGGCTTGACTTTGCATTTCAACGTAACCGATACCGCTAAAAGCATACCGGTGGTATACAAGGGCTTCCTGCCCGACCTGTTCAAGGAAGGTAAAGGCGTGGTGGCGCATGGCAAGCTGGATTCCGATAACGTGTTCCGTGCCGGGGAAGTTCTGGCCAAGCATGATGAAAACTACATGGCGCCGGAAGCCGCGTATGCTCTGGAGCAGGCCGCCCAGGGACAGTCTGGAGTGAGTGCTGCGCCGGTGGCTGGCGCCGTTCCCTCGGGGAAATATTAAAACCACATATCATCGCAGGCAGCGTAGTGGAGTAGCGTGCCCCATGCTAGTGCAGCTACATAAAAAGCCCGCAGCAATGCGGGCTTTTTCATTGTCTGGCTCCCCGACCTGGAGTCGAACCAGGGACCTGCGGATTAAGGGCACCTCTAAAAATCCGAATTTTAGTTCCGGCTAACCTAACGGTCATGGCAGTTGCTGCCACCTCTGATAATGAAACTCGCCATGACTGTTTCCCCCACCCCAGCTCTCCCCCCGAGGGAGAGCGCAGCGAGGGTTCGGGGGACAGGGTCTTGCTTCGCGAGTGTCACGTTAAAGGTTACCCTACACAGCAACTTCGTTGTATCTCAACTGCTGCGTTGCTCAAAAATTTACTTGCTCACATATCAACCATATGCAGCGCTGCGCAAATTTTTTAGTTCCAGCCAACCTATAGGTTACCCTACACTGAAACTTCGTTTTCGCGCCTTGCATTTGAGCGAACTTTGAATTTTTAGAGGCACCCTTCAATGCCATCTTAAGAATTCGTCATTCCCGCGCAGGCGGGAATGACGAAGCGTTGGATGATTTCTTTTTATGGGCGCGCGCCTCCAGCATGTGCGGCATGAGTGCGGCGTATTGCGCGGTGGCCTCGGCGGCGCTGTAGTACATGCGCGACTTGCGTCTATCTCCTGCCTTTTTCGCCGCCGCGCCTTGGTCTTGCAGTTCCATTGCGAACGCGATCATGTCCTGTATCAGTTGCTCATTCTGAATCCGGTTTTTAAACAACCCTTCGTTCTGGTGCTCCAGCAACTCGCCCTTCGCCCACCCGATTAAAACACTTACCGACTCCGCCATTTCCCGCTCCGGATTTTGCGCCTGATAACTGAGCGGTGGGTCTCTATCATCGGCGCTGGCTGCCCCTGTAAATGCCAAGCTGACGATGCCCATAATAATGAGCGCGAGAGTCATTTTTTACAAAGTTCAGCCGTGCCGCCTCTGAATCTAGCAAGCAAGGATCGACTGTTACCTCTACCGTCTCATAGCCAACCAGGAAGGCATCGCGAGAGTTGTCGCCCCACTTTGGACGGTTATCCCGCCACTTGAAATACTCCTGATGTACCCTCGTTTCCAACTCCTCAGCGTCTTTCGAAACACAGATGAACTTGAAAGACCCTTTAATCTTGAGTGCGTACATTGCCCTGATCCCCGTATAATTTTGCTTTTCTATGCTCAAAACATTTGTCATGTGTATTTGGTTTCATATTTTCTCCTTTTTTCATTGATGGTCATTAATCCCGAATACGTTCTACGGCTTGCACCAGCCATGACCACGGCAAAACCGAAAGCGCGAATGCACCCGTCAGGATCCGCTTCATGTTTCATGCCAAGGTCTGGCACTGACAAAACGGTCGCGAAAATAAAAACCCTGCACGCAGTCGAAGCCCATGTCCCGGGCGAGTGCCAGATCGGCGGGGGTTTCCACGCCCTCCAGCACCGTACGCGCGCCTGCAGCCCGAGCCACCTCGATAAACCACTCCATTACGGCGAGCTTACGGTTGGAGTGACCCGATATCCAGGAACGGTCAAACTTGATAAAAGAGGAATTACAGAAGGAGCCAAAGGACAGCAGTCCGTTGGATACCCCCAGGTCATCCACTGCCATCTTGATGCCAGCATCCTGGAGACTCCCGATCATGGCGCTGGTGAGCGCCACATCGCGAATGTGTAAGTTTTCGATCACCTCGACAATGAGTTCCCGCCCTGGCAACTGGTGGTGGCAGAACATATCGGTGAAGACATTGAAGCCCGGTGCCTGCCCGGCGTGAAAACTGTCGGGATCGAGGTTGAGGAATAGAATCCCCGTCGGCGGCGCGTGCAGAATCTGCAGCTTTTTCATCGCCATCTCGGTGTGGAACAGCAGCAGAGGATTGTTGTGCAGCAGCCCGAATACGCTATCCGATGCCACTGGCTCGCCATTGGCGCGATAAAAGCGGGCAAGTGCTTCGAAACCCATCGTCTCGCCCGTGGTTATCTCTACTACCGGCTGGTACTCCACGCCGAAGCGCTGGCTCAACACCATCTGCAACAACTCGTGCGGATGCAAATCACGGGCGGGCGGCACCGGAAAAATCCGGTGCACGGCGGCATACTCAAGAGCCTGTAATTTCTCCTTCAGGATCGCATTCATCTTTGCACTCTTCACTCTGGATAATATTTCTGAGGCAATGTGCTAGATGGAGAAGGCAGCGATGTCGCCGGGACTACGCAGCATCTTGTTCACCTCGCCGACATGCATTTCTTCCTCCGCGATCAACTTGCGCGCGTACTCCTCCAGCAGCACCGATTCGCCCGTGGCGAGTTCAAGCAACTCGATATAGGCTGCCCTGGCGATGTTCTCATGTTCCAGCGACTCGCGCAGGATGTCGCCGATGCCGTGCTTGTGGGATTCCAGCAGCTGGCCGATGGCAAGCGAGGGATGTCCGCCGAAGTGGGTGATGAGTTCGCCCGCCTGTTGCGCGTGGAGCAGGCTCTCCTCGCCCTGCTGGCGCAGCCATGACACGATGGGAATGCGGTTGTGGCCGAACACCATCAGCGAATAGTGGGTGTAGCGCACCACGCCGGCGAGTTCGAGTTCCATGATGGTATTGAGCAGCGCGGTCGCTTTGTTTTTGTCTAACATTTTGTTTCTCCTTAATGATTGAGTTGTGCCATGCCCGGCAATCAAGGGGGGCAGTTTTGGCCGCCCCACACGGGATTTAGAACATATAGCCCACGCCCAGATTGATGCGATCTTTGGGGCTGATTGACAACGGTCTAGAAACTATATTTCAGCCCGGCCTGCACCAGCCGCGGACTGCCGGGCAGGATGCCGCGCGTGCGATCCACGATGTAGGTCTTGTCGGCGAGGTTTTTCACCGTAATGAACAGCGTGGTGTTTTGCGGCTTCAGGTGGTAGTTGAGCGTGGCGTTCCAGATCGTGTAGGCGGCGATCTTCCCGGTTTGCCCATTGCCATTAATGGGGGCGCTTTCGGTGTTGGCGAAGTCGCTGTACTGCTCGCCCACATGCACCGCCTCGACCTGCGCATCCAGGCCGGAAGCGTGGGTATAGCCCAGGGCTGCGGTCAGTTGCTGCTTCGGCGCATATGGCAGGCGGTTTCCGGCGACACTACCCGAGGCAACCAAGTTGTTGCTCACCTGGCGGAGCGGCGTGATCTGCTCGGCGGTTGGCAGCCAGGTGAGCGCGCCCTGGGTGTAGAAGCCGGAATCGGCCTTCACCCGTGCCGATACTTCCAGCCCTTGGTACAGCGTCTCGCCCTGCGCCAGCGGCGTGCTGCCGCCGGCGATGGAGCCGACCGCGATCTGGCGCGAGAAGTCGTTGCGGAACAGGGTGGCCTGGAGGCTCGTCTTGTCCGTCGGCTCGGCGCGCAGGCCGAGCTCCCAGTTAGTGGACGACTCGGGTCCGACCTCGGTGCTGATGCCAGTGCCGCCAATGATGTCCTCAGTGCGCGGCGGGGCGAAGCCGCGATGTACGCCGGCGAACACGGTTAGCGTCTCCGTTGGGTTGTAAGTGCCGCCGAGGCTAGGTATCCACTGGCCGAGCGTATCGCCGCCGGTGACGCCGGTGAGATTATTGGTGCGCGAGCTGTCAATATATTCGAACCGAAGACCGGGCGTGACCGCCCACTGCCCGAGCAGGAAGCGGTTCTGGGCGAAGGCCGAGTAGGCATCGGTCTCGCGCAGGTTATCCTCGACCAATGTGCCGTCGCGCGCCGTGGGCGAGGTGCCGTTCACCTGCTTGCGCTTCTGTTCCTCGAAATGTGCCTTAACCCCGGCTTCCAGTTCGCTGTTGACACCGAAGGCGCTGTGGGCGAGTTTCAGGCGCGGTTCGACGCCCCAGGTATCGTAATTGCGCAACCGGCCCTGCACCGAGATTCCGGCATCCACATTAATCGCGCCACCAGCGAGTCGGGTGGCAGCGAAGTTGCTGTTCTGCGTGTCAGTGGTACTGCTGGACTGGCGCCACCAGTCGCGGTCGAACTTACTGTAGTAGAGGTTGGTGGTGAGCACGGCATCCTTGCCCAGCTCCGTCTCGTGCGTGGCGGACAAGCCGCTGCGGGCGATATCGAACTTGTCGTTCTTGAACGGGTTGTAGCGCGCGCCGAAGTTGTGGTATTCCGCCTCGGTGAGGCCGCTGTAGGTGACAGTCGAATCCTCGGTGAAATGGCTGGCGCGCAGCGTAAGCGCCTGGCTGCTGCCCAATTCCATCACCTTCTTGAAGTTGAGGTCATTCAATTCGGAATGGGTGTTGTCGCGCGCGCCGTCGCCCTGCTTGCGCGTGATATCAAGCAGCATGCCGTTGCCGCCCAGTTGCACTTTGCCGTTGGCATAGTCGCGGTTGCCGCCAGTGACGGAGACCGAGCCGCCGAACTCCTGCGGCGGGGTGGGCGTGATGTAGTTGATCACGCCGCCTATGGTCTGCGGGCCGTACATGATCTGCCCGGCACCCTTCAACACCTCGATGCGCTCGAAGCGGTCTATGGGCGGGGAATAATAGTTGGCATTATCGCCGTAGGGCGCGTAGGCCAGCGGAATTCCGTCCTCGAGCAGGGTCACCTTGGTCGAACGCGTGGGATTCAAACCGCGGATGCCGATGTTGGGACGCAGGCCGAAGCCATCCTCGTCGCGCACATTGATGCCGGGCACTTTGCGCAGCGCCTCGGCTGTGGTGAACACGCGGCTCGCTTCCAGGGTTTGCTTATCAACGACTTCGGCGGAGCCTGCGATGTGCTCCAGGTTTTCGGACGCGCCGATCACGTCCACGCGGGGCATGACTTTGATCGTCTCTTGCGCGACCGCGTGCGACGATAATGCTGCGGCGATTGCCGCCACAAGAATGTGATTTTTGATACGGTAAGGCTTGCTCATTTTTTTACTCCTTAAAAATTAACATATTTCCCCTTGCGGGGCCTGGGTTTTCTGGCTGGCTAGATGGGAAGAAAACCCCGTATGGCTGGCTAAATCGGCAATCGTTCTATATAAAACTAAGTGCCTATGTATCGTTCCCACGCTCCAGTGTGGGAACGATAACTTGTAGGATGGGTGGAGCGTTTTTGCGTAACCCATCAAGCGCACTAAAAAACTATTTGGTCAGGATCAGCTTGCCCTTGCTGGTGATGGCCAGGCGGTATTCGTGGCTATCATGCAGAATTCGCAGTTCGCGGCTGCTGCCCAACAGTTCGCGGCTATCCATCCGCCTCGGCTGCGCGGGGGCGCTTGCCGCGCTACCCGGTGAAGGCGGCGAGGCCGCTTTGTTTTTGTCCAGCATTTTGTTCTCCGCAAAAGAAAAAATAATCGGTGGATCAGCGCTTGGGTTCTGGGCGCCCGGGCTTGGGTTCGGTGACAAAGCCCATTTTTGCTATCCCGGCGTTTTGCGCGGCGGCCATGACTTCGGCCAGCTTCTGGTAGGGCGTGGTCTGGTCGGCGCGCAGGCGCAACTCCGGCTGCGGTTGGTGTTGCGCTGCGGCGGCCAGCCGGTAGTCAAGCTCCGCCTGGCTGATGGGGGTGTTATTCCAATACAGGGCGCCGTCGGCGGCGATGACCAGGGTGATGATTTCCGGCTTTTCCGGGGCTGCCGCGCCGGGCACGCGCGGCAGGTCAATTTTGATCGCCTGGGTCAGCAACGGCGCGGTGATGATAAAAATAATGAGCAGCACCAGCATTACGTCAATCATCGGAATCATGTTGATTTCCGCCATAGGCCGCGCATGGGTGTCTTCGCTGAATCCGCCGAATGCCATTATGCCGCCTCCCTCTGTTTGCTTTGCGAGATGCTATTCGCACTGACGGTTTCAGCACATAGTCGGGGCGCACCCACGCGCGCGCCGGTGGTGAGATAGGCGTGCAAGTCGTGAGCGGAGGCGTCCAGTTCGGCCAGGATGAGGCGATTGCTCCGCACCAGCGCGTTGTAGGCCAGCACGGCGGGAATAGCCACCGCCAGGCCGGCGGCGGTCATGATGAGCGCTTCGCCCACTGGCCCGGCGACCGCGTCCATGCTGGCCTGGCCAGCGGCACCTATGCCGATCAAGGCGTGGTAAATTCCCCACACTGTGCCGAACAGGCCGATGAATGGCGCGGTGCTGCCGACTGAGGCGAGCAGCGTCAGCCCGGATTCGAGCCGCGCTGTTTCGTTAGCTATGGCGCGGCGCAGGGCGCGGGTGACGAACTCGCTCAGGGTGCAGGCCTCGCCCAGGTTGTCCGGCACGTGTTCCTGACAATGGGCGGCGGCAGCTATGCCTTGGCGCGCCATGCGCGAGAAGGGGTCCGCGCCCGCTTGCTGCTCCAGGTGGGCGGCAGCGGTCTCCAGCGAGCGGGCGTTCCAGAAACTGTCCGCAGACAGGCCGATGAGGCGCTGAATCTGCCAGCGCTGGATGAATTTGGCCAGAATCAGATACCAGGTTGCGACAGACATCAGCAGCAGCATCAGCATGACGGTGATGGAAACGCCGTCAGCTTGAGCGAGAAGTGCGGTGAAGCTGGGAGAATTGTTGGTTTGCATAAATTATCCTTTCAAAGAAAAATCAATGGGAATGATTACCCATGAATTGACGGCCTGATCCCCTTGCATTGCGGGGATGAAGCGCCACTGTCTGACCGTCTCGCGGGCGGCCTGATCCAGGCGCGCGTAGCCGCTACCGGTTTCGATTTCCACGCTCATGGCCGATCCATCGGCATGCACTTGGACGCGCAGCAAGACTCTGCCTCTCTCGCCCAGACGGCGCGACAAAAGCGGGTAGGTCGGCGCCGGGTTGCGTAAATAGGCGGCGTCGCCACGGGCGGGAGTGAGCGCCTCCGCTAGCGGCAAGGCTGCGGGCGCAGCCTCTGCAGCAGGCACCGTGGTCGGCGCTATACTTGGAGAGTGGTCATCCGGTGCCACGGCGTGTTCCTGGGGCGCTGCCGGCGCAGGCTGTCTCACTGGCAGCTCGCTGACGGGCGAGGGTGTCAATTCTGCATGGGCTTTAGCCGATAACGGATTGCCTGCCTTTGGTGCATCCTTGGGCGCTGGCGGCTCAGTCGCCAGCAGGCTCACCGTCATCGGCTCGGCGGGGCGTACCGGGTTTGCACGCGGCGAGTACTGGCTCACCCATCCCAGCACGGCGGCGTGCGCCGCGATAGCAATTAAAAGCGCAGCAAGCTGCGTTGCAGACAGTTGACTCATGTTGGCGGTCAGACTGCTCAGAAGGATGCGGTGTCGCCAGGCTGGCGCAGCATCTTCTCCACTTCGCCCAGATAAATTTCCTCAGGGGCAATTATGGTTGGGGCATATTTCTCAATCTTACGCATTTTGTTCCTCCAAAAAATATACTCTAAAAATTAATCAAAAATTGCCCTCAAATTGAGAACAGCGCAGATAATAATAATTATTATTTGCAATGTCAATGCATTTGATAATCATTCTTATTTGATGACTTTGAGTTTCTCCAAAGCTGCGGCTTTCACCCCCACAGCTTCCTTGACGCCGCTTGCTTCCTTCGGCTACCATCATCGCAGTTTGACTACGACGGGTGCCGCCAGTGTTTCCTAACAGACTGTTTCTCATAACGCTTGTTGTTTTGACCGGCTGCACGTCCATAGCTGCACCTCATAATAATGAGTTGGTCGCACCGGGCAATCAGCACAATCAACCAGTGCTTGCACAAACAGATTTAACATCCGAACCGACGGCTACCACCGCAACGCCCGCTGCCTTAGCCACTCCCGCTGGCAATATTGCCGCCACCCCGATCACCGCTCCCGCCGCCGCTCTTGCGCAAATCGATGTATGGCAACGCATACGTAATGGTTTTGCCATGCGCGAACTGGACAGCCCGCTGGTGAATCACAACCGGCAGTGGTATGCCGGACAGCCGGAATATATGGCACGCATGATGGGGCGCGCGCAACGCTATCTTTATTTCATCGTGGAGGAAGTGGATCGACGTGGCATGCCGATGGAAATCGCGCTGCTGCCTATAATTGAAAGTGCTTTCCATCCGGGCGCCTATTCGGTGGCCAGCGCCTCCGGCATCTGGCAATTCATCCCGTCCACCGGCAAGAATTTCGGCATGGAGCAGAACTGGTGGTATGACGGGCGGCGCGACATCGTCAGCGCGACCCATGGCGCGCTGGATTACCTGCAAAAACTGCACGGCATGTTTGGCGACTGGGAACTGGCGCTGGCCGCCTACAACTGTGGCGAAAACGCGGTGCTGCGCGCCCAGGCGCGCAACCGCAAACTCGGCCTGCCGGTGAATTACGCCAGCCTGAAACTGCCGCGTGAAACACGCAACTATGTGCCCAAGCTGCTTGCGGTAAAGCGCATCATCAGCGACCCGGCCAGCTTCGGCCTGGTCTTGCAACCCATCGCCAACCAGCCTTATTTCGCGCCCGTGATCACGGCGCGTCACATTGACGTCAAGCTGGCGGCCGATCTGGCCGATATTACGCTGGATGAATTCATGGCGCTGAATCCCGCACACAACCGCCCGGTGATCCTGCAAGAACATGCCGAAGTGCTGCTGCTGCCGGTTGGCCAGGTGGAAACTTTCCGGGCCAACCTAGAGCGCTACAGTGCGCCACTGGTATCGTGGCAAGCCTACCGGAGCACAAAGGGCGATCGCCTAGACCAGATTGCTCCACGTTTCGGCCTGTCGCTGGCGGCACTGCGCACCACCAACAGTCTGTCAGCACATGCCAACCTGAGTACCGGCCAGACATTGCTGGTGCCAATCCAAATCAATAGCAATGGCGAGCACGCAGAAAATGAATTCAAGCCATTTAACCCGCACCTCGCCCCGATCGACCCATTGCGCAAGAAAGCGGTCAGGCACATCGTGCGCAAAGGCGACACGCTGAATGGCATTGCCCGCCGCTACGATGTGCGCCTGGCCAGCCTGCAAAGCTGGAACAAGGGCGTAAAAATCCTCCGGCCCGGGCAGCGAATTTATGTGGTGCAGCCCGACAAACCGCGCCTTGCCAGCGCCCCCAAGGGAAAGAAACAATCTGCGCGTAAGGTACAGCGCATAATTTACAACCGCTAACCTGGATGCTTCCCTAACGGGCATGACGTAAGTCACCCCTGATAATGAAACATCATGCCCGCTTCCCTGAGGAAACAACTAGCCATTCGACTAAGCGCGACGAAACCTGCGCTAAGTCGCTGGTTATCGCTGCGCGAGTTCCACGTTAAAGGTTATACCAGGCTTATGGTTTGAGCAACGCCAGTTGCTCTGCTTCCAGATAGCACCATTCCCCTTCCGCCAGATTCAGCGCATCAAGCTTCAGTGCGCCTATCTGCGAGCGGCGCAATGCCTCGCAATGATTGCCGGCAGCGGCCAGCATGCGTTTTACCTGATGGTATTTTCCCTGCTCCAGCACGATTTCAATCTGATGGGTGTCCATCATGCGGCAAGTGAGTGCGGTTATTGGTGCGGGCTCGTCTTGCAGCTTGACGCCGCTCAGCAGCTTGGCAACCAGTTGCGGGGTGACGGGATCATGGGTGGTGGCGACATAGATTTTTGGAACATGGCGTTTGGGTGAGGATTGCGCGTGGATGAATGCGCCGTCGTCGGACATCAGCAAGAGGCCGGTGGTGTCGTGGTCAAGGCGGCCTACCGGCTGCACGTCACGCCGGGTGAACTGCTCCGGCAGCAAGGAAAGTACGCCAGGGTAATGGCTGGGCTTGCGCGAGCATTCGTAATTGGAGGGCTTGCTCAGCGCGATATACAGATACTCGCGGTAGCGGTGAGGCTCGCCATAGACGCTATATTTAAGTCCGTTGGTTTCGATGCTGGCATGGCTATCGGTGATGGTCATGCCACCGACGTTGACTTCAGCTTTGGCTATCAGTTCGCGGCACCACTTGCGGGTGCCGAAACCCTGTGATTGTAGGATGCGGTCTAGGGCGAGTTTGCTCATATAAAGGATGGTTAAACCTAGAAACCCCAGTTGACCGCTAATCTGGGTATTTAACAAGAT
>CAMTXD010000019.1:0-3877 GCA_947085625.1 uncultured Gallionellaceae bacterium | reverse complement strand
TAAGCAAGAAATTTTTTCCGCAACGCAGCAGTTGGGATACAACGAAGTTGCTGTGTAGGGTAACCTTTAGGTTGGCCGGAACTAAAATCTGGATTTTTAGAGGTGCCCATATGTACGCACACTGTTTCTACCTGTCACTTATCACCTGTCACTTATCACGGATCGTAAATGGAATTTGAACTGTGGATGTTGCTGGTATTCCCGCTATTTTTCGGCCTCGGCTGGCTGGCGGCGCGCATAGACATCAAGCAGTTACTGACTGAATCCAGCGCCCTGCCGCGCGCCTATTTCCAGGGGCTGAACTTTCTGCTCAACGAGCAACAGGACAAGGCCATCGAGGCATTCATCGAGGTAGTCAAGGTTGATCCGCAAACGATAGAGCTGCACTTTGCGCTGGGCAGCCTGTTCCGCCGCCGTGGTGAAGTTGATCGTGCCATCCGCATGCATCTCAATCTGGTCGAGCGTGCCGATCTGGAACAAGATAAGAAGCAGCAGGCGATATTTGAACTGGCGCAGGATTACCTCAAGGCCGGCATACTGGATCGCGCCGAGTCGCTGTTCCTGGAGTTGCAGACCACGCCATATTCCAAGGCTGCGCTGGATTTCTTGCTCGAGTTGTACCAGAAGGAAAAAGATTGGCTCAAGGCGATTGACGTGACACAAAGGCTCACGGCAGTTTCCGGATTGCCGCACGGCAAGGAGGCGGCTTTTTTCTATTGCGAGATGGCAGCCGCAGAAATTTCGCGCCAGCAGATGGATGCCGCACGCGTCCATCTGGAGCAGGCGCTGGAGGCAGACCCGCAGTCGGCACGCGCCAGCATGATGCTGGGCGACATGGAAAATGCGTCACAGCATTATGCGCGCGCTATCGAAACCTGGCAGCACATCGAACAACAGGGCGCGCAGTACCTGCCCTTGGTGGCGGAACGCCTGTTGCAGGCTTACCGCCAGACCGGGCGCGCGGATACGGGCATCACCCTGTTGCAGGGTTATCTGGATCAACATCCCTCGCTAGATTTGATGAACGTATTGTTCGACGCTATCCTGCAACGCGATGGCGCGGAAGCGGCATACAAACTGGTGCGCGACGAGTTGCAGCGCAATCCCACCCTGCTCGGCCTGGATAAATTGCTGGAAGCACGCCTGCTGGAAGTGTCCAAAGAAAGTCGCGCCGATGTGGAGATGGTGAAAAATCTGGTGCATCAGCGCACACGCACGCTGGCGATGTACCGCTGCGCCAATTGCGGTTTCAAGGCGCGCCAGTTCTACTGGCATTGCCCGGCTTGTCATGGCTGGGAAACTTATTCGCCGCGAAGAAGTGAAGAAAACGGGCTGATGGCATGAGCGATCCGAAAATTATCGTCGCACTGGATTATTCCGATGCGCGACCGGCACTGGTTCTGGTGGCGCGGCTGGAGCCATCACTGTGCCGCCTCAAAGTGGGCAAGGAATTATTTACCGCCGCTGGCCCACAGTTGGTGGAGCAATTGATGCAGCGTGGTTTTAAAGTATTCCTCGACCTGAAATTTCACGACATTCCCAACACCACCGCGCAAGCCTGTAAAGCCGCCGCCGCACTGGGCGTGTGGATGGTCAACGTGCATGCCCTGGGCGGACGCCGCATGATGGAAGCGGCGCGCGAGGCAGTGGCGCAGGCGGCGCGTCCACCAAAGTTGATTGCCGTGACTGTGCTCACCAGTATGGCGCAGGAAGATTTGGCCGAGCTTGGCATTGCCGCCACCCCGGCCGAGATGGTGCTGCGCCTCGCCACACTTGCGCGTGATAGCGGGCTGGACGGCGTGGTGTGTTCGGCACAGGAAGCCGCAATGTTGCGTCAGCACTGTGGTGGCGAGTTCTGTCTGGTCACGCCTGGCATTCGCCCGGCGGATGCTGAAGCCTTCGATCAAGCGCGCATCATGACACCGCGCGCCGCGCTGGAAAACGGCGCGAGCTATTTGGTGATCGGGCGCCCCATCACCCGTGCGGCCGATCCACTGCTGGCATTGCAAAGCATTTCCAGAGAAATAGAGGAGGGTGATAAATGAAAGCGGCTCTGTGATGGGAGTGGATTGATGCCAGAAAATACAGAATCGGGCTCCCTCCCCATTATTTTCCTTATTGCCTTCCTCGCAATGACGGCTTGTTCAGGGATTCTTTAACCGAACTGTATTGGATCAAGCTCAGGGTTTCAACATCGGCAATCCACAGACTTGAATTTCATAATTCCTTACCTTATAGTAAGGCCAAGGAGAATCCTTATGACTACCGCAACCGTTACCAGTAAGGGCCAGATCACAATTCCGGCCAACGTCAGGCAGTCGCTAAATGTGGATACCGGCGACCAGGTGGAGTTTATTCAGATTGAGCCTGGACAATACCTTTTTGTGGCAGCCAATCGCTCTGTGACTGAACTCAAGGGCATGTTTGGCAAGCCCAAGAAGATCGTTTCCATTGAGGAGATGAATCGGGTCATTGCTTCACGGGGGGCGTCAGCGCGATGATTGGACTCGACGCCAATGTGCTGGTGCGCTACATCATGCAAGACGACCCCAAACAGGCCGCGAAAGCTACCAAGCTGGTGGAGTCACTTAACCCCCACCGAGCCAGGGTTGGTAACGCTGGTGACGGTGGCTGAGCTGTTTTGGGTGCTTTCATCGGCTTTCGAGCTTACACGTGGGCAAATAATTGAGGCTTTCGACGGGCTGATACGTGCCAAGCAGCTTGTGGTTGAGCAAAGAGACCAGGTGGTGCGTGCGCTGCGCGCCTACGGCACAGCTCGGCGGATTTCCCGGACTGCCTCATTGAACGTACTGCCACGGCGGCGGGTTGCGATAAAGTGATGACGTTTGATGTGGAGCTTGCTAGCAAGCGGGCATGACTTTGATTGTGTAACCCCACCATCTTATTCAGCGAGGCAACAACCGATTGGCCTGCTTCTTTATTTTGCGCGGACTACCAGTTCTACCTGGAGAGCCTCTTGGAAGAGGCGAGACGGTATAGCTGTGACGTTCAGGCCTTCGCCAGATATTAAGGCATACGCTTTGCTACTGACCCACTGTTGGCATTGCAAAATATGGTTAACAGGTTGACCATGCCAGCCCATAGCAGGCAAGCCGTGTAGATCAACAATCCATTAATAATCCACGCACAACAAATATGCATACTGTATTCCGACGCGACACACTGCCTCAAACGATTCTTTCTGTTTTGCCGCTGACCCTGTTTTTTCCAATCGGCATTATTTACACAGGTGTTCTGCTCTTTCTGTTGAGCTTATTATTCGCCGGTGACTATCGGACGAAGTGGCTGACTGCAAAATCAAACCCACTTTTTTGGCCTACGCTAGTCATGTTCATCGTGACCTGTTTTTCTGCACTTATTGTGGGGCGTCCCCAAAGCGGCTTTTGGAGCGGTTTTGCCCACTATCAGGTTTATATATTCTTGTTACTCTTTGTTAGCGTCGGAGCCGGGGATTGGCAGAGGCGGGCGGTTACTATTTTTTTTATAGGCGCGATTTATGCCGCAACACTGTATTACCTCAGCCTGCTCAACGTTCTGCCTGAAATTACGCCATTTAAGAACTATGTTTCTTATTCGGGGAATAAATCTATTTTACTGGGAATTATGCTGGCAATCGCCGCAGCATGGATGCTTTATGAAATGACTGTGTTACCGAATCGTCGCTGGCTGTGGGCAAGAATTATCGCATTTCTATACGTTGCTATCGCGCTGCTCTTGCTCACTAAAACGCGTACAGCCAGCCTGATTTTTGTATTGCTGTGCGGCTTTATTTTTTTAAAGCATTTTTCTTTTTCCAGGCGCGGGGGACTGTGGTTACTGGGATTTTTCTTGTTACTGGGAGTGGCATGGCAATCCG
>CAMTXD010000018.1:0-8159 GCA_947085625.1 uncultured Gallionellaceae bacterium | reverse complement strand
GTACTATTTTTGGGGTGCAGGGTAAGGCGCAACGACGCGGAATGGTCGTTCCATTCCAAGGAGTTGCAACGCAGCCATGTGCCGCAAAAATAGTGCAATCCATCCCGTAGCGGTCTCACCCATCGGGGGAAACGATGAATCACGAATAAATTTATTGAAATCATCTTGTTAAATACCCAGATAAGCGGTCAACTGGGGTTTCTAGGTTTAAGCATAACCGTATCAGCCGTGCCCCTACAACATCATTCCCAATTCCTGTCGTTTCTAACCTGAAGGTTTCATAAATTGCATACATCTTCCCGCAGGATCGGCTTTAGCCGCGATTCAGCCTGTGAAACGCTAATGCCGTAATCGCGGCTAAAGCCGCTCCTACAAAATTTGGCATGTTGGCCTAACAGTCATGGGTGTTCTTGTAGTCATAATTGCTGACTACTAACCTGAACGTTTCATAAGTTCACGTGATGATCGCGCAGGATTTTGTTTGTTGTAGCACGCATAGCGGGCATCGTGTTTTGTGAAGGAGCGGTGTAGTTATTCATACACCCGACGGAACAAAACTTTGCATGACAAATAAAAGACTAGCGAGGGTGTGCGTGTGTTATGAAATGTTCGGGTTAAGTAACCCTGATGTTTCATAAACCTGAATTCCCCAGCGCAGTTGGATCGCGGCCATCACGCAAGATAGCCTTACCAGGGGCGAGCAGCTCGGCGAATTTCCCGGCACTGACCGGCTTGCTGAAGTAATAGCCCTGCATTTCGTCGCATCCCTGCTGCTTCAGGAAAGCCAGTTGCTCCGCCGTTTCCACGCCTTCGGCGATGACTTTCAGCTTGAGGCTGTGCGCCATGCTGATGATGGTGCTGGCGATCACCGCGTCGTCCGGGTCGGTCATCAAATCGCGCACGAACGACTGGTCTATCTTGAGCTTGTCAATTGGAAATTTCTTGAGATAGCCCAGGCTGGAATAGCCGGTGCCGAAGTCGTCCACCGCCAGCTTCAGCCCCGTTGCCTTCAGTTGCCGCAGCAGCGCAATCGCCGCCTCGGCATCATGCATGACGGCACTCTCGGTGATTTCCAGTTCGAGGCTGGAGGGATCGAGGCCACTGTCACGCACGATGGACATGACCATTTCGCCGAGGTTCTTCTGGCGGAACTGCGCCGCCGACAAATTCACCGCCATGGTAATTTCCGGCAGCCCCAGCTTGCGCCATTCCTGGTTCTGGCGACAGGCCTCGCGCAACACCCATTCACCGATCGGGATGATCAATCCGTTCTCTTCCGCGATGGGGATGAACTGCGCCGGCGAGACTGGCCCGTCCATGGGATGGTTCCAACGCAACAACGCCTCCGCGCCGATGATGCGGCCGCTGCGCAAGTCCATCTGCGGCTGGTAAAGCAGCAGGAACTCGTTACGCTCCAGCGCGTGGCGCAACTTGCTGCCGATGGACATGCGTTCGAGCGCACGCTGGTTCATCTCGTCGGTAAAAAACTGGTAATTGTTGCGCCCGCTTTTCTTGGCGTGGTACATCGCGGCGTCGGCATGTTTGAGCAGCGCATCGCTATCGCGCCCATCCTCCGGAAACACGCTGATGCCGATGCTGGTGCTTGTTTCAATTTCGTTGCCATCTATTACGCACGGGGCGGCAATGGCTGCCAGCAGCTTGTCCGCAATCAGCACGGCGGCGTCCGCATTTTCCAGGCCCGGCAACATGATGACAAATTCATCGCCCCCCTGGCGGCTCACCGTGTCGCTGGAACGCGCCACGCGGCCGATGCGGTCGGCCACCTCCTGCAACAGCTTGTCACCGACGAGGTGTCCCAGCGTATCATTGACGGCATTGAAGCGGTCGAGATCGAGGAACATGACGGCCACTTTATGACCTTCGCGCCCGGCCAGGGCAATCGCCTGCGCCAGACGATCATGCAGCAGCATGCGGTTGGGCAGGCCAGTGAGGAAATCGTGCTGCGCCATGTAGGCCATGCGTTCTTCCGCCGCCTTACGCTCGTTGATGTCGGAAAAGACGGCCATATAGTTGCAGATCTCACCGATCTCGTTTTTCAGCGTATGGATGCTCAGCCATTCGACATAACTCTCGCCATTTTTGCGCCGGTCTATCATCTCGCCCTGCCAGCGGCCAGTCTCGTTGATACTGCGCCACATCCCCTGGTAGAACGCCTGGTCCATCAAGCCGGAATTCAGCAGGCGCGGGTTCTTGCCGATAACCTCGGTGGGACTGTAACCGGTAATTGCGGAAAAGGCAGGATTCACAGACAGGATGAGTTTGTTGGCATCCGTGACTATGATGCCTTCGTTAATGCTTTCGAATACGCGCACGCACAGCCTGCGCTGGGTTTCGGCCTCAAGTTCATTCTCGACCAGCGCTGCCAAATCGAGCAAGATGCCGAGCTCAGCCCGGCTCGGGTGACGGGGGTTTTTATCAATGATGCACAGCGTGCCCAGCCGACTTCCATTGCTGGTTTTGAGTGGTTGCCCGGCATAGAAGCGAATGTGGGGCGCGCCGGCCACCAGGGGATTATCGGCAAAGCGGGAGTCCAGTGTCGCATCGGAAATGACGAATATTTCATCGTTGTGGATGGCATGGCCACAAAATGAAATGCGGCGCGGCGTTTCAGTTGCATCCAGACCCTGGCAGGATTTAAACCACTGGCGGTTGCTGTCTATCAGTGTGATCACCGCTATGGGTACATCAAAAATACGTTGCGCAAGACGGGTGAGGCGGTCAAATCGCTCTTCGGGCGGGGTATCCAGAATGTTCAAGCCACGCAGCGTGGCGAGCCGCTTTTCTTCATCCTCCGGAATGGCTGGCTCCAACATTTAATCCCCCCTGTCGGGGATTAACTTTTTTCCCCTTCCCCAAAGAAAGCACTCTACCCCAGTCGCCGTGGCTAGGCAAGCGGCGGTTGTGCAGTGCCCGCGCCTATGGTGGCGATCTCGTGCACGGCCTTCAGGGCGCCTCTAAAAACATCTAACCGAACAGTATTGGGGTATGTCGTCGGCATGATCTCCTCGACTATGTCGTTACACCGCCAGGAAAATGCAGCGTAAAAGTAGTGCGCCCGCCCGGCTCACTGAGCACACTTGCATCGCCGCCGTGCAGCCGCATGATGGATAGCACAATGGCCAGTCCCAGCCCCGCCCCTGCTCTGGTGCTTCCTCCATCCACCTGGTAGAAACGATCGAACACTTTGGTTAAATGTTCGGGCGGAATGCCGGAGCCGGGGTTGCTGACGCGCAATTCCAGGGCGTGGCCAGTCGCGGCCAGTGTGGCGGTTATCTCGCTGCCCGGCGGCGTGTGGCGGATGGCGTTGGACAACAGATTGGCGATGGCGCGCTGCGCCAGAATGTGATCGGCCACGACGCGACCCTCACCTGTGCAAACAATTTTCAGGTCGGCCTCGTCGGCCAGAACTTGGTAGAACTCGGCCACCTTATCCAGCTCCGCGCGCAGATTTATTTCTGCGGCGGGCAGCGGCGCTTGTGCGTTATCCGCCTTGGCCAAGAAAAGCATGTCGCCAGTCATGCGCGCCAGCCACTCGTATTCTTCCAAATTCGATTCCAGCACGGCGCGGTATTCCGCAGCACTCCGAGCGCGGGACAAGGCCACTTGCGTCTGTCCCATCAGGTTGTTGATGGGAGTGCGCAACTCATGCGCCAGGTCGGAGGAAAAATTCGACAGCCGGGTAAATGAATCCCGCAGCCGTTCCAGCATCGCATTGAAAGCGCCGGCCAGCGCTTTCAATTCCTCTGGCACATGTGCCACGTCCAGCCTGTGATCGAGGCGGCTGGAAGAAATATCGCGCGCCGTTTCCGCCATGGCGCGCAATGGTTGCAGGCCATTGCGCGCGGTCAGAAATCCCAGTGCGGCTGCGATCAGCCCACCGAACAGCATGGCAGCGAACAATGTCCGGCGGTAGTTTTCCAGCAATTGCAGCGCTTCGCGCGAGTCCACCGACAGGACGATCAGCGCCCGCTCTCCGCCGCGCAAGCCACCCCATGCGGCCAGGGTATGGTAAGGGAGATCGTGCGTCGGCATGTGAATCGCAATTTCATCCGGCGCGGCATCTACGGCTATCGGGTTTTTTAATATCGCGGCATCCGGCCGCCAGGCCGGGGACGCGAACAGGATATTGCCCGCGTCATCCAGCAGCGCAAGACGCAGGTGGGGGTGGCCGATGATGGCGTCGCGGAATCGGCCGGGCGCGGTATTGATCTGCGACAGCGAATTGATCGCCGCCAGGTGATGGCGGATAAGCTGCACCTTGCCCGCCAGTTCCGCGTGATCCCGATGCATCAGCTCGATGTCCAGAAAGCGGTAGAGATAGGCACCGATGCCGGCCAGCAGCACGACCGTGGCCAGCGCGAACAAAATACTGAGGCGGAAGGTGAGCGAACCCGGTTTCATTATCCTAGAAACCGTAGTTGGACGAGTTGGAGTGTGCGTTTTTTTGGGTGCAGGGCAAGGCATAACGACGCGGAATGGTTGTTCCATTCCAAGGAGTTATAACGCAGCCATGCGCCCAAAAAAACGTGCAATCGGACTCGTAGCGCTCTCACCAGACAGGTGAATGGCAAAACCATTAAAAACCATTTTAGAATCATGTCGTTAAATTCACAATCAAGCGGTCAACTACGGTTTTTAGGATTATCGTTCTTCCAGCACATAACCCGTGCCGCGCACGGTATGCAGCAATTTCGGCTGGAACGAGTCATCCATTTTGGCGCGCAGCCGCCTAATCGCGACTTCCACCACATTGGTGTCACTGTCGAAATTCATGTCCCATACCTGTTCGGTGATAAAGGTTCGCGACAGCACTTCCCCCTGGTGACGCAGCAGCAAATGCAGGAGCACAAATTCCTTGGCGGTGAGGTCGATCCGGGCGCTGCCCCGCATGACTTTGCGCCGCACCGGATCAAGCTGCAAATCGGCGCTATGCAGTACGCCTGCCTGCACATTTCTGCCACGCCGCAACAAGGTGCGCAGGCGGGCGAGCAGTTCGGAAAAAGCGAAGGGTTTGACCAGATAATCGTCCGCGCCCAGCTCCAGCCCTTTGACCCGGTCTTCGACCGCGTCCTGCGCAGTGAGGAAGATCACCGGGGTGTCATGGGTTTTGCGCAGTTCGCGCAGCACGCTCCAGCCGTCCCGGCCGGGCAGCATCACGTCCAGCACGATCACGTCGTAGCTCCCGCTAGCCGCGAGATGCAGGCCATCCACGCCGTTGCGCGCTAGGTCTACGACGAACCCGTTCTCGGTCAAGCCCTGGCACAAGTAGTCGCCGGTCTTGACTTCATCTTCAACGATCAGTACTTTCATGGGGGTGATTGCATGGGGGTGATTGCAAAATTGTAATCTTCCGGTCAGCTTGCAGTGGGTATGTGGGAAATATTATGATCGTGATCATTTTATACTCAGTTAACCCAGAGAGTGGCCATGAAAACCATTTTTGTTATCGCCAGCATCCTATTCTCAACCGCTGCGCATGCAGCCGATCCGGCAGCGGCGACACCGTCAGCCCGGTACGAATCGGCATTCTCCGAGCCCGCCGCATCTGCCGCGAGCACGCTCAGTTACCAATCCGTTTTTGCCGATTACCGCGCTTATAGCGAGCAGCCCGTCGTTTCATGGGTGGACGCCAACGACACGGTCGGCAAGATTGGCGGTTGGCGTACTTATTCCAGGGAGGCCGATTCCAGGGAGACCGGACTAGCCGATGATAGTCCGGCACCAGGCCCCGGTCATCAAGGAGGCCATCCATGACACCAGCGGCAGGTAATTACCGCGGCCAACTGTTGGCTGCTGCCCTATCAACCATCGTCTTGTCGGGCTGTGCCAGTGTCAATTTTGACAACTCGCTGGCCAAAACAAACGAGGACGCAGCCAGTTTCACGCAGGGTAAGTTGGCGCTGGCGCAAACCCATGCGCAGCGGGATGCACGAGAACGTACCGCTGCGGAGTTGCTCAAGCAGCCGCTAGTCCAGAGTGATGCGGTGCAGCTGGCCTTGATCAACAGTCCTGCATTGCAGGCCATGCTGGCAGAAAACTGGGCCAGTGCGGCTAAAGCAGCGCAGTCAGGCCGGATAGCCAATCCAATTTTCACATTCGAACGCGTGCGTATCGGCAATGAGCTAGACTTGGGGCGCTTGCTCTCCTTCGGCTTGCTGGATCTGCTGACGCTGCCTCAGCGCAACGCCATCGCGCAGCGGCGCATCGCGCAAAATCAGTTGCGCCTGAGCTCCAATGTCATCAACCAGGTCACTCAGGTGCGACAGACCTGGGTCAAGGCGGTTGCTGCACAACAAAGCCTGAGCTATGCCAGACAGGTAGTTGACAGCGCGCAAGCCAGTGCCGAATTAGCGCGTCGTATGCAGGCCGTTGGCAACTTCAACAAGCTGGCCCGTGCACGTCAACAGGTTTTTTACGCCGATGCCGCGACGCAACTGGCGGGCGCGCAGCACACGGCCACATCGACCCGCGAGGAACTGATACGCCAGCTCGGCCTGACAGACACTCAGGCGGAGCAACTCAAACTGCCCGGGCGATTGCCCGATCTGCCCAAGGTTCCTCGTGACCCGGCCGAGGTCAGCAAGCTGGCCAGCGCCTCACGGCTGGATATCCGTTTAGCCCAATCAGCGTTTGAGGCTGCCGCCAAGGCGCAGGGCTTGAACTTCGTGACCAGCTTGACGGACATCGAGCTGGGTATTATCCGCAATACGGTATTCGACAACGCGAACGGTGACAAGGCGACGGGCCGCGGCTTTGAGATCAGCTTGCGTTTGCCGATTTTCGATTGGGGCGGTCCCCAGCGCGACGCGCTGAACGCGCAGACGCTGGCGGCGGCCAACCGACTGGAAGAGGCGGTGCGCGCGGCAGGCTCCAACTTGCGCGAGGACTATTCCGCCTACCGCACGGCCTACGACATCACCCGGCACTACCGCGATGAAGTGATACCGCTGCGCAAGATCATCTCCGAAGAGAATATGCTTCGCTACAGCGGCATGTTTATTGGCGTCTTCGAGCTGCTGGCCGATTCGCGATCTGAGATCGGCACTGTGCTGGCGGCCATTTCTGCTGAACAACAGTTCTGGCTGGCAGACGCGGCGCTGCAGGCCTCGGTCATGGGCAAGCCAGTCATGGCGTCCCCATAAGTCATGTCGGTCGGCGGACTGGCGGACGGCGCTGCGCCTCACTGACAGGCCCCATGCCGAAGTGTTTGCAGCTTTGCGCACCATCCATTTGAAAACTATGACTAAGAGAACTCCACATGAATTCAAGAAGACAGTTTTTGAAAGCGGCCGGTCTGGCCGGGGGCGCCGTAGCAGTCGCTGCAGTGAGCCGCGTCGCCATGGCAGCCTTGCCTGAGCCGGTCATCCAGACCAGTCCCGACACCATGCCGCCTTTGATGCCGAACAGCGGGCGACCCTACAACCCGGTGGTCACCCTGAACGGCTGGACGCTGCCCTGGCGCATGAACAATGGCGTGAAAGAGTTTCACCTGGTGGCTGAACCGGTGGTGCGCGAAATGGCGCCCGGCTTCAAGGCGCACCTGTGGGGTTACAACGGACAGTCACCGGGTCCGACTATCGAGGTGGTGGAGGGCGACCGCGTGCGCATCTTCGTCACCAACAAGCTCCCTGAGCTGACCAGTATCCATTGGCATGGCCAGCGCCTGCCCAACGGCATGGACGGCGTGACCGGCCTCAACCAACCCGGCATCCCGCCGGGCAAGACCTTCGTTTACGAGTTTGAGGCGCGCCGACCCGGCACCTTCATGTACCACTCGCACGCCGACGAGATGGTGCAGATGGCGATGGGCATGATGGGCTTCTGGATCACCCACCCCAAGGGCAAGCACCCGCTGATTGACGAGGTTGATCGAGATTTCGTGTTCCTGCTCAACTCCTTCGACATCGATCCCGGCAGCTACACACCCAAGATCATGACCATGCTGGACTTCAACGTCTGGAGCTGGAACAGTCGCGTCTTCCCCGGCATCGACTCGCTCAATGTGCGCCACATGGACAAGGTACGCATCCGCATCGGCAACCTGACCATGACCAACCACCCGATCCATCTGCATGGTCACGAGTTCGAGGTGACCGGCACCGATGGCGGACCGACGCCGGTGGTCAGCCGCTGGCCGG
>CAMTXD010000017.1:0-11496 GCA_947085625.1 uncultured Gallionellaceae bacterium | reverse complement strand
GATCCATATGCCCCAATGCACCGCAAAGATGCTCCAGATAATCTTCAAATTCCTTCAGACTTACCATCACAAATCTCCCGCCACCATGGAATGGTTTAATTGTAGCAGGTGTTTTCATTTTTTGACACAGTAAGACTAGGGTTATCCCAGATTGCCCATTAGGCGCAAAACTCATCCTTCCCGCGCTTGCGGGAATTCGGTTGATTGAAATATGCCCCGTAAAGCGGGGCAACATGGTTGTTTTGTCCGCTACGCGGAATATTTTATTGCTGGATTCCCGCCTGCGCGGGAATGACGAGGCTAATAGACATTCTCGGTTTATGTTATCGTTGTGGGGCAGGTTCATGACAGGTATGGCCTGGGTCATCTTAGGGGGTGCGATTATTCACTAACTTGGATTTTTCCATCTGCAACAAAAAAATGAGGAGAATATTGTGAGTAGTGTTTGGCGCAGCATCTTGGGTTTCATTCTTGTTATCATGGGTCTCGGCGCGTTTATCCTGATTCTAGGCTTGTTGGGATCAATTATTTTTATGCCATCAAAAATGTAATCCGGGTATTTGTAAGAAGCAGCCTACCAGTGCCCGGAACGCCCACCCTGTTTTTCCAGCGGGCGAATATCAGCAACGGCCATGCCTCCGCTGCCTTGCACATGTCGTGATGGTGAGCAGGGCGATGCTCACGGCGGTCAAGGCTTCCGTCTCGATGCCGGTGCGGCCCAGCGTTTCGGCAGTGACCACGCATTCCACCGCGCACGGCTCCTGATCTAGCCCGATCATTTCATTTGTGATGCGCGCCCTCGCTAGTGTCGAGCATTATAAATAATGAAACATATTGTTTATAGATTACATGCAGCTGTAGGGCGGGCTCTGCCCGCCATGGCGGGTAGAGCCCGCCCTACGCACCTGTAGCACATGCCTCGTAATTAAAGGATCTTTTAATACAGGCCTCCACAGATAGAAAATTCCATGCTTTTCTGAAATTTGGCACAGGCAGTCAATTACACCCTCCACATCAGAAAATGCAAAGAAATCATTGCGCTTTAGCACTGCCTCGTATTCCAACACCAGCGGGGTCGAGATATGCAATAATTCTGTAGGTCGCCCTACAGGGTGATGCTATTGCGGCCCTAATACGCGCAAGATTTCCTCTACCGTCGTTTTGCCCTGATTTACCTTGTCGCGGCCATCCTCGAGCAAGGTCTTCATGCCATCTTGCCTCGCGAGATTGCTAATCTCTAGTATGGTGGCGCCACTGGCAATAAGCTGGCGAATCGGGTCATTAACGGCCAGCACCTCATACAAGCCCACCCGCCCTTTATAACCGCTGCCGTGGCAATGGCTGCACCCAGTACCCTTGCTCGCCGTCATGTCGGATGGAGCAAATAGCGGCCCCAGCCTGGCCAACAACATCGGAGATGGTGTTTCCGCCTCGCGGCAATGTTCGCAAATTTTCCTGACCAGGCGTTGCGCCACGATGCCTTCCAATGCTGTGGCAACCACGTAAGGCTTGAGCCCCAAATCTAACAAGCGCGAGATGCTAGCCACAGCCGAGCTGGTATGTAAGGTAGAAAATACAAGATGGCCGGTCATGGCGGCGTGGAACGCTACCTCCGCCGTCTCAAAATCGCGGATTTCCCCGAGCAGAATCACATCCGGATCCTGGCGTAGGATGGCACGCAACACGACCGGAAAAGACAGGCCAATTTTCTCTTTAATCAGCACCTGGCCAGCTTGATCCAGGTAATATTCCACCGGGTCTTCAATCGTGACATAATTTTTTGTAGGCGTCGCGGTGTGCTGCAACAGTCCATATAGCGTGGTCGTTTTGCCGCTGCCGGTGGGCCCCGTGGTTAGTATCAGGCCCTGCGGCTTATCCACCATGTTCAGGATTTTTGCCAGGTCAGACGGCGAAAACCCCAGCCCTTCCAGACCCACGATCGCCGAATTGCGGTCGAGTATGCGCAGCACCACTTTTTCGCCGTTAATGGTCGGCAACGTGGAAATGCGTAGATCCACAATCCGCAACGGCATCTTGACTGTGATGCGCCCATCTTGCGGACGGCGCCGCTCGCTGATATCCATTTCCGCCATTACTTTAATCCGCGACACCAGCGATTGATGCAACTGGTGCGGAATATTAATCTTGTCCATCAGCACACCATCGATGCGGTAGCGCACCATCACGCTCTTGATGCGTGGCTGAATATGGATGTCGCTGGCGCCAAGCCGGATAGCCTCCACAATGACCGCATTCACCAGGCGGATAGCCGGTGGCTCATCGGTGCCGCGCAGCAACTCCTCTAGCGACGCAGTATCTTCTTCCTCGATGACGATTTCGATGCCCTCGTACGGATCCGGGCTGGAGACCAGCGTTTCCAGATCCTTAAAGTCGACCTCCGCGCCATGCAGCTCGGCCAATTTGGACTTGATTGCCGCCACCTTGGCCAACACCGGCTGTATCTGCAGTCCAGATACAAAGCGCAGGTCATCCAGTAGGCCCATGTCCAAGGGGTCAGCCAATGCCAGCAACAGCCGTTTCCCTTCCAGCCGCAACGGCACTACCAGTTGCCGCTCGCAGAAGCTGCGCGGAATCAGCACCGCCACCGCCGCATCGATCTGGAATTCCGGCAGCGACACCTCCTCTACCATAAAATCCTTGCGCAAGATGTCATGGATCGCTTTTTCGGATACCCAGTCATGCTCCAGCAGCAGCTTGATGACGGGTTCTTTCCGCTGTTGTTGTAACCGATACAGCTCTTGCACCTGCTGATTGCTGAGCAAATTTTTCTTGTTGAGCATGATGGCCAACTGGCTGCGGTTGCTGACCGTGAGCTTGGACAGTGCGGTAATTTCCCGGGTCTTTTGCGCGTTATCCTTCTGCAGCACCTTGTTTTTCTGGATCAGGTCATACTGCTCCAGCGCCAGCGCCACGGTCACGCGCAGGTCGTCGTCATTCCATGGCTTGAGGATAAATTTATATACTGCGCCTTCATTGATCGCACCCATCACCGCGCCGGTATCGGCGTGTCCAGTCATCATGATGCGGATCATGTCGGGCCTGACCACCTTGGCCTGCTTCAACAGTTCGGCGCCATTCATGCCCGGCATCATGTAATCAGAAATCATCAAATGGAACGCTTCCTGGCTCAACAGGTTGAGCGCTTCCAGGCCGTCGGTGGCGGTCACGATCACGTAGTTCTCCTGACGGAAAATGCGCTGCAATGCCTTGAGCACGTTCGGCTCATCGTCCACCAGTAGCATGCGATAGCTGGTCGGTTTGGATTGCGCCGATTCCGTGGCACTGTCAGCAGCGGCTCCGGTAAAAAAAGATGCGTAACGAGACATTCAATCTCCTATTTTCGTGGTGAATTCATGTACCCTCTGGTAGTGTGTCGTGCGCACACCCAGTCGCTCAAGTGAGAAATAACGTGCCACACTACACCAGCGGCAAATAAATTGTAAACGTTGTCCCCACCCCCAACTCGCTCGCAACCGCGATGCGCCCGCCATGAGCGACGATGATATTACGGCTCACAGTCAGCCCGAGGCCAGTGCCAGCACCCACATCGTGGGTAGTAAAAAACGGCTCGAATATGCGCGGTAGCACGGTGGCCGGGATGCCGCTGCCGGTATCGGAAATGCGGATGCAAATGTGCTGATCTTCAACGCTACTATGGATATGAATTTCGCCGCGTATTTGCATCGACTGCACTGCATTGAGCAACAAATTAAGGAATACCTGGTTCAGATGCCCTGGATTGCAGCGCAATGGCGGCAACTCGTCCAGCGTTAGTTTTAATTCTGCACGGCTGTTGATCTGGTTGGCTGCCACATTGCACGCGGCGCGGATATTGTCGTTGAGATTGACTATTTGTTCCTCGGCCTGATCGACGTTGGAAAAGCCCTTGAGGTCGGCAACGATGCGCGCCACACGATCCGCCCCGGAAATGCTTTCCTGCAACATCGGCACGAAATCCTGCAACACAAAATCCAGGTCCGCGGCTTGCCACGCGGCAGTGATCTGGTCGCTACCCTGCGCTTTAATCAACTCCGCAATCGGGGGAAATTTCTGCACGTAACTCAGGGCCGTGTTCAGGTTGCTGCGGATAAATCCGATCGGGTTGTTAATTTCATGCGCCATGCCCGCCGCCAGCTGGCCGACCGCAGCCATCTTTTCGGCCTGATACAATTGCTGTTGCGCCGAGGCTATGGTTTTTACCTGCTCCTTGACGTGCTCTTCCAGATTTTCCACCAGCACCTTGTAACGGGATTCCGATTCCAGCAACAAGGTGTGCTTGCGTTGTAATTCTTCGTAATCCGATTTCACCACTTCGATGTGCATTTCCGATGCCATAAAATAACGCGCAGCGGATTGCATGAACAGCTCCAGCAAGCCTGCGGCAGCGCGTAGCTGAGACTCAGTGGCAGAAGGTGCCTCCAGGTACGCGACTGTCTCAAGATCGTAGTTACACGCTGCCCGCTGACCGCCTGCGGCAAATGGCAGCACGGCACCCATGGCCCATTCTCCATTAGCGCTAAGCAAGCGGAAAGAACCATTGAGCAGCACCACCAGCGCGGCAGACAACTTGTCCGGCGTGATGCCGGAGAGCAATTCGCGCAGGCTCAGTGCGTGCTCATATCCTCTAGCCTGAATTTCCAAAAGAACCTCCTACCACGGCGCTGACAAAAGTAGGCAAGTCGGTGCCGTGGGTTTCATGCAATGAAAAGTTTTTATCCAGCACGGGATAAACCGCCGCAAGCAACTGCACAAAAGTTTCTTGCACGCCTGTTCCAAGCAGCGCTGAAGCCATTACTATCGGCCACGGTGCTGCTGACCAGCGATCCTGCACCTCTGCTTCGAAAAGAATGTTGGGTAGATCGCGTTTATTGAATTGCACCACCAGCGGCAGCACATCAAAATCAAGGCCTACACGGTGCGCGTTGTCTTCCAGATTCTGGAACGATTCGGAATTATTGACGCCTTGCGAGCGTTGGGAATCGGCCACAAACACCACGCCATCCGCGCGCGACAACACCGCCTTGCGCGTGGCATCGTGTACCACCTGGCCGGGCACGGTATACAGCTTGAATTTGACCAGCCAGCCGGAGGGCATATAAAAGCCCACGGGCAGCAAATCAAAAAACAAGGTGCGGTCGTTCTGGGTCTCCAGCGTCATGATCTCACCCTTTAAATCAGCAGCCAAAATATCATGCAAGCGCATGAGGTTGGTAGTCTTGCCGCTCATCGCAGGGCCGTAATAGACCAGTTTGACGGTCAGGGTGCGTTTTTTTTCGTCGAGGTCTGCCATAGTCTGGTGGGATGGTCTGAATTGCAGGGAGCACAAATGAAATAGGGCGTGATACCAACAGGGCACAAGAATCTCTGCGAGGTAAATCTTGCCCCTACGGTTTTTTTTAACCTCTCCAGGTCATTCGCTCTGCCTATCATTTGTTGGCCCAGACATAGATCATTAACCGGTCCCCCAAACGCTCAAAGTTATCAATCTGTCCGATCAAATTCTCATCCAAAATATAATCTTTCGCCAACAGAAATTCACCTCTCTGGGTGATCAAGTCACGCGACAACACCATGCCAGTCTTGAGCTGCACCCGGCGCAGCTCAAGCTCCGGTTTTGTTTGCGCCGGGGTGACGCTGCTGCCTATCACGTTCAAAAAGGCATCCACTACCGTCGGGTCATAACGCCTGCCACGCCCCTCCTGGATATACAGCACAGCATCGGCCTGCTTCAACCTTTTGTTGCTAAACGTTCCGATCTGGCAAGCATCATAATCCTTGGCCAGCGCCAAGATGCGCGCACCCAATGGAATGGCGAGACCAAGCAGCCGGTCAGGGAAGCCCATGCCATCAAAGCGCTCACGGTGATTGCGTATGAGTTTTGCTGCGCCTTGCAACTGATCCAGCGCCATCAACGCCACCTGGCCCTTGATCGGATATTTGATGACCTCGTCCCGCTCCCCCGTATTCAAACTGGAAAAACTCTTGTTCAATAAACTATCCGACAGGCCGATTTTTCCGACATCCAGCAACAAGGCCGCGATAAACACATCCTGCACCTCGACATCATTCATGTCCATGCGCTGTGCAATCGTTCTGGACAACTCGGCCACGCGGCGCGAATGGCCGACCATGCTGGCGTCGCGCATCTCGATCAAATTAGAAAATACCCGCACCGAAGTAATAAAATTCTTTTTTAAGTTCTCGTGCGCGGTCTCCAGGAACGCCATGGTCTGCCGCACCTCCTCGGTGCGCAACTTGACCTTTTCTTCCAGATTGGCGTTCAGATCCTTCAGCTCTTCATTTTGTTGTTGGGTCAGCACTTCCAGGCGCAGCTTTTCGCGCTCCAGAATTTTATGCTGCAAGGCCAGCTTGATCGTCAAGATAATATCGTTGTCTTCCCACGGTTTCGATACATAGCGGTAGATCTGTCCTTTGTTAATCGCGTCTATGGTCGCGCCAATTTCGGCGTAGCCAGTCAGCAAGATGCGCATGGTCTCCGGCCATTTTTGCCGCACTTGCTCCAGGAATTGTGCGCCATTCATTTCCGGCATACGCATATCCGACACCACCAGATCGATGCTTTCCTGCGCCAGTATTTCCAAGCCTTGCGCGCCGCCTTCCGCGGTAAATATGCGATAACCAAAAGGTTTGAACAAACGCTTCAGAGAGGACAAAATATTGGCTTCATCGTCAACGAACAGCAGCGTAAAAACTGGCTCTGACGAAGTTTGGGATACGGGTGCCACGCCGGTCTCATTCATGTGCTTTTCCATTATTCAATATGTCTCTATATGATTTCTATCCGCATGTGGGCGAGACACCCGCGCGCAAAAAACTTGTGTGATGCAGTCTGACCTAGCAAACATTTTACTTACCCACATTTTCCGTACCCGCTATCTTCCGTAGGTCGGGCTTCAGGGCGACATGCCGCCCAGAAGCCCGACCTACAAATGCTTCACCGGTAGCCATATTTTGAAGGTCGTACCCTTACCCACTTCGCTGCTCACTTCAATGCGCCCGTGATGTTTCTGGATGATACCGTACGACAGCGACAAGCCCAGCCCTGTCCCTTGGCCTATGGGCTTGGTGGTGAAGAATGGGTCGAAGATTTTCTTCAGAGTTTCCGGCTGGATGCCTGTGCCGCTATCGGCGATTTCCACCCATACTTCCCCCCCATTTTGACCCGTGCGCACGGTGATGGTGCCGCGTTCTTCGATAGCGTGGGCGGCGTTGATCAGCAGGTTCATGAATACCTGATTCAGCTGCGACGACAGGCATTCCACCTGCGGAATATCGCCATATTCCTTGATGACGCTGGCCTTGTATTTGATTTCGTTGTTGACGATGTTGAGCGTGCTGTCGATGCCGTGATGCAGATCGGCGAAGTGCCATTCGTCGGCAGCATCAACATGGGAGAAGTCTTTCAGATTCTGCACGATGTTTTTCACGCGCGTGATGCCCTCCTTCGATTCATTCATCAGCGCACGCAAGTCTTCTTTCAGGAAGGCGATGTCTAGTTTCTTCCTGTCCGTCTGCAACTGCGCACGCACTGCTGCATCGGTGATCGCGCCTTCCGCCTGCTCGTAGCTGTCCAGCATACCGAACACGTCCTGCACATACTTTTCCAGCGTGCCCAGGTTGGAATAGACATAGCCAATCGGGTTGTTGATCTCGTGCGCCACACCCGCCGCCAACTGGCCGATGGAGGCCATCTTATCGGATTGCAGCAGGTGACCCTGCGCCTCTTCCAACTCATGGTTCAATGCCTGCATCGCCTCGTAGTTTGTGCGTTGCTCCTGATAGGCGGTCTTGCGTCCTTCGATGTTGCGTACGATCGATACCAATATCGCGTTGCCATCATTCCCAATCACCAGTTTCAGGGTCAGTTCAACAAATAATTTGCTGCCGTCTTTACGCCGATATTCCGTGTCCAGCACGATGTCCTCGTAACCATAGTTACGCAGTGCCGCGACCATTTCACCGTTCACCAAAAATGGCATGAGTTCATCAAGTTGAGACAACGGCATCTGTAGCAGCTCGTCCTTGCTGAAGCCGAACCAAGACTCGGCGCTACGATTTAGATAGATCATGCGCAAAGTGTTCGCATCGAAAATGAAGATAGCTTCCTGTGAGCGATCGAGCACGCTCTTGAAGTAGTACAACTTGTTCATAAGGGGCTTGCGCGTCAGCACATCGGCTTCGAGCGTGCGCTTGGCCTGTTCCAGCTCAGCAGTTCTTTCCTTGACGCGCATCTCCAGCTCGGCTTTGCCTTGGGTGAGTGCCGTTTCGGCCTGCTTGATCTTGGTAATTTCTGTGCGTATTGAAACATATTGGTAGGGCAGGCCGTTCTTGTCCAAGCCGGGCACGATGGTGGTCGCTAGCCAGTACAACTCGCCATCCTTGTTGCGATTGCATACTTCACCCTCCCACGGGAGACCGCCCGAAATAGTGAGCCACATGTCGTCGAAAAAACTCGCATCATGCACCACGGACTTAAGCAGGCGGTGATTCTGCCCGATCAATTCAGCCCGGGTATATTTGCTGATCTGGCAGAACTTATCGTTCACATACGTGATGTTGCCGCCCGCATCGGCAATGCTGACGATGGCATGCTGATCCAGTGCCTCTTTGAGCATGCGCAGATCCTGTATGGAGTCTTTTGTCTCACTCATGGGATGCCTGCTGTTGGAAGTATGGTCATTACGCTTTCCTGCTCACTCATTGCTTGCCTGTGGTTGTTTGATGGGCAACCATACCCTGAACGTCGTCCCTTTGCCAACCTCGCTCTGCACTTCGATCCTCCCGTGATGCTTTTGGATGATGCTGTAGGAGAGCGACAGTCCCAGCCCCGTACCCGTGCCCACTGGCTTGGTGGTAAAAAATGGATCGAAGATGCGTTTCAAGTTTTCCGGCGCGATGCCCTTGCCAGTATCCTCGATCTCGACCCATATCTGTTCGCTCTCGGCACCGGTGCGCAAGATGATCGTACCGCGCTCCTCGATGGCGTGTCCGGCATTCACCAACAGGTTCATGAATACCTGATTCAGTTGCGAGGGCAGACATTCAATATCCGGCAGCTTGCCATATTCCTTCCTGACCTCGCATTTGTACTTTAACTCGCTCCACACGATGTTTAGGGTGCTCTCCAAGCCCTGCTCGATACCGGCCAACCGCCACTCGTCCCCGCTATCGGCATGGGAGAAATCTTTCAGGTCTTGCACGATTTTCTTCACCCGGTTAATGCCGTCGCGCGATTCGTTTATCAGTGCGGTCGCGTCCTCGCGCAGATATTCCAGGTCGATCTTTTTCTTCAGCGCCTGCAGATCGATACGCAGTTGGGGATCGGAGATGCTGGTTTCCGCCGCCTCGTAGCCTTCCACCAACGTTAAAATGTCGCTCATGTAACGCTGCAAGCTACCCAGATTGGAAGAGACGAAGCCGATCGGGTTGTTGATCTCGTGCGCCACACCCGCCGCCAACTGGCCGATGGAGGCCATCTTATCGGATTGCAGTAATTGGCCTTGTGCTTGCGCAAGCTTTTTGTTCAGCTCGGACAGCGCCCGGATGCGGGCCGACTGCTCCAGGTGCAAGCGCGTGTTTTCGATAACGATGGCGACGACATTGACCAACATGTTGCCGTGCTCCATCTCCGCTTCGGTGAAGGCGGGGCCGGCACGGCGATTGACGCACAGCACCCCCACGATCCGGTTTTCCTGTTTAAGCGGCCAGCAGATGGCCGAACTCGGCACGCTCGATTCGCGCCGGGGCACAGTGTTCTGGAAGCGGGAATCACGACTCGGATCGTCGCTTAGCAGCACTGGCTCGGCTTGCTCAAGCACCCAGCCGATGACGCCCTGCCCCTTTTTGATCCGGCTGCCGATAGCCGCATCGGGAATGCCGATGCCCGCGGTGAGCACCAGTTCATCCTCGACGTCCGCGCGCACCGAGAGCGAGCCGGTATCCGCGCCTATCCCCTGCACGATATGTTCCAGAATCCGCCGCTGAACCTCGGCCGGATTTTCATGCAGCGCATTGTCCTGGCCCAAGCGGTAAAGGTCGTAAATCCAGGAGAGATTCGCCATGTTTCCGAAAGCCATTGATTTCTCCTGTAGGCTGTCGCGCAACGCCAGGGAGTTGACGAAGCGCTCTTGGCGGGGGCGGGCAGAGCCCGCCCTTGTATGATCAAAATTATTCTAATTCTGGTTAATGTCGCCAGTAGAATCAGAGTTTCACTGGGGAAGCCGTCCCGCCCTGAAGACAGACCTAATCGTCTGAGCTTGTGCGTAGATTGGCTCCCCGCCCTATTCGCCGATACCGCGGAGTATCCCAGGCTTCGAGCCTGTATTCGCAAGGATGGTAGGCGCTTATGCAGGGTCAGGGAACCAGTGCTCATTGTAACTGAACCGCACACAGGAGGTCATCATGACGACTAAAACGATTGTATCCACACAGCTCGCTACGCCGGTCTTCGCCGGTATTGATGTCGGTGCTGAAGAACTGTTTCTGGTAATCCGTAAAAACGCCGTCTCCATGAAGGCGCAGGCATTCGCCAACACACGGGCGGAGCGGCAGCGTCTGCTCAAACGGCTGTCCAAATTCCCCGGTGTGACCGTGTGCCTGGAGGCCACCGGCGTGTACCACCTCGACTTGGCGCTCGCGCTGGCCGATGCCGGAGTGCATCTGATGGTGCTCAATCCCAAGGCCTCGCATAACGCAGCCTCGGTGCTGCTGCGCAACAGCAAGACCGATGCGGTGGATGCGGACACGCTGGCGCAGTATGCCGAGCGGATGCCCTATCAGCCGTGGGTGCGGCCCACCAATGAAGCTCTGGAGCTGCGCGCGTTCTCGCGCCGCATCAACGCCCTGACCAAAGACAAGGCGGCGGCCAAGAACCAGCTTCATGCGCTCGATTTCAGCCCGGAGACGCCCAAGGCGGTGCTGCGCGACTTGAAGCTGTCTATCGCCCAACTGGAAAAGCGCATAGCCAGCCTTTCTGCGGAAGCCAAAACGTTTATCCTGGCGCATCCTGCACTCGCCCATCCGTTCGCCTTGCTGCTCACGGTCAAGGGCATCGGCGAGACCAGCGCCATTGCCTTGGCTTTGCGAGTTGATGCTGTTGCCAGCCGGGCTGACCCACAAGCAATGGGTCAAATTCGCCGGGCTGGACCCGCGTCATTTCAAATCGGGAAGCAGCGTGGAGAAACGTGCGCGCATATCTAAAGCGGGCAACCGCTACATCCGCCAGGCGCTGTATATGCCGGCCTTGAGCGCCAAAGCCCACGACCCGCATGTGAAGGGCTTCTTCGAGCACCTGACCGCCAACGGCAAGACCCCTATGCAAGGTGTGTGTGCCGTCATGCGTAAACTGTTGCACGCGATTCATGGCATGTTCGCCCACAATCAGCCGTTCGATAATTCACGGTTTTATGCGCTTCCGGCATGACGCAAAAAAATCGGAAAATATCGTTGACGGGG
>CAMTXD010000016.1:0-10173 GCA_947085625.1 uncultured Gallionellaceae bacterium | reverse complement strand
GCCGAGATTCAGCCGGGCAAGATGCTGTATGAAATGGACGGCGTGGACGAGGTGGTCGCGCGCGAGGCATTCCGCCTGGCTTCGGCCAAGCTGCCGATTGCAACCTCATTCGTAATTAGACAGGTGGGGGCATAACCATGAAGGCCAGTGAACTTAGAGCAAAATCCGTTGCGGACCTGGAGCAGGAATTGTTGTCCCTGACCCGCGCACAATTCGGGCTGCGTATGCAGGTGTCCACCCAGCAGTTGAGCAATAACAGCCAGCTGCTCAAAGTGCGCCGCGACATTGCCCGCGTGAAAACACTGATGACAGAAAAAACCCGGGTGACAGAAAAAGGTGCGCAGCAATGAGTATAACGAATAGCAAGCGTACACTGACCGGCACGGTGGTGAGTGACAAGATGGACAAGACTGTTACGGTGCTGGTTGAGCGTAAGATAAAGCATCCACTGCTGGGCAAGATATTGCGTGTATCGAAAAAATATCATGCGCATGATGAGAAAAATGAATTCCACGATGGCGATATTGTATCTATCGAGGAATGCCGTCCATTGGCCAAGACCAAGAGCTGGCGGGTAACTAAGCGAGTTGATAAAGCGCAAGCGGTTTAATGCCGTGAAATTTAAATAATGGGCAATTAATGCTTGTGCTTTGCCTTGGACTCGAATAGAATGCGCGCCTTCGTTTCACCGTCGCTTGCGATGGCCTAACCCGAACGGGTTCCAAAACTAGCCGCCGCAAGCGGATAAAGTTGGAGATTTAAAAAAATGATACAAATGCAATCAGTTTTAAGTGTCGCCGACAATACCGGCGCTCGCTCAGTTATGTGCATCAAGGTGCTGGGCGGTTCCAAGCGTCGTTACGCGTATATTGGAGACGTCATCAAGGTTAGCATTCGTGATGCTGCGCCACGCTCTCGCGTCAAAAAAGGCGAGGTGTATAGCGCTGTTGTGGTGCGTACTGCCAAAGGCGTGCGTCGTCCCGATGGTTCGTTGATTAAATTCGATGGTAATGCGGCGGTGTTGCTGAATGCCAAGCTGGAGCCGATAGGCACTCGTATTTTTGGCCCGGTCACGCGTGAGTTGCGTGCCGGAAAGTTTATGAAGATCGTGTCGCTGGCGCCAGAAGTGCTGTAAAGGAAGAGTTATGCTCAAGATTAAGAAAAACGACGATGTGATCATCATCGCTGGCAAAGACAAAGGCAGCCGCGGTAGTGTGCTGCGCGTGCTGGGCGACCGCTTGCTGGTAAGTGGCGTCAACAAGGTCAAGAAGCATCAGAAGCCGAATCCGGTAAAGGGCGAGGTTGGCGGGATTGTGGCGATAGAAATGTCCATCCACGCTTCCAATGTAGCCATTTACAACGCGACGTCGAAAAAGGCTGACCGGGTTGGCATTAAAACGCTGGAAGATGGCCGTAAAGTGCGCATCTTCAAGTCCAGCGGCGAAGTGATAGCCGCGTAAAGGGGTAACAGAACATGGCTCGTTTGTTTGATTATTACAAAGGCACGGTAGCGCCAGAACTGATGAAGAAGTTCGGCTACACATCCATCATGCAAGTGCCGCGCATCGAAAAAATTACGCTGAATATGGGCGTGGGCGAAGCGGTAGCGGACAAGAAGGTGATGGAACATGCGGTAAGCGATATGCAGAAAATTGCCGGGCAGAAGCCGGTGGTGACCAAGTCCAAGAAATCCATTGCCGGTTTCAAGATTCGTGAGAATTATCCGGTGGGTTGTAAAGTCACGTTGCGCCGCGCGCGCATGTACGAATTTCTGGATCGCCTGGTGACCGTGGCTATTCCTCGCATACGAGATTTTCGTGGTATTTCTGGCAAGGCGTTTGATGGCCGTGGCAATTACAACATGGGTATCAAGGAGCAGATTATTTTTCCGGAAATCGAGTACGACAAGATTGATGCCTTGCGCGGCATGAATATTACGATTACCACCAGTGCTGCGACTGATGAAGAGGCGCGTGCCCTTCTGCTGGCATTCAAATTTCCACTGAAAGGTTGAGGGCCACATGGCTAAGGCATCTGTCATTAATCGTGATCTGAAGCGTCGCGACACCGTAAAAAAGTACGCCACCAAGCGTGCTGAGTTGCTGGCAATCATTGTTGACATCAAATTGAGCGATGAAGCGCGTTACGCAGCACGGCAAAAGTTGCAGGCTCTGCCGCGTGACTCCAGCCCAGTTCGTTTGCGTAACCGTTGTGCATTAACTGGCCGCCCGCGTGGCGTGTTCAGCAAATTTGGCCTGGGTCGCACCAAGTTGCGTGAATTCGCAATGCGCGGTGAGATCCCCGGCGTAATCAAGGCAAGCTGGTAAGTAAGGATAAATCTATGAGTATGAGTGATCCCATCTCCGACATGCTTACGCGCATCAGAAATGCGCAAATGGCGGAAAAAGTAACCGTGGCAATGCCTTCTTCTAAGCTCAAGGCGGCGATTGCCAAGGTGTTGCTGGATGAAGGTTATGTGGACGGCTTCAAGATTTCCAGTAATGACGGCAAGCCCGTGCTGGAAATCGGCCTGAAATATTATGCCGGACGCCCAGTGATCGAAAAGATTCAGCGCGTCAGCCGTCCCGGACTGCGTATATATAAAGGCTGCGAAGATATTCCTAAGGTGATGAATGGCCTGGGTGTGGCTATCGTATCTACTTCCAAAGGATTGATGACTGATCGCAAAGCTCGCGCCAACGGCATAGGCGGCGAAGTTTTGTGTATCGTCGCTTAAGGAGCTAAGCATGTCCAGAGTCGCTAAAAATCCTATTCAGTTGCCAGCCGGTGTCGAAATAACTTTAGCTGCCAACGAAATTTCCGTGAAGGGTGCCTTGGGTACCCTGACCCAAGCATTGCATAGTGATGTCAGCGTGCAGCGTGAAGGCGAGCAATTGCAATGCACCGCCAGCAACGACTCGATGCAGGCGAATGCCATGTCAGGCACGGTACGTGCGCTGATTGCCAATATGGTGGTGGGCGTAAGCAGGGGCTTCGAGCGCAAGCTAACCCTGGTGGGTGTGGGTTATCGCGCTCAAGCCGCCGGCGATACACTTAACCTGACGCTGGGTTATTCGCATCCCGTGGTGTACAAAATGCCTGAGGGCGTTTCAGTCGCTACCCCGACCCAGACTGAGATCGTGTTAAAGAGTACGAACAAACAGCGGGTTGGGCAAGTTGCCGCCGAGATTCGCGCGTTCCGTGAGCCGGAGCCCTACAAGGGAAAAGGGGTACGCTACGCCGATGAGGTGGTGCTCCTGAAAGAAACCAAAAAGAAATAGCCTGGTTATCAGAAATAACTGGCCAATCAGAAGTAATTGAATCGCAGAAATAATCGAGGCAACCATGGTTATCAAGAATGAAGCGCGTCAGCGCAGGGCACGCAAAACTCGTGCAAGAATTGCTGAGCAGAAAACAGTGCGGTTAGCAGTGACTCGAAGCAATCTGCACATCTATGCGCAGATAATTTCGGCTGATGGCTGTAAGGTTCTAGTCAGTGCCTCCACGCTGGAAGTGGAAGTGCGCAAAGATCTGGCCAATGGCGGGAATGCTGCTGCTGCCATATTGGTGGGCAAACGCATAGCCGAAAAAGCCAAGAGCGCCGGTATTGTCGAGGTTGCATTTGACCGTTCCGGTCACAAATATCATGGCCGTGTCAAAGCGCTGGCAGATGCCGCGCGCGAACATGGCTTGAAATTTTAGTGGAGTGAGTGATGGCTAAGGCGCAATCAAGAATGCAGAAGTCGGAAGATAAAGGCGATGGCCTGATCGAAAAAATGATCTCGATCAATCGCGTGACCAAGGTGGTGAAGGGTGGCCGCATTATGGGCTTTGCCGCGCTGACCGTGGTAGGCGATGGAGATGGCCGTATCGGCATGGGCAAGGGTAAGTCCAAGGAAGTGCCGGTAGCGGTGCAGAAATCTATGGATGAAGCGCGCCGCAATATGATCAAGGTCAGCCTGAATAAGGGTACTTTGCATCATACGGTGATCGGCCGTCATGGCGCAGCCAAGGTGTATATGCAGCCGGCCTCGGAAGGTACAGGAATTATTGCGGGTGGTGCGATGCGCGCGGTGTTCGAGGCGGTTGGCGTGCACAACATCCTGGCCAAGTGCATTGGCTCGAGCAATCCCTATAACGTGGTGCGCGCAACCTTAAACGGCCTGCAAGCGCTGAATGCTCCGGCTGAAATTGCCGCCAAGCGCGGCAAGAGCATAGAAGAAATTCAGGAGTAAGAAACCATGGTACAGGAAAAAATGGTAGAGGAAAAAAAGGTCCAGGCAAAAAAGGCTAAAGATGCACCAGCCAAGCTGACCAAGGCCATGCTGAAAGTCACGCAGGTTAAAAGCATAATCGGAACCAGGGAGTCGCACCGCGCATGTGTGCGCGGCTTGGGTCTGCGCCGCTTGAACCAGACAGTGGAAGTAGAAGATACGCCGGCAGTGCGCGGCATGATTAACAAAGTGTATTACCTGGTCAAGTGCGAGGCATAAATGCAACTCAATGAAATTAAACCTGCAGCAGGTTCCACACATTACAAACGTCGCGTCGGGCGCGGAATCGGTTGCGGCCTGGGCAAGACTTGCGGGCGTGGCCATAAGGGGCAGAAGTCACGCTCCGGCGGCTTTCATAAAGTCGGCTTTGAGGGCGGCCAAATGCCGTTGCAACGCCGCCTGCCCAAGCGTGGTTTCGTTTCTCTGACTCGTAACGACAATGCACAAGTGCGTTTGTCGGATTTGGAAAAAATGCCGGTGGAAGTGATCGACTTACTGGCGCTGAAACAGGCTGGTGTAGTGCCTGCTGCGGCCTTGACCGCCAAGGTAATTCTGTCCGGCGAGCTCAAGCGCGCCGTTAAACTGCAGGGGCTGTTGCTTACCAAGGGTGCGCGCGCTGCAGTCGAGGCTGCCGGCGGCAGCATCGCCGAGTAAGGTAGGCATAGTGGACGCAGTAGTCAAAAAGAATGCGAGCAAAGGCAAGTACGGCGATTTGAGCCGCCGCCTGTGGTTTCTGTTGGGAGCGTTGGTGGTTTACCGCATCGGCGCGCACATTCCAGTGCCGGGCATAGATCCGGTGGTGCTGGCCGATCTGTTCGATGCGCAAAAAAGCGGCATCTTGGGCATGTTTAACATGTTTTCCGGCGGCGCTTTGGAGCGCTTCACGATTCTCGCGCTGGGTATCATGCCCTACATTTCGGCTTCCATCATCATGCAACTGGCCACGCACGCCGTCCCGCATCTGGAGCAGTTGAAGAAGAAAGAAGGCGAGGCGGGGCGGCGCAAGATCACCCAGTACACGCGCTATGGCACCCTGGTGCTGGCGTTGTTCCAGGCCTTTGGTATCTCGGTGGCGATGCAATCGCAAGCAGGGCTGGTGCTGAATCCGGGCACGATGTTCCAGATGACCACGGTAATCACTCTGGTGTCCGGCACTATGTTTCTGATGTGGCTGGGCGAGCAGATTACCGAACGCGGTTTGGGCAACGGCATCTCGCTGATTATTTTTGCTGGTATAGCCGCCGGCTTGCCGACTGCAATTGGCAGCACGCTGGAAATGGCGCGTACCGGAGCGTTTTCCATCCCGCTGGTGCTGGTGCTGTTCTTCGGCGCGATCGGGATTACGGCACTGGTGGTGTTTGTCGAGCGCGGCCAGCGCAAGATACTGGTGAACTACGCCAAGCGCCAGGTAGGTAACAAGGTGTATGGCGGGCAGAGTTCGCACCTGCCGCTGAAGGTGAACATGGCCGGCGTGATCCCGCCGATCTTCGCCTCCAGTATCATCCTGTTCCCGGCGACGTTGGCGGGATGGTTTGCCAGCGGGCAAAGCATGACCTGGCTGAAAGATGTTGCCGACAAGCTGTCTCCCGGCCAGCCGATATATGTGATGCTGTATGCAGCGGCGATTATTTTCTTCTGTTTCTTCTACACGGCGTTGGTGTTCAACCCGAGGGAGACGGCGGACAACCTGAAGAAGAGCGGAGCCTTTTTGCCTGGTATCCGTCCCGGCGACCAGACCGCGCACTACATTGAAAAAATCATGCTGCGCCTGACTATGGTCGGCGCGGTGTATGTGACACTGGTGTGCCTGCTGCCGGAATTCCTGGTGGTGAAGTGGAACGTGCCATTTTATTTTGGCGGCACGTCGCTGTTGATTATGGTAGTGGTGACCATGGATTTTATGGCGCAAGTACAGTCCTACTTAATGACGCATCAGTATGAAAATTTGTTGAAGAAAGCCAATTTTAAAGGCGGGTTTGCGCGCTGATGGCCAAAGAAGAGGCGATGCAGATGCAGGGGGAGATTCTGGAGTCCCTCCCCAATGCCACCTTCCGCGTGAAGCTGGAAAACGGCCATATCGTGTTGGGACATATTTCCGGAAAGATGCGCATGCATTACATCCGCATCCTGCCCGGCGACAAGGTGACAGTTGAATTGACGCCATATGATTTGACTAAAGGGCGCATTACATTCCGCGCCAAGTAGGGCTCGGTACGCTTTACTCCCTCCCCTTCAAGGGGAGGGCTGGGGGTGAGGATGGGGTGGTTTGCCGGGGAAACCCACCCCCATCCTAACCTTCCCCCTGGAGGGGGAAGGGACGAACGTCTCCCCGTGGTAAGCCACGAGAAATTAAAAGTAGAGGAGAAGCAAATGAAAGTTCAGGCATCGGTAAAAAAGGTTTGCCGTAACTGCAAAATAGTGCGCCGTAAAGGGGTGGTTCGAGTGATCTGTACCAGCGAGCCGCGCCACAAGCAACGCCAAGGTTAATTAATGCTAATCGCGGCTGACTGGATTGAATCAAGCAGCCTCGGGATGGTATAATTTAAACGTTTAAAATTGAAGATATAGGATAACTGCATGGCTCGTATCGCAGGAGTAAATATTCAAAACCACCAACATACCCTCATCGCTTTGACAGCGATTTATGGTGTTGGGCGTAGCCGCTCGCTCAAAATCTGTGCCGCTGTCGGGGTGAATACGGCAACCAAGATCAAAGATCTGACCGATGCCGAGATGGAAAAGCTGCGTGACCAAGTCGGTAAATTTACGGTGGAGGGCGATCTGCGCCGCGAAATTTCCATGAACATCAAGCGATTGATGGACTTGGGCTGCTATCGTGGCGTGCGTCACCGTCGCGGATTGCCGGTGCGCGGCCAGCGCACCCGCACTAATGCGCGCACGCGCAAGGGGCCGCGCAAGTCTGTGGCTGGCGCCAAGAAATAAGTTCTGGTGCCAAAAGAAATTTACCCAAAAGTAACAGATAGAGGATTTTAGAAATGGCTAAACCCAGCACGCGAGTGCGTAAGAAAGTCAAAAAGAACGTGGCTGAGGGCATTGCCCACATACACGCGTCTTTTAACAACACCATCGTGACCATTACTGATCGCCAGGGCAATGCCTTGGCCTGGTCAACCAGCGGCAGCAACGGCTTCAAAGGCTCGCGCAAGAGCACGCCGTTTGCGGCGCAGATTGCTGGAGAAACGGCCAGTAAGGCAGCGGTTGAATGTGGCGTGAAGAACCTCGAAGTGCGCATCAAGGGCCCCGGCCCCGGGCGCGAATCAGCAGTGCGCGCCTTGAACGCAGCGGGTTTTAAAGTCACAAGCATTTCCGATATTACGCCGGTGCCGCACAACGGTTGCCGCCCGCCAAAAAAGCGCCGTATCTAAATTTAGGAGTTAGCCTTTGCTAGAAATCTTGATCCAAAGTGCCGTCAGTGCCGCCGTGAAGGTGAGAAGCTGTTTCTGAAAGGCGAAAAATGTTTTACCGACAAATGTGGGGTGGAACGTCGCGCCTATCCGCCCGGCCAGCATGGGCAAAAGAAAAACACGCGTATGTCAGACTATGGCGGCCAGTTGCGCGAAAAACAAAA
Source organism: uncultured Gallionellaceae bacterium (assembly GCA_947085625.1). Taxonomy (GTDB): domain Bacteria; phylum Pseudomonadota; class Gammaproteobacteria; order Burkholderiales; family Gallionellaceae; genus Nitrotoga. Next base: position 2,310 of record CAMTXD010000016.1, on the reverse strand, counting down.
AGTGCGCCGTATTTATGGCCTGCTCGAGGGGCAGTTCCGCCTCACTTACCGCTCCGCTGAAATGCAACGCGGTATCACCGGCGAAAGCCTGCTGCAGTTGCTGGAATCGCGGCTGGACAACGTTTCGTATCGTATGGGCTTCGGCGCATCTCGTTCCGAGGCACGTCAAGTGGTGCGCCACAACGGCATCCTGGTGAATGGCAAGCGCGTGAACATCCCGTCCTTTCAGGTTCGTCCCGGTGACGTAGTCGAGGTTGCTGAGAAAGCCCACGCGCAGCTGCGCATCAAAGCCGCATTACTGGCTGCTGAGCAGCGCGGTTTTCCAGAATGGATCGAAGTTGATGCCAAGGCCATGAAAGGAACGTTCAAAGCTAAGCCGCAGCGTTCTGAATTGCCTGCAACCATTAACGAGCACCTCATAGTCGAGTTGTATTCCAAGTAATCCATGCGGAGTAGGATATGCAAAAGAATGAATTTCTGAAACCACGCATCATAGATGTACAAAGACTTACCGCCACGCATGCCAAGGTGGTGATGGAGCCGTTTGAGCGCGGTTATGGCCACACGCTGGGCAATGCCCTGCGCCGTATCCTGCTGTCCTCCATGCCGGGTTATGCCCCAACTGAGGTGAAGATTGCCGGCGTGCTGCACGAATATTCCTCCATTGATGGCGTGCAGGAAGATGTTGTGGAAATCCTGCTTAACCTGAAGGGGGTGGTGCTGAAGCTGCATAACTCCAGCGAAGCCGTGTTGTCACTGAAGAAGCAAGGTGTGGGCGTGGTGACGGCGGGCGACCTCATCATCAACGCTGACACCGAGGTGGTCAACCCGGATCACGTCATTGCCCACCTTACTGCGGGTGGCAAGCTGGAAATGGAGATTAAGGTCGAGCAGGGCCGTGGTTACGTTTCTGCCATCGCGCGCCAGGCGCCAGGCGCAAGCCGCTCAGTAGGCCATATTGCGCTGGATGCCTCGTTCAGCCCGGTCAGCCGCGTCAGCTACGCCGTGGAAAGTGCACGCGTGGAACAGCGCACCGATCTGGACAAGCTGGTCATGGACATCGAAACCAATGGCACCATTGACCCGGAAGAGGCCATCCGTTACGCCGCACGCGTTCTGGTGGAGCAGTTCTCCGTTTTTGCTGCGTTGGAAGGCACGCCTACACCGGTAGAGAAGCCGCCAGCGCCCAAGGTTGATCCAATGCTGCTGCGTCCGGTGGATGATCTGGAGCTGACTCCCCGTTCCTCCAATTGCCTCAAGGCGCAAAGTATCCATTACATCGGCGACCTGATTCAGTACACGGAAAATGACCTGTTGCGCACACCTAATCTCGGCCGCAAGTCGCTCAATGAAATCAAACAGGTGCTGGCCGAGCATGGTCTGTCGCTGGGGATGAATCTGGAAAACTGGCCTGCGCTGGTTGACAGGTAATTCCATTTCATAAGGGCACCTCTAAAAAATTCATAGTTCGCTCAAATACAAGGCGCGATAAAAATTTTAGTTCCGGCCAACCTAAAGGTTACCCTACACTGAAACTTCGTTTTGCAGCGCAGTATATGTTAGATATATAAGCAAGAAATTTTTATCTCAACGCCGTAGTTGAGATGAAATATGGATTTTTAGAGGTGCCCATAAGTGAAATAACGTAGGGTGGATACACTGTGCTTAACCGACCCTGCAAAATCATTGCTGTTATGATCTGAAATTGGAATAAAAGAGGAAATTATGCGCCACCGTTTAGGATTAAGAAAACTCAATCGCACCAGCAGCCATCGCTTGGCCATGCTGCGCAACATGACGGTTTCCCTGTTGCGTCACGAAGCCATCAAGACCACGTTGCCCAAGGCCAAAGAACTGCGCCGCGTGGCGGAGCCGATCCTCACCCTGGGCAAGAACCCCAGCCTGGCCAACCGCCGCCTGGCGTTCGCCCGCCTGCGTGACCGCGAAATGGTGACCAAGCTGTTCGACGAACTCGGCCCGCGTTATGCTACCCGCAATGGCGGCTACTCGCGCATCCTCAAGTTTGGTTTCCGCAAGGGTGACAACGCCCCGATGGCGCTGATCGAGCTTATGGATAGGCCAGCTGACGCGCAAGCTGTAACAGTTTCCGACGAATAAGCAGCGTCACCGCACCAAACTAAAAGCCGGACTCGTTCCGGTTTTTTTGTTTACGAAACCAGAAACGCTCATTCCATCTCTATTTCATTGGTGACACAGCGTTGGCTTCCTCGCTCACTCCTAGCCGTACTAAAATGTACTGTCTGCGTCGTTCGCTCGTCGCCGCCTTGTTTCACCTTCGAAATAGAAATG
>CAMTXD010000015.1:0-18609 GCA_947085625.1 uncultured Gallionellaceae bacterium | reverse complement strand
GCTTGGGATGTTGCCGCGCAGGTCGAGCAACGTATGCATCTTCACTGCCGACTTCGTCGTGCGAAACGGCGCCCAAGGAAAGAGCGACAGGCACAGGTCGATCGTCGTCGAGTCCAGTGCGTAAGTCGTGTTCGCAAGCTCAATGCCAAAGCTGTCATCGATATAGAGTTTGCGGGCTTGCACGATCAGTCGCTGGGCGGCGAACGCCTCATAGATTCGCCAACTCCGCGCCTCGTTGGCATCGGCCAGCGTGGCGCGCTTGATCTCCTGGCGGAAGCCCATGTGGTAAAGCTTGGCAGATTGCGAAGAGAGGCAAACCTCAATGTCGCGCAGACTCTCGCGATAGGTCAGTTGCGCGAAAGCCATTACGCGGAATTGTTCAGCGCAGGTAAGCGACTTCACGTATCGGTCTCCGCCATGTTGCTCGACAAGGCGTGTAAACGTGCTCCAAGGCAGGAAACCACCAGTTGGGAAAACAGTGTTTTGCCAGTGTTTATAAACGTCTCCGGGTGTGTTATCCCCCAGAATTCGCACGGAACACCGTTTTGACATTCAAGTAGACACCACAATTTTTTACCATGGAAGCGCCGTCAGTCATGGCTTCCAGCGATTTGACTAGTCGTTTAACCGGACAGCAGTGATCTTTATTATGTATTTCACCCTGCATTTCAAACGACTCGCCCGCCGGTTTCTTACCGGGCATCGCCCTGCCGCGCTGGCCTTGCTGCTCGGGTTCGCCTGCGGCGTGGCCTCGGCTCAGGGGATTTCCCCGGCGTTCTATTACGGCCCGATGCCTTTTCCGCAGGCATTACGAGTATTCAACACCTGGATCGTCGAACCTGACCAGATCCAGGATGCGCGCGCGATCGCGCAGCACCAGGACAAGATTTTTGCCTATGCGGCGCTGGGCGAAGTTCTCCCGAGCCGCAGCTATTTCAAGAAGATGCCAGAAGCATGGCTGAAGGGCAAAAACGTTGTATGGGGGAGCCGGGTGATCGACCAGAACGCGCTCGGCTGGCCTGCGTTCTTTGTCGATGAAATCATCACGCCGCTGTGGCAACAGGGCTATCGGGGCTTTTTTCTCGACACCCTCGATTCCTACCACTTGATCGCCGCCACGCCAGAAGCGCGGCAGGCGCAGGAAGTCGGCATGATCGCGGCGATCCGTCTGCTCAAGCAGCGTTATCCCGGGGCTCGGCTGATTCTCAATCGCGGCTTCGAAATCCTGCCCGAAGTCGCGCCGCTGGTTCACGCCGTTGCCGCCGAGTCGCTGTTCGGCGGCTGGGATAACAGCAAGAAGGGCGGCAAGCGTTATACGCAGGTATCCGCCAATGATCGGGACTGGCTGAAAACCGCGTTGCTCAAGGTGCGGGACAGCACCGGCCTGCCGGTGATCGTGATCGACTACGCTAAACCGGATCGTGCTGTCCGCCGCGATCTGGCGAACAAGATCCGGGCCGAAGGCTTCATTCCCTATGTGTCCGACGGCGATCTGGCGGGCGTGGGAACCGGCATCGTCGAACCGATGCCGCGCACCCTGCTGATGCTGTACGATGGCAATCCCGATCGCGACGACCTGAAATTAAATTATCTGCACACTCAGGCAGCGATGCCGCTCAATTACCTCGGTTATGTTCCGGAATACCGCAACATCAACGGCCCGCTGCCGAGCGGCGATCTGTCCGGACGCTACGCCGGTATCGTCACCTGGCTGGCCCGGAACGATGCCCGGCCCGCTTACCGGAAGTGGCTGCTCGAGCAGATTGCGCAGGGCATCCCGGTCGCGGTTCTGAACAGCTTTGGTTTCAATCTCGACCCCGTTTCCGCCAAGCAACTGGGACTGACGGCTGGCGCGCGTGTCGCGCCCGGAAAAATCGGCGTACTGATGAGGAAGCCCGAAGCGGCCTTCGAAACTGAGCCGCATCCCGATGCAGAGGTTTTTTCCCCGCTTGCCGCGGATCGATCTGCCGATGTCTGGCTGAAGCTGGGCGATGGTCGTGTCACTCAGGACGCCGTTGCCATCACCGCCTGGGGCGGCTATGCCATCGGCCAGGCCACGGTCCATCTGCCCGGCTCAGATTTCTCGCGCTGGGTCGTCGATCCCTTCGCGTTTCTGACGCGCGCGCTGCGCCTGCCCGCAATGCCGGCGCCGGATGTCACCACCGAAAACGGCCGCCGTCTGCTCATCACCCATATCGACGGCGACGGCTTTGCCAGCCGCGCCGAATTTCCCGGCTCGCCGTGGGCCGCCGAGGTGCTGATCCACGAGATCCTCGCCCGTTACCGCGTCCCCACGACGCTGTCCATCATTGAAGGCGAAACCGGCAAGGCCGGACTGTATCCGCACTATTCCGCCGACCTCGAAGCGATCGCACGGCGCATGTTCGCGCTGCCCCATGTCGAGGCCGCGAGCCATTCCTACTCCCACCCTTTCTTCTGGCAAAAAGCCGGCCAGGCCACGGCCGACGAAGCCAGCTACCACCTGGACATTCCCGGCTATGCGTTCAACAACGCCCGCGAATTCGAAGGCTCGGTCAAGTACGTCGACAGCCTGCTGCCGTCCGGCAAGCGCACCCAGGTGTTCCTGTGGTCCGGCGACTGCAACCCTAGTGTCGATCAAGTGGCCCACCTCTCCCGGCTCGGCCTGCTCAACATGAACGGCGGCGAAACCCTGATCAGCCGATCCCAGCCCACGCTCACCAGCGTGGCGCCGCTGGGGATTCCGCGCGGCGAATTTTTCCAGGTCTACGCGCCGATGCAGAACGAGAACCTGTACACCAACGAGTGGACCGGGCCGTTCTATGGCTACGAGCGCGTCATCGAGACCTTCGAGCTCACTGAAACGCCGCGCCGCCTGAAGCCGGTCAATATTTATTACCACACCTATTCCGCCAGCAAACCCGCCTCGCTGAAGGCGCTGAAGAAAGTCTACGACTGGGCGATGCAGCAGCCCTTGCTGCCGATTTACGCCTCGGACTATATCCGCAAGGTGAACGATTTCAACAGCCTGGCCATCGCGCGCGAAGGCGATGCCTGGCGCATCGTCGGCGGCGATGCCGTGCGCACCCTGCGCATCCCGGTCGGCATGGGCTACCCCGACCTGGCCAGGAGCGAGAATGTGCTGGGCTGGCGCGACGAAGGCGCGCAGCGTTACCTCCATCTTGGCGGCGGCGCGACCAGCCTGCTCGTGATGGATGGGCAAGCCAGCCAGCCCCGGCTGGAACGCGCCAACGCGCGCATCACGCCTGCCGAAAAAGGCTGGCGTTTTGCCGGCAGCGCGCCGCTTGATGCGGAATTCGCCGGAGCCGCTCGCTGCACGTTCCGCATCGACAATCGGCCGGCAGCAGTCCGCGCCCTGAGCGGCGGACGGATCCGCCTGACCCATCCGGCACACAACGGCACGCTGGAGATGTACTGTGGTCAATAAACGTGGCAATTAAAGAATCGCGCCAAAAGACGACTGTCGCCGCCAAACCGGCGCAGGCTCGGCAGCGCCTGCTGAGCGCGCGACGCATCGCCCTGTTTACTCTCCTAGTTGCGGGGATCATGGTTTTGCTCTACCCGCGCGACAAGCTGGTGCAACAGATCACCCAAATGAGCAGCCATGACGCCCTGAGCCGCGCCTATCTCGATAATATGCTGCGCAAGGATCCCGGCAATGCCCCGCTGCGCCTGCAGCGATTCGAGGCCGAACTGGCGGACCACCATTTGGCGGAAGCCGAGCGCATCCTGCTGGGGCTCGCCGACATGACCGACCCCGACATCCGTCTCTCCGCTGCCCGCGCTCTGCCCAGACTGCGCGAGCGCCAGCTTCACGCCCTGCCGGTTGACAGCGCCCGGCACCGCAAAGCCCTGGCGGCGCTGCATCAGGCGCTGGAAGCGCTGGCTACCTGGCCGCTCGAACGCGACGAACGCCTGCGCCTGGCCGAACAGGCTGCCGCCAGCGATGCCTGGCCGTTGGCGATGCGCCTGTATAACGGCCTCAGCATCGAGGACCCTACTGCCGTGCCGCACTGGATCGATGCAGCGGCGAAACTCGGCCTGGGGCATCGCCGCTACCGCGAGGTTGCGGCCTTATATTTCGCAGCGCGCGAGCGCACTACCCGGCCCGACATTCGAAGCGATTTCTACCTGAAAGGCATCGCCGCGCTGCTGGCGGGCAACCTGCCGGCAGAAGCGCTGGCGGCGGCCGAGCTGCACCTGGGCGAGCTTGCCTACGACCCGGCTATCCTGCTGCGCCTGGTGCACCTGGCGCGCGCGGTCAACCGCAACGACCGCGCGGAATTCTATGTCCGGCGGCTGCTCAACTATGCCGCGCTCGGTGTGACCATGCGACTGGCCAGCGAGGCAATGCCGGGCCCTGTTTCGGCATCGCGCAGCGACGCGCTCGCGCTGTCGGCCCGCCTGTCTGCCTGCGCAGTAACAGGCCAGGCACACCGCTGCTTGCGCCGGATCGCTAGCGTCGAACCGCCGCGTCCCCGCGCCGACGTGCAGCCGGTCAACGGCACCCCGCAATTGCCCTTCGACGACAAAATCTATCGCCTCGGTTACGACGTGTTCCTTGCTAACCGCAACCTGCGCGATGCCTTCGCCGTCGCCAGCGCCGCCGTCCGCCAGGCGCCCGAGCGCGCGGACTGGCGCGAACGCCTGGCCCAGGTCGCGGAATGGTATGGCCAGCCCGCGCAGGCGCTGACACAGTGGCGTCACCTGGCGCAGACCCGCAACAGCGACCGCGACTGGCAGGCTTTGCTGCGTCTGGCTCCCGGGCTGTTCGACCATCCGACGCTGATCCTCGCCCTGAAGCGCGAATATCAGCTCGGCCGGCTCGACGACGCCGGACTGCGACGCCTGATCCAGTCTTTCGAAGCCGATGGTGACCCCGGCGAAGCGCTCGCGCTGCTGCGTCAGGCCTACCAGCGACAGCCGCGCCGGTTTCTGCTCGAACAGGAAGCGGTGCTGGCCGAACGCATGGGACGCACCGCCGACGCCATGGCGGCTCTACGCCGTCTCGCCGAACGGCATGGCGCACGCTCGGGCGAGGTCCGCCGCCTGGCCGCTCTGCACATCATGCAAGGCGATTGGGAAGCGGCCTACCAGATTTTGCAGCAGCATCAGGCCATCGCCCGCAGCGACCGCGATTACCAGGCGCTGATGGCTGATCTCGCCTGGCGCATGCAGGACAAACCCGCCGCGCGCCAGCTTTACCAGGTTCTGCAATCCTCGGGCACGCTGGCCGATTACGAAACCGAACGCCTGATCCTGCTGATGAATGACAGCAGCCCGCAGGCTGCGGCTGTGCTGGCGCTACGCTACTGGCAAACCCAGCGCGCCGAACGCTTTGCCACGCTCGCCCTGTCGCTGCTGATCCAGGCGCGCGACCCGGCCGCCGCACGCCGCCTGCTCGACAGCCTGACGCCCGCCGAACGTGAGAAACTGGAGCAACACAGCGTCTTTCTCGAACAGCGCGCCGAAATCGCGCGGCTGGAAGGCCGTCCGCTGGCAGCCATCGTCGATCTCGAGCGCGCGCTGGCGCTCGACCCGGACAACCTCGCCTTGCAGACCAACCTGTTGTGGGCGCGGGTGGAAGCGCGCCAGCGCGAGCCCCTGGCGGACGATGTGGCCAGACTGCATGCGCGCGCCCAGTCGGAGCCGATTCTCTGGGCCCCCATGGCGGCAGCGTGGGTTGCGCTCGATCGACCACGCGAAGCCTTGCCGTATTTCGCCCGTCAGGCCACCGAACGGAGCGAGGACTATCTCTGGCATATCGGCTATGCCCAGGTGCTGGAAGATGTGGGACAGGCCGATGTCGCCTGGCGGCTGCGCCGTCACGCCTGGCTGCACCTGCGCCGCGCCGGAAAACCGGCACCCGGCGACGCCGAGGCCTGGCTTACGCAGGCGCGGCTGGCCTTGAAAATGGCCCCGGGCGACCTCGGCGCGCGCTGGCTGCGCGAGGCCTTGCGCCAGGATCGCGCCGCGCACAAGGAGCTGTCGCCCGAGGCGCGGGAACTCGCCACCGCCTGGCTGCTTTCCAGCGGGCAGAACGAATCGGCGCGGCTCTGGCTGGTGCAGCAATACGGCAGGCAACTCGCAGCCCCGCGCTGGGCCGAAGCCGCGCTGGCCCTGCAAAATAACGATACCGCCGCGTTGCGACGCATCGCCGATGGCGCGGATGACGACCTACCTGCCGAGACCCGCGCCGCTGCCGCGCTGCAACTGCGCGAATACGCGCTGGCGCGCAAACTGGCGTTCGACGGCCTCGCCCGCAAGCCGGACAGCGACACCCTGCACGGCCAGCTTGTAGAGAGCCGCTGGCAGCAGCAGAACCGCGTGGCTGTCGCGGTGCGCAACGAAACGCTGGGCGCGCTCGAAAGCACGGCACTGCGCACCAACGTGCAATGGGAAATCCGGCCCCAGCTCAAAATGGGCCTGGAACTGGTCGAGCACCGCCTGCGCTCGAACGACAGCAGCCAGTTGCTGAATCCGCCCGCCAACGACCTGCGGTTCACGCTATCCGGCCGGCTTGACCACGGTATTCACGAAACCGGGCTGAAACTGTTTGCGCGCAGCGCGCTCGACACCGTCGTCGGCCTGCAAATCGATCACCAGCTGCGCCTCGACCGCCGCCTGCGCGTGGGCGCCACGCTCGGCATCAACACCGAGGCCAACGAAACTGCGCAGCTCAAAGCCGGCGGGGTCAAGGACGCGCTGCGTCTCAACCTCGAATGGCAAATTGGCGCGCGCGAATATCTGCTGGCGGAAGCCGCTTACAACCGTTATCTCGGTCAGGATCGCAGTGAGCTCGGCAGCGGCGGCACGCTCGCCCTGCAGGCCGGGCACCGCCTGCGCATCGCCTATCCCGACCTGACCGTGAAGCTTATCGGCAATGGCGCGCGCTTCGACACCGATGGCCCCGCTTCCGGCATCATTACGCAATTGCTGCCGTCCGGCGTCGGCGCCATGCCGACCAATTCGACACAGTTTGGCGTCGGCCTCGGTCTGGGCGAAAGCATCTTCGAGTCGCCCAGCCGCGCGTTCCGCCCCTACACCACGTTCGACCTGCTGCACGGCAACAACGCGGGCTGGGGCCACGGTTTCGAACTAGGCTTTGTCGTCAGCCCCACCGGCGGCGACTGGCTGCGCGGCCGCTGGCGCGACGGCCGCACCCGCTTTACGGGCGATCAGAATTCCCGCCTGATCGAACTGGAATACCGCTATTTATTCTGAACCGCTATTTATTCTGAAAGGACATCCCATGAACATGATTGATCTGACACGCCGCATCGCCGCAACCGGACTACTCCTGCTTGCCGGCGGCTGCGCCACCATGGACCACTCGGTGCCGCCGGCCAAACTGGATCGCCAGGCCGCCTGGGTGATCCTGCCCGTCGCCAACCAGTCCGATACGCCGCAGGCCGGAATGCGGCTCGAAACCCTGCTCGAAAGCCATGCGCGCAACCGCGGCGTGCAGTCCTTGCAAATCTACCCGGCCGGGATCGAGCCTGCGTTGCTGACAGACCCCAGCGAGCGCGCCAGCCGCGAGCAAGCCATGCAGTGGGCCAAGGCACAAGGCGCGCGCTACGGCATCACCGGCAGCGTGACCGAATGGCGCTACAAGACTGGCGTCGACGGCGAGGCGGCGGTCGGCATGACGCTGCAAATCGTGCAGATCGACGACGGCAAGGTCGTGTACTCGGCTAGCGGCGCAAAAAGCGGTTGGAGCCGCGAAGCGCTCGCCGCCGTGGCGCAGAAACTGATGCGCGACCTGCTCGCGCCTTCCGGGCTGTGATCATGCGCCGCGACTGGCTCGACTGGCGTCCCGACTGGAACGGCTGGCAAGTCGTCGAAGTCGCCGTGATCAGTCTGCTGGCCATGGCCCTGGCCTGGTGGGCGCACCCGCTCGACCCGCTGGCGCTGGAAGGCGGTTTCCCGTGGGCCTGGATCGGGCCGCTGCTGATTGCCTTGCGTTACGGCATGCTGGCGGGGCTGCTGGGTGCGGCTCTGCAACTGCTCGTCTGGATTGCGGTGGGGCGCCATGGGGTATTGCTGGACAACCTGCCCGGGCCGGGCTTCTTCGGCGCGCTGATCCTCGTCATGCTGAGCGGCGAATTCAGCGGCCTGTGGCGCAACCGGCTGCGCCGCCTTTCCGAGCTCAATTTCTATCACGACCAGCGGCTGGAAGAACTGACCCGGCAACACTATCTGCTCAAGCTGTCGCACGACCGGCTCGAACAGAACCTGATTTCACGGCCCTATACCCTGCGCGGCGCGCTGGCGGAACTCTCCGTCCTGCCGCCACCCGCCGATGCGCGCGACCCGCTGCCTCATGCCCAGGCATTCATGCGCCTGGCCGCGACGCACTGCCAGCTCAGCGTGGCGGCGCTGCACCCCGCATCGTCGGGTCGGCTCCAGTCCACGCCAGCAGCGCAATGCGGCGAACCCGGTACGCTGGTTGCGGACGACTCGCTGATCGTCCACGCACTGGGGCAGCGCGCCCTCGCCTTCGTCAACCAGCCCGACGGCGTCGACGATACCGCCAGCCGTTATCTGGTCGCCGCGCCCTTCTATCAGGGCGGGAAACTGGCTGGCATGCTCGTCGTCGAGCGGATGCCCTTCTTCGCTTACCAGCACGACACCCTGCAAACCCTGGCCGCCCTGGTCGCTTACTATGCCGACCTGCTGGAGCCGGGCAGCACGCTGGCGGGCCGGCCTGACTGTCCGCGCGACTTCTGCCGCCAGCTGGGCCGTCTCGCCGCTATGCAGAGCGCGTCCGGCGTGAGTTCGCATCTGGTGCACCTGCGCTTCCCCGCAGGCGAGCGTGGAGAAACCCTGCGCAACCGGATCGCGCGCGGCAAGCGCGAGCTCGATTTCTACTGGCTGCTCGATCAACCCACGCCGCAACTCGTCGCCCTGCTGCCGCTTGCCGACCGCGACGGCGCGCGCGGTTTTCTCGCCCGCATCGACGCTTGGTTGCAGGCACAGACCGGCGCAGATACAGAAGGATGCGGTATCCGGACGGCCAGTGCGCCGCTCGACGCCGAGCACCCCTATGCGCAACTGGAGGCCCTGCTCGATGCCTGATATGACACCCGGCGCGCTGCTGCTCGCCCACGCGCTGCTCGCGCTGCTCGCCGCGCTGGCCGCCACGGTGCTGCTGCCGCCGCAATACCGTTCTTCGCCGCGCCGGGCTCTGGTCTTTCATATCGTGCTGGCCGGCTTCATTCCCTTCCTCGGCGGCCTGGCGCTGATCGGCTGGGTGCTGTATGCGCGCTTCATCGACCGCCGCCACCATGAACGGCCCTTTGCTGCCGTGCGCCTGCCTGCTTTCACCGCCGCGCCGGACGCCAAACATGTCGGCGCCGGCGCCGGGAGCCTGCGCCCGCGTCTGACGCAAACCGATATGCCCCGGCAGACGCGCCTCGATGCACTTCTCACCGCGCAGAACCTGCCCGGCAACCTGTCCGTACGGCTGCTGCGCGAAGTCCTGTCCGACCCGGTGGATGATCTGCGCCTTGCCGCCTACGGCATGCTGGACAAGGGGGAGAAACTGCTAAACCAGAAAATCCAGCTCGCGCTCGAACAACTGGCGAACGAAACCGCGCCCGAAGCCAGGGGCCGCCTGCTCCAGCGGGTCGCGGATTGTTACTGGGAGCTCGTCTACCAGGATTACGCGCATCAGGGCGAACTCCGTGAGTTTGCCCTGCTCTCCGCCTGGCGGGCGGCGACGGATGCGCTGCTCCTGCGTCCGCAGGACGGCGACCTGCTGGTGCTGATCGGCCGCATCGCGCTGGCGCGGGGTCAGGCAGACGAAGCCGCCGTGGCATTCGCGCGCGCGCGCGCGCTGTCGATTCCCCATAACCGGGTGCTGCCTTATCTGGCCGAACTGGCTTTCCTGCGCCGCGATTTCGCGCGCGTGCGGGCGCTGATAGGCGAACTGGAAGACGGCTCGAAAAATTTCACCACGGCGCCGCTGATCGCTTTCTGGGCAGGCGCTGTCGAGACAAAACCGCATTGGAGAAAAGCCGCATGACATCCCGAGCCGATCCATCGCCACCGCAACAAAAACACCCTCTTCCAAAGGCGAGCGAAGCCGATATTGCACTTCTGCTCGAAGGCACTTACCCCTACGTGGCGGGTGGCGTATCGAGCTGGGTGCACCAGATCATCCAGGCCTTTCCGGAATACCGGTTTGCCTGCATCTTCCTCGGCAGCCGGGCCGGCGATTACGGCGCACCACTTTACGACCTGCCGGACAACGTCGTCCATGTCGAGACGCATTACCTGCACGACGCACAGGCATCGCTCGAACCTCGCCCGCAGGCCGGCGATCCCCAGGCGATCGCACGGTCGGCCGATTTACATGCGCGATTGCGCGCCGCCGGCCAGCCCGGCAGCAGCAGCGTCGGCCTTGCCGAAGCTGTCAACGCCCAGCTCGGTGCGGGCGGCATTGACGAAGCGCAGTTCCTGCACAGCCAGGCAAGCTGGGACGCCATTACCGAGCAATACCGCGCCCACTGCACCGACCCTTCGTTCGTCGATTATTTCTGGACGGTGCGCTCGCTGCATCGACCCATCTGGCAGTTGCACCGGATTGCGCAGTCGGCCATCCCGGCTCGGCTCTATCACAGCATCTCCACCGGCTATGCGGGCTTTCTCGGCAGCCTGCTGAAAGTCCGCACCGGGCGGCCGTTCCTGCTGAGCGAACACGGCATCTACACCAAGGAGCGGCGCATCGATTTGCTACAAAGCGACTGGCTGGCCGACAACCGCGACCTGTTTCAAAAGGACCCTACCCAGATCGGCTATTTCCGCGAGCTGTGGATGCGCTACTTCGGCTCGCTCGGCCGCATCGGCTACGATGCCGCCGACCGCACCGTCGCCTTGTTCGAAGCCAACCGTCTGCGGCAAATCGAGGATGGTGCCGACGCCACGCGCAGCGCCTGTATTCCGAACGGCATCGCCGTGGAACGCTACGCGCAACTCACGGCATTCCGCCCGGCGGAACCGCCGCCGGTGTTGTGTCTGATCGGCCGGGTGGTGCCGATCAAGGACATCAAGACCTTCATCCGCGCCATGCGCATTGTGGCCAACCGGATGCCGGGCGCGCAGGGCTGGATCGCCGGCCCTGCCGAGGAAGACCCCGAATACGCAGCGGAATGCCGGGCGCTGGTAGCTAGTCTGGATCTGGGCGACAGCGTGCGTTTTCTGGGGATGCAGAAAGTGGACACGCTGTTTCCGCAAATCGGCGTGACGGTGCTTTCCTCCATCAGCGAATCTCTGCCGCTGGTGCTGCTGGAATCTATGGCTGCCGGCGTGCCGGTGGTCGCCACCGATGTCGGCGCCTGCAGAGAACTGATCGAAGGACGCGATACGGAAGACCAGGCGCTCGGCGCGAGCGGCGCGCTGGTGCGCATCGCCGACCCCGAGGCGCTGGCTCTGGCGGCAATCGACCTGCTTACCTGGCCCGATCGCTGGCGCGCCGCGCAGCAAACCGGGCAGACCCGGGTCGCCCGCTATTACTGCGATAGCCAGATGTTCGACGCCTACCGCGCGACCTATCGCACGCTATTTGAAACCGCTGAAACGGGCGAAGCCGCCCGCCCGCTCGCAGCGGCAAGCTGCCCGCACGCCGCGCAAAGAAAGGATTAACCATGGCCGGACTCGGATTCGAACTGCGCAAGATACTCCGCCGCGACAGTTACTTCAGCCTGTTCCAGGCCTATGCCTACGCCGGGCTTATCAGCGCCGGGCCCTGGGTGCTGTCGATCCTGGGCGTACTCCTGATCGGCTTCATTTCAATCGGCGTCGTGGCGCCGGCTGCACTGGTTACCCAATTCCAGGTGTCCGTCACCTACCTCATCGCCGCCAGCCTGATCCTCACCGGCCTGTTGCAGCTCGGCTTCACCCGCTATGTCGCCGACCGCCTGTTCGAAAAGGACGACAGCCGGGTGCTGCCCAACCTGTCGGGCGCGCTGTTCGTGACAACGCTGGCATCCGGCGTACTCGGCACCTTGGCGCTCGTCGTGTGGTTCGATGGCCTGAGTCTGGCGTACCGGGCGCTGATGCTGGGCAGCTTCGTGGCCTTGTGCAACATCTGGATGCTGTCTATCTTTCTTACCAGCATCAAGGCCTACAAGGCCGTGCTGGTGCTGTTCGCCGTCGGCTACAGCGTCACCGTCGGTGGCGCCTGGCTGCTTGCAAGCCACGGGCTGGAAGGCCTGCTTTCCGGCTTCTTCATCGGTCATGTCGCGCTCATGGCCGGCATGATGGCGCTGGCGCTGCGCGCCTATCCGTCCAACCGCTATGTCGAATTCGATTTTCTCCAGTCCGGGCGGATGTACAAAAGCCTGCTGCTGATGGGCTTGCTCTACAACTTAGGCATCTGGGCGGACAAGTTCATTTTTTGGTTCCACCCCGATACCAGCCAGGCCATCATCGGCCCGCTGCGCGCCTCGCTCATCTATGACCTGCCGATCTTCCTCGCCTACCTCTCGATCATCCCCGGCATGGCGGTGTTTCTGGTGCGGCTGGAAACCGATTTCGTCGAATATTACGACAAGTTCTACACCGCCGTGCGCGAAGGCGGCACGCTCCAGCACATCGAGGCGATGCGCAACGAAATGGTGTTCGTCGCGCGCCAGGGCATCCTAGAAATCGTCAAGATCCAGTCCATCACCGTGCTCGTCGTCTTCATCGCAGGGCCGTCGCTGCTGCAACTTCTTGGCATCTCGCAGATGTACCTGCCGCTGTTGTACGTGGACGTGGTCGCCGTCGTCTTGCAGGTGGTTTTCCTGGGGATCATCAACGTCTTTTTCTACTTGGACAAGCGACGCATCCTGGTGGTGCTCTCCATTCTGTTCGTGCTGGGCAATATCGCCTTCACCTTCATCAGCATCGAACTCGGCGCGCCCTGGTACGGTTACGGATTCGGGTTGTCGCTGCTCGTTGCGGTCATTGCCGGTCTGCTGCTGCTCGATCGCAAGCTCGACAGCCTGGAATACGAGACCTTCATGCTGCAAAAATAACCGGCTACGGCAATCCCCTGATTAGCGGGCCAAATCGCGTGCATTTCGGTGTTTCGGATCAAGCCCGACTTTTTAGCCCGAACGTTTCACACCCTAAAGGGTACAAGAACCTCTTCACCGCTGAATCACAGCTGTTGGCCAGAGGCATTGGATGGCGGCTAGTAGCCCTTTCTGTCCATCAATCACAGGGCAGATTCAAAAACCAACCGCAACAGTTAATGTTTAGTAGCGATTTTAGCCAGTTCCATATTTAGCAGGAGTTCACTGTAAACCTCTATCGGCGACCTGAATCCGAACTTCTTTCTCGGACGCGTATTCAAGCCCCAAGCGATCTCATCCAACTGCTCTTGCGTGTAGACCGACAGGTCTTTCCCCTTCGGTAAATACTGGCGCAGCAGCCCGTTGGTGTTCTCGTTCAGCCCCCTCTGCCACGGGCTATTCGGATCGCAGAAGTAAACTGCAACGCCCGTCCTTTCAGTCAGTTGCACATGCTTGCTCATCTCTCGCCCCTGGTCGTAAGTAAACGTCTTCCGCAGCTCAGGCGGGATGGCACTGAGCGCCTCGGCTTGCGCCATCCAGATCCGATTGTGCCGTGCCATCCGGCATCTCGGCCAGCACCACCATCAGCGTGGTGCGTTCGATCTGCGTAAATCTGGCGGAGCGTTTTTTTGGGCATGGAAAATGCTTTACTGCCCCGATGCCAGACAGCCCCGTAGCCGGGTCAAGGGCAGGCTGCGCCATATGTAGACTGGCGTAGCGCACCCTTGACGCGGCTACGGGGCGATACGTTATCTCATGGCTGTAAGCGCAGCAGTTGGGCGCTTACAGCCATGGAAGCTGCGCTTTTCTCCGCCAAATTTAAGTGGATTTGCAAAACCAGCAACATGGTCTGAAAAGTGAATACATATGCTTCACAGCGGCGAGGCGAGTAGTTGTTTTAAACCGTCAGCCAGTGTTGTCGTATCCTGCGGGCCAAGCTGTCGGAACATTTTGTCGGGTGTCACTGAAGAGTGGCGAATATCTCCCGTCGCTGGCGGTTCATGAATGATATGGGGTGTACACGTGGAGCATTTCGCCAGCGTATCGATTAATTCAAGCAAGGTGACGCTATGCCCGGTGGCGATATTGCACACCCCGTCAACGTTGCTTTGCAATGCGCGCAAATTAAGCAATGCAACATCCTTGACGAAGATAAAGTCTCGCGTTTGTCCACCATCGCCGAATACGTGCAAGGGATCGCCTTTGATCATGGCTGAAGCAAAGCGGCTAATCACGCCGGCATAGGGTGAGGCAGGATCCTGGCGAGGGCCATATACATTGAAATAACGCAAGCCCAGAGTAGAAAGTCCGTAGAGCTTTTGATAAAGCGCTGCGTATTGATCATTCACGTTTTTTTCAAGACCATAGGGCGAAAGCGGCTTGACGGGTGACTGCTCATTGAGGGGCAATTGATCGGGTACACCATATACAGCTGCACTGGAAGCATAAACAAAACGTGACACGTTGGCACGGCGTGCAGCATCAATCACATTCAGAAAACCCTGAATGTTATGCTGGCTGGAACCCAGCGGATCCTTGACAGATGCAGGTACCGAAACCTGCGCAGCAAGATGCAATACATGACTGATACCCTGCATGGCTTGATCAACGGTTGCAGGTTCGCGTATATCTCCACGAATTACCGTCAGATTGGCAGAAGATGGAAGATTCTCCATCTTGCCTGAAGAAAAATTATCCAGAACGGTGATGCGCGCCCCTGCTGCCAACATTGCTTCAATGCTATGTGAACCGATGAAACCGGCACCACCAGTTAGCAGAATGTTCATAAATTTAGCCCCGTCATTGGAATCAGTGGGTCATTTTATAGTGGATCTCAAATTCCTGAAAATACCGTATGCGTCTTTGCTCGAAACGGGCATTTCACCACGCCCAAACGAATACTTGATCGAAATTTCCCAGACATTCGCCGCGCTTACCCATACAGTCGTCTTCGGCGACTGAGTCAGGTCACGGGCTTGCTGCGGCAACTTTTGACTGTAATTACCCAAAGAGCGATATGCATATCCAGCGTTTCGCTTTTGAGTGGGAGCGCCGACGTCCTCGTCGGCAATTGATGACAGATGCCGACGAGGATGTGGCGCTCACCATACCCAATCATGAGGCGCTTGAGCCCTCGCCGCTTAAGTTCAAAATAGCGTGTAACACCATAATAGCTATCCTAAGCGGCGCTGCAAAATTTTTTAGTTCCAGCCAACCTAAAGGTTACCCTACACTGAAACTTCGTTTCCCGCGCCTTGCATTTGGGCGAACTCTGGATTTCAGAGGTGCCCTTAAGCCGCAACGCTCTCTGCGCTGCCGGCAGCCGCAGTCAGCATGGCCATCTCATCAACCGAGAGCACGCGGCTGGCATTGAGGATGATAACAAACTTGCCGCCCACCTTGCCCATGCCGCTGATGAAGTCGGTGCGAATCTTTGCGCCAAAGGAGGGGGGCGGTTCGATCTCGCTGGCGGAAATGGCCAGTACTTCGGAGACCGAGTCCACCACCACGCCCACGTCCTGCCCCTCTCCGTCCGATTCGACCTCCAGGATCACGATGCAACTGCGCCGCGTGAGCTCAGCGGATTTTCGGCCAAAGCGGGCCGATAAATCCACCACCGGCACCACCGCGCCGCGCAAATTAATCACCCCGCGGATGAACTGCGGCATCATCGGCACGGCTGTCAGGCTGCCGTATTCGATAATCTCCTTGATGCCCAGAATGCCAATCGCAAACATCTCGCCGCCGAGCAGGAAGGTCAGGTACTGCGCATCTTCCTGATGTTGCGCGGCCACCGCCGTGCCGCCTGTCTTGACTAGTGCGCCCATAATGGTCTCCCCTTAAAACCGTGTAAACTCGGCTTCATCGGGGGCGCCGCCAGCAGCCGGATTGGCCTGGCGGGCCACCTTGGTCGCACGGGCTGCCGCTTTCGGTGCCGCCGCTTTGGCGTGGCTGGCGTCGCCGCTGGCATCCACCTTGAAGAACTCCATGGTTTCTTGTAACTGCATGGCCTGGCCACTCATCTCTTCCGACGTGGCGGCCAGTTCCTCGGAGGCCGAGGCATTTTGCTGGGTGATCTGGCTCAACTGGCTCATGGCTGTGTTGATCTGACTTACCCCGGCAGACTGCTCCTGCGAGGCTGCGCTGATCTCTTGCACCAGGTCCGAGGTCTTGTTGATTGACGGCACCATCTCGTCGAGCAGCTTGCCCGCGCGCTCGGCCATATCCACACTGCTGGAGGCCAGCTCGCCGATTTCCTGCGCGGCCACCTGACTGCGCTCGGCCAGTTTGCGCACCTCGGCGGCCACCACGGCAAAGCCCTTACCGTGCTCGCCAGCACGCGCCGCTTCAATGGCGGCATTGAGCGCCAGCAAATTGGTCTGGTAGGCGATGTCGTCGATGATGCCGATGCGCTTGGCAATCTGCTTCATGGCAACCACCGTCTGCTTGACCGATTCTCCGCCTTCGGTGGCTTCCTTGGAGGCTTTGCTGGCCATGCCGTCGGTGATTTTGGCGTTCTCGGTGTTCTGGTTGACGGAGGCGCTCATTTGCTCAATCGAGGCGCTGGTTTCTTCCACGCTGGCAGCCTGCTCGTTGGTGGCCTGGCTGATGGACTGGGCTGTGGCACTGATTTCCTCGGAGGCGCTGGCGAGATTGTCAGCGGTGCCGCGTACTTCGGTCACGATATTGAATAGGGAGGTCACCATGGATTTAATATTGAACAATAGGCTACTGGCGTCTCCGCTCCGCGTCGTTACGTTCACAGTGAGATCCCCTGCCGCCACTTTACCCACTATATCTGCGGCATAAGCAGGTTCGCCGCCGATCTGGCGCATGATAATCCGGGTTACAAACAAGGCTAAAAATAAGCCGATTAATACCGCGCCGAGCAGCGTGCTTATGATCAGCATACGGGCGGTGTTATACAGCACAGTTCCGGCTCGATCTGCCTCGATGCCGCCTGCGACGTTCAGGTCCGCCAGTTTGATCAAATATGCATTGGCCTCATCGAATTTATTTTTCGACTCGCTAAGTGCCAACGTCCTTGCTTGGTCAGGTTTATTGGCGCGGGAAAGTGCAATCACCTTGACGTTCTCCACCTGGTATTCGCCCCAGCTCTTAAGAAAAGACTCCCATAGTGCTCTCTCCTCGGGCGAGGTAATCAGCTTCACGTACTCGGCTTTGTTTTTATCTAAAGCCGCCTGCACATCCGCCAATTCCTTTTCATTTTGGGTCATATCCTTGTCCTCGGTAGACAGGATGTGCTTCAACTCGGCGATGCGGAAATCCGAGGTGTTGGTGTTCATGTCGGAACTGTAGCGGACGCTGGGCATCCAGTTGGTCGCCAAGTCGGTCGCGGTGGCATCGATCTTTGCCATCTCAGTGATGGCAAATACGCCCAAAAAAGCGGTCATTGCCAGCACTGTTAAAAACGACGAGATTAACTTGGTCGCAAGCTTCAGATCATAAAACCAATTCATGATTAACTCCTTTTTGAAAATAGAAAAATTAAGACCAACAATTCAACGAACCAAGGCTGGATAGTCCTTATGCTCGTGACGAAACCTGCTGCGCTTCCCGCTGGACGGCTTGCTGCACCAGAGACGGCACATCCAGAATCAGCGCCACTTCGCCGCTGCCCAGAATGGTGGAGCCGCTGATGCCGCGCAGCGTGCTGAACAGCTTGCCCAGCGGCTTGATCACGGTCTGGAACTCGCCCAGCAACTCGTCCACCACCAGCCCAGATTTTTGTCCAGCGTAGTTCACCACGACCACGTTTTCGCGCCGCCCCGCCGTCCCCTCGACTTCAAAATGCCGACGCAATTGCACAAACGGCAATACCTCACCGCGCAGGTTGATGTAGTTGCGCTCATGCAGGGCCTGGCGGTCGTCGGCGGTGAGTTCGACGCACTCCACCACCATGTCCAGCGGTACCACGTAACTTGATTTGCCCACGCCCACCAGAAAGCCATCGATAATCGCCAGTGTCAGCGGTAGCCGGATGCGCACCGTGGTGCCCTGGCCCGGCTCGCTGCCTAGGTCCACCGTGCCGCGCAGGGCGGTGATGTTGCGCTTGACCACGTCCATGCCGACACCGCGCCCGGAGATATTGGTGACGGCCTCTGCCGTGGAGAAGCCGGCCTCGAAAATCAGGTTGTAGATATCCTGGTCGGAAGGGGTGACATCGGCCGCCACCAGGCCGCGGTCGCGGGCTTTTTGCAGGATGCGCTCACGATTGAGGCCGCCGCCGTCGTCGGCAATCTCGATCACGATGCTGCCGGAGTCATGGTAGGCATTGAGGCGCAGCGTGCCTTTGGCGGGTTTTCCGGTTGCTTGCCGCGCTGCCGCTGATTCGATGCCATGGTCCAGCGCGTTGCGCACCAGGTGCATGAGTGGGTCGCCGATTTTTTCCACCACGGTTTTGTCCAGCTCAGTGTCCGCCCCGGTGATGACCAGCTCGATGTCCTTGCCGAGTTCGCGCCCTACGTCGCGTACCACGCGCTGGAAACGGTTGAAGGTCTCGCCGATCGGCACCATGCGTAGGCGC
>CAMTXD010000014.1:0-10339 GCA_947085625.1 uncultured Gallionellaceae bacterium | reverse complement strand
GCTCTTCCGATCTATCCGTGGCATGAAGCGGGGAGAAGCAGAGCCGATTGCCGCACAGATGTTAAAGCTGGTCGGACTTACGCTACGCGCAGAACATCTGCCCGCAGAACTTTCCGGCGGCGAACGCCAGCGCGTCGCCGTGGCACGCGCGCTGGTCACCGAACCAGCCTGCGTGCTGGCCGACGAACCGACCGGAAATCTCGACCGCGCCAGCGCACAAGCGCTGTTTGAATTGATGCAGACTCTCAACGAAAATCTGAACACCAGCTTCATCGTGGTCACTCACGATCTGGAACTGGCTGGGAAGATGCAGCGGCAACTGCGGTTAGTGGATGGGGTGCTGCGAGACGGTTAAGCCTAGAAACCTCAGTTGGACGGGGCGGTCTCACCAATCGGGGGAAACGGTCAAGCATGAATAAATTTATTGAAATCATCTTGTTAAATATATAGATGAGCAGTCAACTGGGGTTTCTAGGTTAAGCACGCTGCCGCACAGTAAAATAACAAGGGTGCGCTTGCGCACCATAACCAACACCTCAACAATATTGCCCGGCAGCGTAGCCAGATGCCCATGCCCACTGAAAGTTATAGCCGCCTAATTGTCCAGTCACATCCACCACTTCGCCGATGAAATACAGACCGGGCACATCGTTAGCCTGCATGGTTTTGGATGATAGCGCATGAGTATCTACCCCGCCGCAGGTCACTTCGGCCTTGGCATAGCCCAGTGTGCCGCTGGGCGTGATTTGACTATCATGCAATTTGGCAGCAAGCGTTGCGATTTCCTTTTCTGAGTATTGGACGAGCGGCTTGTTCTCAGGCAACTGGGCGCACCAGGTGTCTGCAAACCGTTTTGGCAAATATTGCGCCAGAAAATTGCTGAGCAACATGCGGCTGTCGCGCTGCTGCGCAAACAATTCCTGTAAATTATTGTCCGGCAGCAGGTTGATGTGCAGCGGCTGGCCGTGCTCCCAATAGGAGGAGATTTGCAGGATGGCGGGGCCGCTCAGGCCGCGGTGGGTGAACAGCAGGTTTTCGCGGAATGCCTGCTCCCCATAGCGAACGATCGCGTCCACTGAAATTCCGGCGAGGTCGGCGTAAGGCGCCCACTCATCGGGATGAAAACTGAGCGGCACCAATCCTGGCTTGAGTTTGGTCATGAGGATGCCGAATTGTTCGGCAACGTGATAGCCAAATGGTGTGGCACCGATCTTGGGGATGGACAGGCCACCGCTGGCGATGACCAGAGACTGCGCATGAAATGTGCCACGGGTTGTGACAACAGAAAATGCATCGCCATAAGCCACTTCATTGACACTGCATGGCATCATCCATTGCACCCCCACCGCATCACATTCATTCTTAAGCAACGCAATGATGGCCCCCGATCCTTCATCGCAAAATAGTTGTCCGAGTTTTTTTTCGTGATAGCCGAGGCCAGCCTTGTTTAACCAAGTAATGAAATCCTGCGGGGTGTAGCGCGCCAGCGCCGAGCGGCAAAAATGCGGGTTGGTGGAAATATAATTTTCTGGCTGGGCATTCAGATTGGTGAAGTTGCAGCGACCGCCGCCCGAGATGCGAATTTTTTCCGCCAGTTTGGTGGCATGATCCAGCAGTACTATGGAACGACCCCGGCGCGCGGCTTCGATGGCGCACATCATGCCAGCTGCGCCAGCACCGATGATGAGCACATCTACCTTCAACGCAACAGCTCGCTGGTCACTTCATTCTGGCACTGTCCGCTACGTTCAAAAATACTGATGTTGTCCAGCGTGGTCTGGGCAATGTTGCGCAGTGCTTCTTCAGTAAAAAATCCCTGATGGCCGGTGATGAGCACGTTATGAAAAGTCAGCAGGCGTTCAAACATATCATCCTGTATGACTTGATTGGATAAATCCTGAAAGAACAAATCCCCCTCCTGCTCGTACACATCCAGCCCGAGATACCCTACCTTCCTGGATTTCAGCGCCACGATCACGGCTTGTGTATCAATTACCCCACCACGGCTGGTATTGATCAGCATCACCCCCGGCTTCATCTGGTGCAAGGCGGCGGCGTTAATCAGGCGATGCGTCTGCTGATTGAGCGGGCAGTGCAGCGTGATAATGTCGCTGGCCGCATACAGCTCATTCAGCGTGACATATTGCACGCCGAGTTTTATACATTCTGCGCTTTGCACGGTGTCATGCGCCACGAGATGGCAGCCGAAGCCGTGCAGGATGTGCGCCACTGCGCTACCGATGCGGCCAGTCCCCACGATGCCCACCGTGCGGCCACGCAACTCGAAACCCAGCAAACCATCCAGGGAAAAATTTCCATTGCGCACGCGGTTATAGGCCTGGTGAATTTTGCGGTTCAGCGCCAGCATCAATCCCACCGCATGTTCCGCCACCGAATAGGGCGAATAAGCGGGTACGCGCACCACCCGAATGCCGAGACGCGCCGCCGCGTTGATATCCACATTATTGAAACCCGCGCAGCGCAAAGCAATCAGGCGCGTGCCCTGTTCCGCCAAAACCCGCAATACTGCATCATTCAGGATGTCGTTCACAAACACGCACACGGCAGGAAAATCCGCTGTCATCAGGCGCGTTTCCTCGTTCAGGCGCGCCTCGAAAAATACCAGCTCATGTCCTGCCGTCTGGTTGGCGGCCAGCAGGAATTGCCGGTCATGCGGCTGCGTGCTGCAAACGGCAATTTTCATGGCGCTTGCAATTCAAGTTGCTGCCACAGGCAGGCGCCCTTGCTGGCCTTGGCTATGTCGGCCAATTGCTGCGCGTGTTGCGCCAATTCATCCTCACTTGCCAGCAATACCCGTAGTGCCAGGCGCGGCGCGCCCTCGGCGAACATGGCGGGCTGATCTTCCGCTTCCTCGCTGTCATCGCCCAGCAAACTCTCCTGCCCGCGTGTCATGGACAGGTAGACCTCGGCCAGCAGCTCGGTATCGAGCAGCGCGCCGTGCAGGGTGCGATGCGAGTTGTCTATCTGGTAACGGTCGCACAGAGCGTTCAGATTGTTTTTCTTGCCCGGATGCAATTCCTTGGCCAGCTTCAAAGTGTCAATGGGCGGCGGGCACAGCGCACCCAGCAAAGGTAATCCGGCACGTGCCAGCTCGGCATTGAGGAAGCCAACATCGAACGGTGCATTGTGGATGATGAGTTCTGCGCCGCTGATAAACTCAAGAAAAGCCGGGGCAATCTCAACAAATTTAGGTTCGTCCAGCAGACGCTCCAGCGTCAGGCCATGCACTTCTGCCGCTCCTGCATCAATCTCGCGTTCCGGGTTGAGATAACGGTGAAAGCGGCGATCGGAAACCTTGCGGTTGCACAACTCGATGGCCGCCAGTTCGATGATGCGATGCCCCTGCTTCGGGTCGAGGCCGGTGGTTTCAGTATCCAGTACGACTTGTCTCATTGTTTCCGTCCGTTCTGTTTTTTGTAGGGCGGGCTATGCCCGCCATGTCGGGCATAGCCCGACCTACGGTTTTATTTTCCCAAGAACTGTTCAATGCCGCGATTAGCCAACTGATCCGCGCGCTCGTTGCCGTCATGCCCGGCATGTCCCTTTATCCACACCCATTGCACATGATGTTTGCCCGCCAGTTCGTCCAGCCTGCGCCACAAGTCCTCATTTTTCACCGGCTTCTTGTCGGCAGTTTTCCAGCCACGCAGCTTCCAGTTGTGTATCCATACGGTAATTCCTTGCTGCACATATTTTGAGTCGGTATGCAGGATCGCCCGGCTCGGTCGCTTCAAGGCTTCCAGCGCGCAAATCGCGCCCATCAGCTCCATGCGGTTGTTGGTGGTATGTGCCTCGCCACCGCACAGCTCGCGCTCCTTACCACTGACCTGCAACAGCGCGCCCCAGCCACCGATGCCGGGATTGCCCTTGCAGGCACCATCGGTAAAAATTTCCACCACATCTTCACTTGCTGCCAGATCTTCTCTACTCATTTTTTTCTGTGCGCTGCGACACTTCCCTGTTTAGCTTGGGCGCGGCCGGCATCAACTTGCCGACCAGCCCCTTATTCCAGCTTGGTTTAATCAGCCGCATACCCGGCACGCGTTTGATTGCCTGCAAATAATACACTCCGCCAAACACGGCCCACCAGCGGTCCCCTGCCTGTTCCATAAAATTAAAACGTTGCCGCCATTTCGAATTGGCCAGTGGCGGCGCATAGCAGGCAAAGCGTCCTGCCACCACTTCGAATCCAAGCAGCGCCAGCCAGTCTTTCAAGCGCGGCAAAGCCATGAAATCGCCGCTCCACGGATAGCCCATCTGCGAGCCCAGCATACGCCGCACACCCCACAAACTGCGCGGATTGAAACCGCTGATAATGACCGAACCCTCCGGCCGCAGCACGCGTTCAACCTCACGCAAAATCTGGTGCGGGTGCGCATTGAATTCCAGCACATGCGGCATCGCCACCAGATCTAGGCTGCCGCATTCAAACGGCAGTTCATCCATAATCAGCCTGACCAGCTGATGGTGCCCGGATTCATGACGGGGAGTGGACAGCCCAACCTTGTTTCCCGCCACAGTACGCAACGGCATGCGGCTGGCGCGCAGAAAATCCTGCTCTGGCAAACCCAGTTGCAGCGCGTTGTAACCAAAAATATCCGCTACACTGTGGTCGAAAAAATCCTGCTCGCGCGCCAGCAAATATTGCCCCTGCGGCGTGGCAAACCAATCGGCTAAAGTGTTGGTGGTTGACATCAGACAGGTTTCACTCAAATATGACCCATTAGAAAACGGATATTCCCATGCCAGCCATTATTCCCATTCCCGCGCTCAAGGACAACTACATCTGGACGCTGCACGATCAGCACTATGCGGTCGTGGTTGACCCGGGTGATGCCGCGCCGGTGCTGGCTTATCTCAAGGCGCACCAGCTTAAACTCGCTGCCATTCTGTGCACCCACCACCATAACGATCATACCGGCGGCGTGCTCGAACTGGTGCAAGTATACAACGTGCCGGTGTATGGGCCACAGCATGAAAATATTCCCTGCATCAGCCATGCGCTGGGCGAGGGAGATGTGGTTGAACTGGCAGGATTAAACATCAAGCTGGATGTGCTCGACATCCCCGGCCATACGCGGGGACATATCGCCTTCGTTGGAGAAGGTGGCGTATTTTGCGGCGATACTTTATTCGGCTGTGGTTGCGGCAAAATATTTGAAGGCACAGCGGCACAACTTTTCCATGCCTTGCAACGGCTGGCAAACCTGCCGGATGAAACCAAAGTCTATTGCGGACACGAATACACCGAAGCCAACATCCGCTTCGCCCTCGCCTGCGAACCCAGCAACGCAAAACTCAAACAACGACTAGCGGATGCGCATGCGCTGCGCGCCGCCGGACTGCCGACCCTGCCCTCAACCATCGCTCTGGAAAAAGCCACCAATCCATTTTTGCGCTGCACTGAGCCGGGCATCATCGCCACCGCACAACGCATGGCCAATATTAAGCAAACTGACGAAATCAGCGTCTTTACTGCGTTGCGTAGTTGGAAAGATCGTTTCTGAAAGCGCATTTAACTGGGTTTAACTGGATGATTGCGCCCCGGTTAATTTTCGAGTATGGTTAACGGGTGCTTATCACCTGAATAATAAGAAACAAAAGGGGAAATCCGGTGCGCGAGGGTACACACGAACAATCAGCAAATGGATTCCCCTGCTCACGGGTCTGCGGGCGGGATGGTCGTTGTTTCTGTTTTTCCTCCTCCCCGCCTGCGGCGCTATTCTTTGTTCCACCTTTGAGATTTACCGGCAGGCTGGTCAGCACGTCCGGGAAATCACACCCCTACTCTCGTACCTGATGGTACTTCCGGCATGACCACCCTGACCAAGCTGCGCGACATCCTGGCATCGTTCATCGGCCACTCGCTATTTCGCTGGGCCGTGCTGTCGCTCGCCGTAGTGGCGGTCATCGCAACGGCGGCATACAACTATCGCGACATCGACGGCGACCTCACCGCCGTGGCACTGTCGCGCCGCGAGGCCGTCGCACAACTGATGGCCGTCACGTTGACGGAAAAATTCGGGCGCGTCACGGATGTCGCCATTTCCCTTTCCGCCCGCGTAAAGTTCCGCGATCTCGTCGCGCAGGGAAAGTGGGGCGAGGCGATCGAAATCATGCGCTCCGTCCCGCAGGACTTTCCGCATATCGAGCGGTTGTTTCTGACCGACGCGAAGGGCACGCTAAAGGCGGACATGCCAGCTCTGCCCAGTGCGCGCGGGCTCAATTTTTCATCCCACGACTGGTTCCGGGGAGTGAGCCGCGACTGGCAACCTTATGTCTCCTCGGTATATAGACGGGTAGTGGTTCCGCAATTCAATGTTGTTGCGGTCGCCGTGCCGGTCAAAAGTATGACTGGGCAAGTCGCAGGCATCCTGGTGTTGCATATCCGCATCGAGAAACTGCTTGAATGGGTCGCGGGGATCGATATGGGCAAAGATGCATTTGTCTATATCGTGGACTCGAAAGGGCAGATGGCACTAGATTCCAGACATCAGAGTCGGGAAAAGATCATAGACCTGTCGGCAACCGCTGTCGTGCAAAAATTGCGGCGCGGCGAACAGGGGGTGGAAATCGGCTTTGATGCGATGGGACAGGAGGAGTCCATTATCGCCTACGCGGTCGTACCCGGTTATGGCTGGGGCGTGGTCGTGCAACAACCAACCCGCACGTCCATGGCGCTGACGGCGCGGGACGAGCAACTCCGGCGGCTATTGGTGGGATATGGCCTCATCCTGTTGCTCGGTGCCATGACGGCATTTTTGACGTTGCGTATCGTCAGCGCGCGCCAGAGAGCAGAGGGTGACGTGCGCTTTATCACGATTGTGAACACCGCCACCGACGCCATCATCAGCGTGGATCAGGATCAGCGCATCGTGTTGTTCAACTACGGCGCGGAGGTCATCTTCGGCTATAACGCGGCGGAGATTATCGGCCAGCCCCTTAACCGGCTGCTGCCGACGCGTTTCGGCGAAATTCACCGCCACCATATGCAGAATTTCGCCGCCGCCCCCAAAACCAGCCGATTCATGGAAGAGCGGCGCGAGATATTGGGACGGCGCAAGGACGGCACGGAGTTTCCAGCGGAGGCCTCAATCTCGAAATTGACCGAGCAAGGGCGAATATTTTTTACCGCAATCCTGCGCGATGTGACCGAGCGCAAACGGATCGAGGAGGAAATACGCAGCCTGAACGCGAACCTGGAACGCAAGGTCATCGAGCGCACCGCCGAACTCGCGTCCGCCAACAAGGAACTCGAGGCCTTCAGCTACTCGGTGTCGCACGATCTGCGCGCGCCGCTGCGTGCCATAGACGGTTTCAGTCAGGCCTTGCTGGAGGACTACTCGGCCAAGCTGGATGATCAGGCCAGGGACTATCTGGGCCGCGTGCGCGCCGCCAGCCAGCACATGGCCGAGCTGATCGACGACATGCTGAATCTCGCGCGCGTGACGCGCGCGACTATGCAACCCGCGCCGGTGGACCTGAGCGCCCTGGCCGCGAGCATTGCCGGGGAACTGCGACAGACGCAGCCGGAGCGCGCGGTAGAATTCGTCATCCAGCCGGGGCTGTCCGCCGAAGGCGATGCCAAGCTCATGCACATACTGCTCACCAACCTGCTCTCGAACGCCTGGAAATTCACCGGCAAGCAGGAACACGCCCGCATCGAGTTCGGCGCGCAGCGGGATAATGAAGTGCCGGCTTATTTCGTGCGCGACAACGGCGCCGGGTTCGATATGAAATACGCGGACAAGCTGTTCAGTGTGTTTCAGCGGCTGCACGCGATAAATGAGTTCCCCGGAACGGGTGTCGGCCTGGCGACGGTGCAGCGTATCGTCCACCGCCACGGTGGCCGCGCCTGGGCCGAAGGTGCCGTGGGCCTAGGAGCAACATTTTATTTCACTGTTTCACCCGAACCGGCTCAAGCAACGGCATAATTTACCGATAAGGACAAACCATGCTCCGAAAATCCATACTACTGGTCGAGGACAATCCCGACGACGAGGCGCTGACGCTGCGGGCACTGAAGCAGAACAACATCGTCAACGAAGTGATCGTTGCGCGCGACGGCGTGGAGGCTCTGGATTACCTGTTCCGCCGGGGCGCGCATGCCGACCGTGACATCAGCCAACAACCTGCGGTAATTCTGCTGGATATCAAATTGCCGAAGATCGACGGGCTGGAGGTGCTCAGGCTCCTCCGGGCCGATGAGCACCTGAGGCTGCTGCCGGTGGTGCTCCTGACTTCCTCGAAGGAGGAGCAGGACCTGATCAACGGCTATCGGCTCGGCGCCAACAGCTACATCCGCAAGCCGGTGGATTTCACCAAGTTCGTCGAGGCTGTGCGGCAACTGGGTGTGTACTGGCTGGTGCTGAACGAACCGCCTCCTGCCAACGCTGCACATAAAAAATAGGGGCAATTGCATCCATGCCAAAACTACTGCGCACGCTGATCGTCGAAGACTCGGACAACGACACCGAACTGCTGCTGCGCGATCTGCGCCGGGCTGGCTACGAGACTATCCACGAGCGCGTGGAATCGGCGGAGGCGCTGCAGGCCGCGCTCAAACGACAGGACTGGGATATTGTCATTTCCGATCACGCCCTGCCCCACTTTAACGGGCTCGCGGCGCTAAAGCTGTTCAAGGAACTGGGGGGCGACATCCCGTTCATCATCGTCTCCGGCTCGATCGACGAGGCCATCGCCGTGGAGGCCATGAGGACTGGCGCACACGACTACATCATGAAAGGCAATACCGCGCGGCTAATACCCGCCATCGAGCGCGAGCTGCGCGAAGCGCGCATACGACAAGAACGCCGGCAAGCGGATGAAACCATCCGTCGCCTCGCTTACACCGACACGCTCACCGGCTTGCCGAACCGCATCCGTTTCCGCGAACTGGTGCAGGAGGCAATCGTGGCCGGGCAACGCGAACAATTTCACGTCGCCCTGTTGCTCATGGATCTTGACAATTTCAAGGACGTCAACGATACGCTAGGCCATGACCGTGGTGACATCCTGTTACAGCAAGTCGGCCTGCGCCTGCGCAGCGCGTTGTTCACGCTCGATGTGGTCGCGCGGCTCGGCGGCGACGAATTCGGCATATTGCTGCCACGGCTGGCGGCAAGCAGCGATGTGAGCAATGTCATCAAAAAGCTCCATGACTGCCTGGAAGCGCCATTCATGATCGACGGAATTCCGATCACCGTCGAGACCAGCATCGGCGTGGCGACCATGCCCGAACACGCCGACAATGCGGATATGTTGCTGCAGCGGGCAGATATTGCCATGTATCGCGCCAAGCGGATGGCAAGCGATTACGCAGTTTACGCACCCGAGTTTAATCTGCACAGCCCCGAGCGGCTCGGGCTGATGGCGGAATTGCGCGATGCGATCGAACAAGAGCAACTCCTGCTGCATTTCCAGCCGAAGCTGGAACTCAAAACCGGCCGCATCGTCGGCACCGAAGCACTGGTGCGCTGGCAGCACCCGCGCCTCGGCATGGTTCCGCCTGACAAATTTATCATGGCCGCAGAGCAAACCGGGCTGATCGCCCCGCTGACCCGCTGGGTGCTGGTCGACGCGCTGAGACACTACCGGGGCATGTGCCGCGAGAGCTTTCGACTGCGGGTGAGCGTGAACCTCTCGGCACGCTCGCTGCACGACCCGCATACCCTGAAAATGGTAGAACAAGCGCTCATCGCAACCGGCGTCGAACCGGACCAGTTGATGCTTGAAGTCACCGAGAGCGCCATCGTGCTGGATCCGAAACGCGCCGAAGAGAATCTTGTGGCGCTGAGTCGCATGGGCGTATGGCTCTCGATTGACGACTTCGGCACTGGTTATACCTCGCTCTCCAGCATCAAGCGCCTGCCCCTCAACGAGATCAAGATCGACAAATCGTTCGTCACCAACATGCTGACGGATGAAAAAGGCGCGATGCTGGTGCGCTCGGTGATTGATCTCGGCCATAACTTCGGTCTCACCGTCGTCGCGGAGGGCGTGGAAACGCAAGAGGTGCTGGACGCGCTCGCCGCCCTCGGCTGCGACGAGGTCCAAGGCTATTTCATCAGCAAGCCGCAGACTTTCGAGTTGCTAAAAAGCTGGTTGACGACATCCCCCTATAAAATTGGTCCGTCCGATACAGTGACCTGTAGGATGGGTGGAGCGCCCGGCTCTTTGGGCGCGTAACCCATCAATTGGGTACCGAATGATGGGTTACGGTCGGCAAACTACGCCGACCTCCACCCATCCTACACGGGCTACGCCCGACAGCCTGTCCTGATGTTTTCCCCGGGGCGCGCCTACAAAATGGCACGGT
>CAMTXD010000013.1:0-10467 GCA_947085625.1 uncultured Gallionellaceae bacterium | reverse complement strand
GCTGGTGGTATAGCCGACTTCGATGAAACGTATCTCTCCATCCGGGCCGATGATGAAGCTGGTGGGCACAGCATGGACGCCCCATGCAGCGGAGAGGCGGCCATCGGGGTCATTCAGCACGGGAAAGCGCACGCCTTGCGCGTCAAGGTATTGGGCGACTTCTGGCACGCTGCCGCTTTGCATCGCCACGGTGATGACGCCTGGGTGGTCGCGCGCGATGGCTGCGATGGAATTCTGTCCGGCGCGGCAGACCGGACACCAGGTCGCCCAAAAATATACCAATACGGGTTGCGTGGGCTTGGCGGGCAGGGCATATGCGCTACCGTCGAGCAGTGCGCCATGTAGCGGCGGAGCAGCGCCTATGACCATATCGCGCTGTTGCCAGGCACGGATGCCTGCGATAAGGGCGACGAACAGCAGGAGATAAATGACGCGCTTGCGCCAGATTTTCGAGCGGGAAGGTTTCTCGGTAGACATCATTCGCCGTACCTCTTGAAACGGCAGTTCAAGGCAACTGGACGAGTTGGGTTGGGCTGCCTGTGGTTGAGATACTCATCAAGTGCGAGTCCAATGTCTTTGGCGATCTGGCGGAGCAAGATTGGAGCAATGTCCCGGCCTTTATGAAATGGTACCGTTGTGCAACGGCCTGTGGTATCGCAGAATTGTTTGTGCGATCCGCGTTGGCGAACCTCAGTGAAACCCAGTTTGATGAGGATGGCAATGACTTCGTTTGGTTTGAGGGCAGGAATATTGCCCATGACTTAAACGATGGCGACGTTTTGAACCCCGACAAATTCGGACTCCAGAATGGGGTCACCATCATTCCAGAAGCATTTCAATCACTTCGTGAAGGTTGGGGTTGACCTCATCCAGAGTTTCTCCCTGGGAATGGGCACCAGGGAAACCGGGAACAAAACCAACAAACAGGCCAGTTTGTGGGCAGCGCTCAATTACCGCCGAATAGACTTTCATGGTCTGACTCCAAAATTGGATGGGCGGGTTCAATTATCACTCTATGCCCCGTGATAAGCAACCGCTGTTGCCTAACGTAAAGTTAAGGGGCTCGCCCGCTTCTGGGCGAGTCCCGCTTGAACGCAGGGTTAGACCGAGGCATCCCTGAACGCCCGCAATACAGTATTGATTTTGGTTTGGTAGCCGGAACCCTGCGCCTTGAACCACTCAAGGACATCTCGATCCAGCCGAAGAGAAATTGAAGACTTCGTCGGAAGCGGCTCCAATCCACGCCGGACAATGCCTCGGACGATATGCTTCAAATTTGCCTCAGGATGCTCGGCAGTGGGCATGGCGTCGGAGTTCTTTGATTCAAGGCGAGCCCAATCAGTTTTTGACTTCGTCGAAGAAGATTTGCGTTTCACGTTTTGTGGCTTTTCGGAATGAGATAATGCGGACTTCATGTTCGTTCTCCGTGTGGACAATTGATACAGTAACACCAGCGAGCAATCCCAGCGTAACAAAGCGCTGTTCTCCATAGTTAAACCGGTCGTCTTCGAAAGTGAACGTGGTTCCTTCGAACATGCGCGGTGCGTCGATAAAATCGAGTCCGTGGTCTTTTAGATTCCGGGCGCGTTTTGTCTCTTTCCAGGAAAATCGCATGCTCGGATTGTATATACGTTTTGTAGCTGCCGCAAGCGGAGAGTGCCTAACGTAAAGTTAAGGGCCGCCGCGCTTTTGCGGCGTCCCGCTTGAGCGTAGGGTTAGAGAACGATTTGTTTTTCCATGATTGTGATCGGATGGCTATGGTATTCGGTTCTTTCATTAACATGCCATCCCAATCTCGAATAAAAACCTTCAGACTCAGGCGTACACAAGTACAGCTTTTCTACTTGGAGTTCGTGTGCTTTTTTCTCGATAGCCGAAACAAGCGTAGCACCAACACCCTTTCGCCGCCATGCTGCTGCGACGTAGAGGCCTGCAAGCCAAGGCGCTAAATCGAGACGTGTATCCATATCATGAACTTTGAGGCACACGGTTCCGAGCAACTCGCCGTCTTCAAAGGCAACTAATGTGACGGGAATTTTTGTTGTGTTCGTTCTTTCGCCAAAAAGCCGTTCTACATCTTCCAGTGTCCGGCCTGGATGCAGGTACGCCCACTCTTGGTAGAACCATTGCGCAAGAGTAGGAATTACTTCTTTGTGGTCGGCTAAGTAGGCGATGTCCATTCGTTCTCTAACGTTAAGGTAAGGGGTGCCGCGCTTTTGCGGCGTCCCGCTTGAACGCAAGGTTAGCGTAGTAATCGGCCCGGTGCCGAAAATCGCGCCGAAGCAAGTCAAAAAATATCCAATTTTAATTAGTTAAGCGACTTACTTAAGAGCCCTTTTTATTATTTGATAACGCCGCAAGCCATACGCGCGCCGCCGCCGCCAAGTGGGGCAGGATGATCCGCATGGTTGTCTCCGCCTACATGCACCATTAGCGAACGACCTGCAATATCTGCTGTCTTGAGGCGAGGGGCGAGTACCGGTTGACTGGCGTTACCATCCGCATCGGCGAAGAGTGCGGGCAAATCACCAAGATGGCCATCACCCCAAGGAGTGCCATGGCGTTTCGAATCGCTCGGATCATAGTGTCCCCCCGCTGCAAGTGCAGGAACCATTTGGCCATCCTTCTCCTTAGGGTCACAGCTTGGATTCTGGTGCAGATGGAACCCGTGCATTCCCGGAGGAAGCCCTTTTAGTGAAGGTGTGAACACCAGACCGTACTTTGATTCAGAGATTGATACTTGCCCAATACTGGCGCCAACACCCTTTGTATCGACCATGGACATTTGCACAATGGTATCCGCCATTGCGCTGCTCGCGCAGAGCACGAAGAAGAGTGACGTGACTTTCAATTTCATAATGTTTCCTTTCGTAGTGGGTGGAAAAACAGGGGCTAACGTAAAGTTAAGGGGCGACACGCTTGCGCGGCGTCCCGCTTGAACGACGGGTTAGACTGCTCGATGATTCAACAAGACGCCCAGCCACAAACTTATGCAGTACACTGGCAATTAATGTCTGATAAGGCATGCCTTCTTCAAGTGCACGCGCTTGAATATCCATCAAGTCGGGTGAAGACAGACGAATGTTGACCCGTTTTTCCTTGAGAAATGTGGCTGTAGCAGCCGCCTTAAATTTTGCCAACTTTGTTTTCGATGGCGAGGTAGATTTAAGCTCGCCGTTCTCATAAGCGGCCAGGATGTCCTTTTCAAACTGATCAATTTTTTTCATCTGGATTACTCCTTAATAAATAGTCGCGGGTTGCCTTCCTGCTTGGTATCACTGTTTTAAGAAAATAATAGTCCGGTTCCTCAATGTAAGGAACCAAGTATACATAACCATCAAATGCAACGACAAAAACGGACTGGTTTGGATATTTATCCGTGTTCGGATGTCTCAACTCATCCAGCAAGCCATCTGCTTCAATTGCAAGCACTATTATCTCAAAGGAAACGTCACGCTCAATTTTAAGGGCCTTGTTTTTTTCATGGTTCCAGCGGAATGGTTTCATAGCAAAATTTTACAGCGATGTGTGCCTATTGTCACCTTTCGGTGTAGGTGGCTAACGTTCAAGTTTAGGGGCTGCGCTGCTTTTGCGCAGTCCCGCTTGAGCGCAGGGTTAGGCCAGCGCTGATAAAAATCATTTGTTTTTTCTTTTACGGTCATGCTTGCTCCAGTATTGGAACTCAGCCTCATGTACCTCGATGTCGATTTCCATAACTCTTGACTGGAGACGTGCCTGCACATCAGAAACAGCCTTGTTGTAAATAATTGAGCCAAGTTCTTCTAGCAAGAAACAAAGGAGTGAATCAGCTGTAAGGTTACCTATTTTCTCCTCCATATTTTCTTCGAAATATCGCTGGATCGAAGCGATTACATCTTGCCGATTTTCCCTTGTGATTTCAATTGTCATGTCAGTGTAATATCAAAAATTCAGGGGCATTGAATATATGCCCAACGTAAAATTGAGGGGCGCGCCGCTTTTGGCGCGTCCCTCACGAACGCAATGTTAGGCATATTGTCGACGAATAGGTGCGGTTGCACATCGAAAAGCACCACCTAGCCAAGCATGCCAACTGAAGTCAAGGGGGATAACGATGAACCCCCTTTCTCGTAAACTCTGCTGTAGTCCTACGTGCCGTGACTGGACAATAATGGTCTTCGGGTTCAAAACCAAGACATTCGTTCCCATCTCGTGGCGAGTCTGGGCATCAACTTCGATAAATTCATACGTATCAAGTGGAAATGGTAAGGGGTTGATAAGCGATTCACGATGGATAATTCCTAACCGAGAGCCAATCAGCGTCATACAACAATCCAGATGAAGAATCCCAGTGTCCGCCAGAAACACGGGCACGATTTTCGCCTCTGTCCCCAGTCGATCTTGTAGCCAGGCGGCTCCCTGCAGGTTGCTGGCATATTTCCCAATGCCAACGTAAATATAAGGCCAATCCACGATAACATCGCCACCTTCAAGAAAGGTGTCATCAGGTGGGCTAGACACTATCCGCGCGCGGTTGTGTGCCAATTCATCCATCATAGGGGCAAAGCCGCGGCGCTCTTTTCTCCGCATTTCTATTTTCAGTTTTCCGTCTATCAGGCCATTACCCACCGCCATAATAGGATCGCGGGAGAACATCTGACCCAGCCCCGCAGGTTCTTCTGGCAAGGGAGAAATAGGGGTTGGGCGATGCACTTTGACGCCATGATCAAGCAGAACTTTCCGCAACCTTTCCAGTTCGGTGGCATATCTCCGGCTAACCCATGCGGGGGCGCGGCGGCCTTTCAAAACTGAATAGAGTGCGATGGATAAAGCCCTTCTCCACCACGGATTCACCGGCCCCATCTCAATGGGGTGCATTCCCGGAACATACAGATCCGGCGCAATGCCAAGGACGACTTCTTCGAGTTGCGACCACTCGTTATAAACCGATATTCGATCCATGTTCATCTCCAAGCTTGCCGAGTGGCTTTATCTGACGCTTAACGTTAAGTTGAGGGGCGCGCCGCTTTTGGCGCGTTCCTCTCGAACGCCATGTTAGGGCGCATTGCCTTGCGGGCTCCTGCGCCTTTGAGTTATGTACCAAGCAACAAATGTAGCTAGCGGAACCACGATGACCGTGCTCCATAGTGGGATAAACAACAGAGCAAGTGCGGCCGTTGAACTTTGGGGATTTACAAAGACCGAGTAGTGCCCCCACAAACCGAAAGCCAACGTCAGCGCGGCTCCAGCGATAACTGGCGCCTTGATTGCCGGAAACGCTGACAACGTAAGGCACAAGCCATACGGCATCATTGACCACAGTAAGAATCTAATTGAGAGGCCGCCTGAGCTCTTGTACACGTGCTCATAGATATGGAGCCCGGCGGCGACCACCACAATTCCCATGACGTAGGGATGCGGCGCTGATAAACGCAAAGGGCGTGTTGCCGACAATAGGAACGCTATCCCGCAAAGCAGAGCCAGCAGTCCCAACCCGGCCAACTCCGTAGAAAACTCTGGCCCAATGATGCCATAAACACCCATGACGAATGCAACTACCCCAATCGCGATGGTTGTAAGCGCCAAGTTGCGGATGATCATCTATGCGCCCTACGTAAAATTAAGGGGCGCCGCGCTTTTGCGTCGTCCCGCTTGAACGCAAGGTTAAGCAGAATACTAGAAGCCATACTCTCTTTCCACCAGACAAACACGAACACGAAAACAACTATACCAACCCTTTGCCTTTTTCTGCGTCTCGCGATGCTCAGCATTTTCTTTCCACATTTTTATGGCCTCAAGACTCTCCCAATATGAAACGGAAATTCCAATTTCATGTCGGGCGGTTTCGAAGCCGAGGAATCCGGGTTGTTGTGAAGCAAGTTCAAGCATTCGTTTTGCTGCGTCACCATAACCGTTATCACTGTCGGTACGGACTGAGGTGAAAATGACCGCGTAGTACGGAGGCGTGGGTGTCTTCGCTACAGTTTGCATCAATTACTCCCGATGTCTGCCTAACGTTCTGGGTAAGTTGCGCCGATTTTTGGCGTCAACTTGACCCAATTGTTAGTTGTGCCTGGAGGCATGGGTACTGTAAATAAACGTGACATTATGCAACCACACCAAATAATTGACCTACGCCTGCTGTTAGTGCCATTGCTAGCGCACCCCAGAAAGTAACTCTGATGGCGCCTACAGTAATTGACGCGCCGCCCGCATGTGCAGCAATACCGCCAAGAAGGGCGAGGAAAACCAGCGAGGACACTGCGACAGCAGAAATAAGTTGGTCGCTTGGCACAACCCATGCCACCACCAATGGAAGTGCGGCACCGACTGTAAATGTGCCTGCCGATGAGAACGCCGCTTGAACGGGCTGGGCGCTAACACTCTCCGAGATTCCGATTTCATCTCTGGCATGTGCTCCAAGCGCATCGTGAGCCATTAGCTGCTCAGCAACTTGCATAGCCAGAGCTGACTCAAGCCCTCTGCGTTCGTATATTTCAGCAAGCTCCTCCTTTTCAAACTCTGGATCTTGCTCCAGTGATATTTTCTCAAGTGCGAGATCTGCATTTTCAGTATCTGACTGCGAGCTAACCGATACGTATTCACCAGCAGCCATAGACATCGCGCCTGCAACTAATCCAGCAGCTCCAGCGAGAAGGATGCCTTCATGAGCGGTGCTCGCAGCTGCAACGCCAATAATAAGACTTGCAGTGGAAACAATTCCATCGTTTGCACCAAGTACTGCTGCACGTAACCACCCTACGCGATGTGATCGATGAATTTCGCCATGACTCATAATATTTCTCGATAATTATTGTTACAGCTAACGTAAAGTTAAGGGGCGCGCCGCTTTTGGCGCGTCCCGCTCGAATGCAGGGTTAGCGGGGTAATCGGGCAAAAGCCGAAAATCGCCCGAAAGTCACTCTGAAACTATCTCATTAAATCAATTAGTTATGAGTGGTGACTTAAGAGGCCGTTTATGCACGTAAGCCCACCGCTATAACTGCCCCCACACCAAGACCATAAGAAATATGGGAAAGCGTGCTTGAGAGCAAGGCATTTGAACCAAGCGGCCCCCGAACACCAAAAAAGCCCCAGCCAAATGAAGGTAGGAGAATAAACCAAGGTAGCAGCGAGGTGGAGAGCCCAAATATTAGACCTGCGAGCAAATGATTACCGGGGAGAGGCAAGCCTGTAGCTTGGAAAAATAACGGATAGATAAGCGCAACCCCACCACCGCCGACCAGAAAATGAAATGCCCAGCCCATTTTCACTTCGTTGGGAAGGGGCGGGGAATTGAGAATATTGGAATGGGAAAATTTCCCTCGCAATAGCCCTAAAAACCAACGGCCAACAAGCGCAATGTTGACCCCGCTGGTAATGCCGCGCTTTGCCGCAATAGTTTCCGTAATATCCATAAGCACGGAACCGACGACACCTCCCAGAAAAGCCCAAATCAATATTTCCATCAGTTACTCAGTTACCTCGTTTTGCCTAACGTTCGAATTGAGGGGCGCCGCGTTTTTGCGGTGTCCCTCTCGAATGCAGGGTTAGGATGAATGTATGATTGCAAGACCCGCCCCGCGCTTTTTTATTCGTTATGGTTTGAGGTTGAACATGTCCTGCACGGTGCTGTGTCCCCTCTTTTTGTGCATCAACCCCATGGCGATGTGGCTGCCCCAGTAGACCCATACAAGGGGGGCGATGAGTCCGTGGATTCCGGCAAAGAATTCCACCGTGGCGTTCGGTTTGCCAGTTTCGGGAAAGATAAAGAAGAGGATGCCGCCGCTAATCACCATGCCGGTGACGGCCAGAAAACCCAGCCCGTGAATCAGACCTGGCAGGCCGCCGCGTGAGCCACCCTC
Source organism: uncultured Gallionellaceae bacterium (assembly GCA_947085625.1). GTDB lineage: Bacteria > Pseudomonadota > Gammaproteobacteria > Burkholderiales > Gallionellaceae > Nitrotoga. The sequence continues at coordinate 2,623 of CAMTXD010000013.1, read as the reverse complement.
TGGCAATTCTCCCTTCATCAGCTGGCTGATATCGATTTTGACCTCTGCCAAGGCAGTGCCATTAAAGGGGAAGAGCCGTGCTACGCCACCATCTACCTGATTGGTTAGGCTCCAGAGCCAGTGTGCTGTGACGATCAGCAGGGCTGTCATGCCGACAACCTCATGGGCCTCGAAAGCGGCGCGTGCTAGTTGGCTAGCATGCTCGGCATCTGGCGGCTCCATGACCAAGCTGATCGCCAGTTGCAACGAGACGGTCAACGCCAACCCCATGTGTAACAAGCGCGTTGCTAAGCTCCACTTGCCTTCTTTCATTTAAGACTCCTTTTTTGTAATTTAGGTCTACCTGCTTATCAAGATAGTTGGTCAAGCTGAATACAAGCTTACAGTCTGAGCACCTAACGTAAAGTTAAGGGGCGCCGCGTTTTTGCGGCGTCCCTCTTGAACGTAGGGTTAGCCTGCTCATTCATAGTGTGCCCACATGCGCAGGACACGAACGATTCTTTTTTTGGTAAATATCTCGTACACAATACGGTGCTGTATATTTATGCGGCGCGAGTAAGCACCTGCAAGATCACCTACCAATTTTTCGAAGGGCGGTGGATTTTGAAATGGATTGTTGGCAAGCACTGCGATCAATTCTTGTGCCTTTGGCTTGAGGCCACTCGCGGCAAGCTTCTTAGCATCTTTCATTGCTTGCTTGGCGTAAGCAATTTCCCAGATCACCACTTAAGCTCTTTTGAACTTTTTGCGAGAGGTTCAGCCATACCTGTCTTTATGGATTCGCGCATACCGGGTACGGCAAGCAGGTACAACGTTTCCTGAATTGCACTCCAATCTTCTGCGGAGAGCAGAACAGCACTGTTACGTTTTCCAGAAATGATGATTGGCTCATGAGACTCTCCTGCCTCATCAATAAGCCGGTAAAGATTCGCACGTGCTTCGCTGGCGGTAAGTGTGTTCATTTGGCACCTCTAATGAATGAGCTTTAACGGTACGCTTAAACGTACGTACTGTCAAGCATATATGCAAACACCAAGAGAGGCCTAACGTAAAATTGAGGGGCGCCGATAGGCGTCCCTCTCGAATGCAGGGTTAGGCTATTTTCAAACGTGCACGGTTTTGGCTTGCAATGAAATGCCGAGTGCGCGCACCACTTTCAGCAGCGTGTCGTAGCGCGGCTTCGCACCAGGAGCAAGTGCCTTGTACAAGCTTTCGCGCCCGAGCCCGGTGTCCTTGGCGAGTTGTGTCATGCCACGGGCGCGCGCTACATCCTTGACGGCGACAAGAAAGATATTAGGGTCTTCATCCTCTAGCGCGGCGGTGAGGTAAGCGGCAATCGTCTCATCGTTATCGAGATAATCGGCTGCATCGAACGGGGTAAATTTAGTCATGGCTCACTCCTTTGTCAAAGTGCGCGCCATCGTTTGGGCACGCTTGATGTCACGTTTTTGGGTGGATTTATCGCCGCCCAGCAACAGAAAATAGACCACATTTCCTCTAAGGGTAAAATAAGCGCGATATCCGGGGCCGTAGTGAATACGCAACTCGGAAACGCCCTCGCCCACCGGCTCACAATCGCCAAAATTCCCAGCCTCGGCATTGCGGATGCGCTTGATGATAATTGCCTTTCCTACGTGATCTTTCAAGCTAATCAACCAAGCGTCGAATTTTTCCGATTTCAGAAAAATGTTCATGTTTTACATTGTATCCGTGCAGATACTAATGTCAAGTGATTTACCCCCCCCCTGCCTAACGTAAAGTTAAGAGGCGCCGCGCTTTTGCGGCGTCCCGCTTGAACGCAGGGTTAGCGGGGTAATCGGGTAAAAGCCGAAAATCGCCCGAAAGTTACTCTGAAATGACCTAATAAATCAATTAGTTACAAGGAGTGACTTAAGAGGCCGAATGGTTAACGCAAAACATGACCCCATAGTTGGTCCACTATAAAAATTCCTGTCGTAGGTCGCGCAGACTCCCATTTGTCGGGTGCACGCTTTGTTAGGCCACGCATTAATGCCCTTGCCAAGCATATTTCTTTTCATTAGAAAGTCTGCCGATATACGATAACCGCGTGCGTAATGTGAAAGATGAGAAAAATAACCACCGGAGCAATAAAAAAAACTGGACGATAACGCAAGCGCGCCGGGAAATAGAATTTCTCACCTAGCAAGCCAAGCCCGATCATCCAAAACACATTTATGTAAGCTGTAGCCACGAAACCTATCATACTGGTACTCCAAGCGCTGTCAGGAAAAACAATCAGCGCCCCATAGGACAAAAAGTAAAGCACTACTCCAGCCAGATACAAAGCTAACCCACGTTTTTGGGTTTTGGTAGATATTCCAATGGAGAAAAACGCCGGCATCGCAAATACCAATATCCGCACAATGTTTTCGCCATTCAACAATATATCCGGAATACCTTTATTGAATAGGGCTGGCGTCAATGCAGCTGGGAGGCGGCTCATAAGGCTCAGACTAAAGAGCAGAGGTGGAAACGTTAGCCATATACCATTCTTTACGATGTCAGTTATAGTAATTTTCATTATCATTTCTCCGCATTGGAATAGCGAACGACCCAATAGCACTTATTTGGCCTAACGAGGTTGTAGAAAAACTACGTAAGG
>CAMTXD010000012.1:0-15873 GCA_947085625.1 uncultured Gallionellaceae bacterium | reverse complement strand
GCTATTTTTGGGGTGCAGGGCAAGGCGCAACGACGCGGAATGGTCGTTCCATTCCAAGGAGTTGCAACGCAGCCATGTGCCGCAAAAATAGTGCAATCCATCCCGTAGCGGTCTCACCAATCGGGTGAAACGATGAATCATGAATAAATACATTGAAATCATCTTGCTAAATACCCAGATGAGCGGTCAACTGAGGTTTCTAGGTTTAACGGTGTCCTAATGATCAACTCGACCGACATTTCTGCCAGCCTGGCAGCCGACTCGCAAAGTCTGGACAAGCTGCGCGCGCAGGCCAGGCAGTCGCCGGAGCAGGCGCTGAAGCAGGCGGCGCAACAGTTCGAGACGGTGTTCATGAACATGATGCTGAAATCCATGCGCGAGGCCACGCCGCAGGACGGCATGCTTGACAGCGAACAGACCAGGATGTTTACCGGAATGCTGGACCAGCAACTGGCGCAGAGCATGTCCAGCCGGGGGGTGGGTCTGGCTGACATCATGCTGAAACAATTGGGCGGGTCGGGCAGCCTTGGCGCTGCCCAGCCGCTACCCTCGGGAGGGGGTGAAGCGCAACAGGATTTCGTGCAGCGTTTGACGCCCCATGCTGTCCAGGCGAGCCGTGAGAGCGGCGTGCCGGCGCAACTGATACTGGGGCAGGCGGCGCTGGAAAGCGGCTGGGGGCGGCGCGAAATCCGCCTGGCGGATGGCGGCAACAGTTACAACCTGTTCGGCATCAAGGCAACCGGCAACTGGAACGGCAAGGTGGCCGAAGTGATGACCACCGAGTACCACAACGGCATAGCCAGCAAGCAGGTGGAAAAATTCCGCGCTTATGGATCCTATGCCGAGGCATTCAGCGATTACGCGCGCCTGTTACGCGACAATCCGCGCTATGCCCAGGTGGTGCAGCCTGGACAGAACGCGCCAGATGCGGCGCGCGCGCTGCAGCGCGCGGGCTATGCGACCGACCCTAATTATGCCGACAAATTGGTGGGGGTCATGCAACGCATCAATACGTTTTTGTAGGATGGGTGGAGCGTAGCGCAACCCATCATCGGGTGCTTTTTTAGAGCGCAGGCTCAAGAAATCGGCCTGCCTGCCGATAAACTGACAAACGTGTATTGCGCGAAAGGAAAATTTCATGAGTATTTTTGCGGCTGGGGTCAGTGCGCTGAATGCGGCCCAGGCGGGGCTGGCAACGGCTGCGCACAATATCGCCAATGCCAACACTCCTGGCTTTAACCGCCAGGAAGTGCTGCTAGGGGCGCGCCAAGCGCAGAACACTGGCGCGGGCTTCCTGGGGCAAGGCGTGGATGTCAGTACAGTCAAGCGCGTCTATGACGAATTTCTTTCCGGGCAGGTCATGCAGGAACAGGGGCAGTCCAACTATCTAACCACCTATTACACACAGATAAAACAGCTAGACAACATGCTAGCTGATTCCAATGCTGGCCTGACGCCCGCGTTGCAGGAGTTTTTCAGTGCAGCGAACGGGGTGGCAAATACGCCGGAATCGCAAGCAGCGCGCCAGACCTTGCTCGGCAGCGCGCAAGCTTTGGTGGCGAACTTCCAGTCATTGAACCAGCGCCTGACGGACATCAACAACAGCGTCAACGGCCAGATCAGTAGCAGCGTGACGACCATTAACGGCTACGCGCAGCAGATTGCAGCGCTCAACCAGAACATCGTGCGGGCGCAGGCGACATTCAACGGGCAGCCACCCAACGACTTGCTGGACCAGCGCGATCAGCTCATCTCGCAGTTGAACCAGGAAATCAAGGCCAGCGTGATCAAGCAAAGCGATGGCAGCTACAACGTGTTCATCGGCACTGGCCAGTCACTGGTGGTGGGCGATAAAGCCTTCACCCTGAGGTCCGTCCAGTCGCTCAGCGATCCAGCCAAGCTTGAGGTAGCATATGCCGGTTCTGGCGGAACAACCACCCGCTTGCAGCAAAGCAGTTTGCAGGGCGGCAACCTAGGTGGCCTGATGACCTTCCGCGACCAGTCTCTGGATGCCGCACAAAATGCGCTGGGCCGGGTGGCTATGGGTTTGGCGGGTACGTTTAACGCCCAACACCAGCTAGGCCAGGATTTGAGGGGCGCGCTGGGCGGCAATTTCTTTGCCCAGCCGGTTCCCGTAGTCAATAACAATACCGCGAACACCGGCAGCGCTGTCATTGGTGCCAGCGTTTCCAGTTATGCCGCGTTGACCACCAGCGATTATTCGCTGAGGTTTAACGGGGGGACTGCTTATACCCTGACACGCCTCTCGGACAATACGGTGACGGCGCTGAACCTGAGCACGCCGCAAACGGTGGACGGTCTCGCTATCAGTGCATCCGGTACGCCTGCCGTGGGCGACAGTTACACCATACGCCCCAGCGTGAATGGCGCGCGCGACATCGCACTCGCCCTCACTGATAGCGCAAAAATCGCGGCTGCCGCGCCCATGCGCACCGGTGAAGCATTGATCAATGCTGGCACGGGAAAGATCAGCGCGGGCACGGTGAATGCGCCGCCTCCAGTTAATGGGAATTTGCAGGCATTAGTAAGCATCGCTTTCACCAGCGCTAATACATTTACTGTAACGGGTGCTGTCCCCCCGGTTGTTGGTGCGGTGTCCTACACGGCAGGCGCGCCTATCAGCTACAACGGCTGGACAACGCAGATCAGCGGCGCCCCTGCAGCGGGAGATACCTTTACCGTGAGCATCAATAACAATGCCTCGGCGGACAACCGTAATGCGCTGTTACTGGCGGGCTTGCAAATCCAGAATACGCTGGAGGGCGGCACCGCCAGCTACCAGGGCGCATATGCGCAACTGGTCAGCCAGGTCGGCAATAAAACACGCGAAATGGAAGTGACCAGCCTGGCGCAGGCTGGCATGCTACGTCAAACCGTCCAGGCGCAACAATCCCTGTCCGGGGTGAACCTGGATGAAGAAGCTGCGGATTTGTTGCGTTACCAGCGCGCCTACCAGGCCGCCGGAAAGGCAATGCAGATTGCCAACACCATGTTTGACACTTTACTGAATCTAGGAAGGTAGGGGCAAGCCATGCGTATCAGCACCAGCACTATTTATGATAGCAACGTTGCTGCATTGAACCAGCAGCAGGCCAGGCTGCTGCATACCCAGCAACAGATTGCGACCGGGCGGCGCATCCTGACCCCGGCGGATGATCCGGCCGCTTCGGCGCGTGCGCTGGAAGTATCCCAGTCCGATGCGGCCAACACCCAATACGCCGACAACCGTAACGCGGCGCGGCATACGGCTTCCCTGTCCGAAAGCGTCCTACAAAGCGTTACCAGACTATTGCAGGATGTCCATGCGACCGCAATCAATGCGGGCAATGGGGCGTTATCGAACGCGGACAGAAAAACGCTGGCAACCGACCTGCAAGGACGCCTGGACGAGCTGGGCGCGCTGGCCAACAGCACCGATGGTATCGGGAATTACCTGTATTCCGGTTTCCAGGGCAGAACACAACCTTTTGTCAATACCGCTGGTGTTATGCAGTATCAGGGTGATGACGGGCAGCGCATGATCCAGGTGGGCGCCTCCAGGCGAATGGCGGCCAGCGATTCCGGTGCAGATATTTTCATGCGCATCAAGAACGGCAACGGGACCTTCGTTACCCAAGCGGCGACGGCGAATACCGGGAGTGGCATTGCCAGTCTGGGTCTGGTGATCAACCCGGCGGCCTTACTCACCGGCAACAGCTATCAGGTGACGTTTACCAGCGCGACCACATATGATGTGACCAACACCACTACTGCTGCTACAGTTTCGACCGGAAATGCATACGTCAGCGGACAGGCCATCAGCTTTGACGGCATCCAGTTTGACATTTCGGGCGCGCCGCTAGTCGGCGACCAGTTCACCGTTGCGCCCAGCACCAATGCAAGCCTGTTCAAAACCGTTTCCGACCTGATCAGCGCGCTCAATACACCCATTGCCGCAGGCAATGCGGCAAGTTCTGCGCAATTCACCTCCAGCCTGAACCGCGCGTTGAACGGCCTGGATCGTGGCCTGGATGTCGTGCTGACAGTACGCGCCTCGCTCGGCTCGCGCTTGCGTGAAATAGATGCCCTGCAAACGACCGGTGAAGACCTAGGCTTGCAGTTTAAGCAGACGCTGTCGCAGTTGCAGGATGTGGATTACAACCAGGCGATCAGTGATTTGACCCGGCAGCAAACCAGCCTGCAAGCCGCGCAGAAATCTTTCCTGAAAGTGTCCGACCTGTCACTGTTTAATTACATCTAGGGAAAAATAGGATTTAGGGGTTGTAGCCGCGGTGCGGCTTGGTTTTATAAAGGCGCGGCGTAGCCGCACAAAAACTCAATCCTAAATCCTAAATCCTAAATCCTAAATCCTAAATCCAGTTTTTTAAGTCCTCAGTCACTGCCCTAGCTGTTGCATGACGCGCAGCACGGTGTCCAGCGCGGCGTGGGTGAAGCGATCCAGCAGCGGTGCGAGGGAGGGCAGCGACAGCGCCAGTGTGGCGAAGCCGATGGCCAGGGTGATCGGGAAGCCGACGGAGAGCAGGTTGAGTTGCGGTGCGGCACGGGTCAGTATTCCCAGAGCTAGGTTGGCGATCAGCAGCACGCCGATCACCGGCAGGGACAGTTGCAGTGCATGCGTGAAAATGCTGCCGCCCCACGCAGCCAAGGTATGCAGCGCGAGCGCCGAAGGGACTGCGCTGCTGATCGGGAAGGCGTGGAAGCTGTCTGCCAGCGCCGCCAGCATATAGAGATGCCCGTTCATGGTGAGAAAGGCGAGTACGGCGATGAGGCCGAGGAACTGCGCTATCACGGGCGTGTAGGACGCGGTCTGCGGATTATAGAAGACGGCGAAGCCCAGCCCCATTTGCAGGCCGATGATATCCCCGGCCATTTCCACGGCAGTGAAAATCAGGCGCATGGTGAAGCCTATCGCCAGCCCGGCCAGAATCTGTTGCAGCAGTACTAAAAATCCTATGGCAGAACCAGGTTCGACGCCCGGTTGCGACTGTATCGTCGGTGCGATGATCACGGTCAGCATCACCGCTAGGCCGATTTTTACGCGCGCGGGAACTTGTCTGTTGCCTAGCACCGGTGCGCTGGCGATCATGGCCAGGATGCGCACGAACGGAAAGATGAATAGGGCGAGCCAGGCGGATAACTGGATGCTGGTTATGCTGATCATGATGGCTTATTCCAATTCTATTTCGAAGGTGAAACTACGGCGGCGACGCGCGAGCGACGAAGACAGTACATTCAGTACGGCTAGGAGTGAGCGAGGAAGCCAACGCAGTGTCACCGATGAAATGGAATTGGAATTACCCGACCAACCAGGGGATGCTGCCGAACAGACGCCGGATATAGTCCACCATGATGCCTACCATCCACGGCCCGGTGATGATCATCACGACAAAGATGCCGACCAGCTTGGGAATGAACGACAGGGTCAGTTCGTTGATCTGGGTGGCGGCCTGAAAGATGCTGACCAGCAGCCCGATGGCCAGCGCGATCAGTAGCACCGGGGCCGACACCATCAGAGTCAGTTCCAGCGCCTGGCGGCCCAGGGTCATCACGCTTTCTGGGGTCATATGTAGAACAGTCGTTAGTCGTTAGTCGTTAGTCGCTAGTTGGGGTTGTCGCTGTGCAGTTTTTAACTAAAGACTAACGATTACCTACTAACGACTGCTTTCAAGTATAAAAACTCTGCACCAGCGAGCCGATGAGCAGGTTCCAGCCATCGGCCAGCACGAACAGCATGATCTTGAACGGTAGCGAAATCATTGCCGGCGACACCATCATCATGCCCAGGGACATCAGCACGCTGGCCACCACCATGTCTATGATGAGGAAGGGGATGAACACCACAAAACCGATCTGGAAGGCGGTTTTCAACTCGCTGGTGACGTAGGCCGGGACTAGGATTCTCATCGGCACCTGGTCCGCGCTTTGCAGCGGTTCGCTGTTGGAAATTTTTACGAACAGGGCGAGGTCGGTTTCGCGCGTCTGCCGCAGCATGAATTCCTTGAGCGGCACGCTGCCTTTTTCGTATGCCTGCCCCAGGGTGAGTTTGTTCTCGCTGTAAGGCAGGTAGGCATCGGTATATATTTTATCCAGTACCGGCGACATCACGAAAAAGGTCAGGAACAGAGCCAGCCCGATCAGCACCTGATTGGGCGGGGAAGACGGCGTGCCAATGGCGGAGCGCAATAGCGACAGCACGATAATGATGCGGGTGAAGCAGGTCATCAGCAGCAGCACGGCGGGCAGAAAACTCAGAGAGGTAAGCAGCAGTAGGGTTTGCAGGCTGAGCGAGTAGGTCTGCCCGCCGCCGGCCGATGGAGTGCTGGTGAAGGCCGGCAGCCCGGGGTCCGCCGCGTATGCCGCCGGAACCAGACCGAGCAGCAGTACCGTCAGCAAAGTAGGGGCGTATGACAATAAGCCCTTTGCAAAAAACTTAGGGCGCATTGCGCTTCTCCATCATTTGTCTAAGCCAGCCCTGGAATTTCCCGTCTGGTTTGAAAGGTGCGCCGTCTTGCGCGGCGGGCAATGCGGGCTTGGGCATGTTGTGCAGGCTGCGCACCTGTCCGGGTGCTACGCCCAGCACCAGCCAAGTATCGTTGACTTCCACCAGCACGACGCGTTCGCGCTGCCCCACCGCCACGCTGCTGATGATCTTGAGCAGGCTGGCCGCACCGTGTTGTGGCTGGTTGATGCGTTTCAGTATCCAGGCGACCAGCGCCACCGCTGCCAATACCAGCAGCAGGCTGAAAATGACTTGCAGCACGCTGCCGGACGATACCGCCGACGGCGGTGGGGTGTAGGCGGGGCGCACGGTTTCCGCCGCCGCGAGCAGCGGCATATACAGTATGGCGATGAGGCAGAAGCGGGCGCGCTCCAGGCTAGTGGAGTCGGAGGTTCGCATGTTATTCCATGCCGCAATCAAAAGTGAAATAACGGTAGGGCGGGCTACGCCCGCCATGTCGGGCAGAGCCCGACCTACAAGAGCCGGATAATCTGTCGGGCATAGCCCGCCTACGAAATTATTTTCCATTTGAAGTGACAATGGAATTAGCGACTGAAGCGGCGCAGGCGTTCCGACGGGGTGATGACATCGGTCAGGCGGATGCCGAGCTTGTCGTTTACCACCACCACTTCGCCCTGCGCGATGAGAAAGCCGTTGATCAGCACGTCCAGCGGCTCGCCCGCCAGTCCGGACAGTTCCACCACCGACCCTTGCGCCAGTTGCAACAGGTTCTTGATCGGCATCTTGGTGCGCCCGAGTTCCACCGTGAGCTGCACTGGGATGTCCATGATCATGTCCAGGTCGTTATGCGCCGCACCCTGGCTCGCGCTGCCGCTAAGCTGTTCGAATACATGGGGTTGGGTGGCTGGCATGACCTCTGCCTGTTCCGCCATCGCCGCGCCCCAGTCGTCGGCGCTGATTTGTTGCTCGCTCTCGTCAGGCATGTTTGTCTCCACCGTTTGTATTGTTTGTTGCCGCAGCCAGCATCTTTTCCACTCTCAAGGCGTATTGGCCATTGGACACCCCATACTTGCATTCAATCACCGGCACTTCGCCCACATGCGCCACGATGTTGCTGCCAGTTTCCAGGTGGATGACATCGCCGGCACGCATTTTCAGCACCTGGTCGAGCGTGACCCGCGCGTGGCCAAGTATCGCAGTCAGTTCGATATCCGCCGACTGCACCTGTTTGGAAAGCATATGCAGCCAGCGCTTGTCCGCCACCATATGGTCGCCCTGCATAGTGCTGTAGAGCAGTTCGCGGATCGGCTCCATCATGGCGTAGGGCATGAGTATGTGGAATGCCCCGCCCGTGCCGCCGAACTCGATGTCGAAAGTGGTGATCACCACCACTTCGTTGGGCGTGGCAATGTTGGCGAACTGCGGGTTTATTTCCGAACGGATGAATTCGAACTCCAGCGCATACACGGACTGCCAGGCCTTACCGTAGGACTCGAACACCACGGCGAGCAGGTTCTGGATGATGCGATGCTCGGTCTGGGTGAACTCGCGCCCCTCGACGCGGGTATGAAATCGCCCGTCGCCGCCGAACAGGTTGTCCACCACCAGGAAAATCAGATTGGGGTCGAAGATGAATAGCCCAGTGCCGCGCAGCGGCTTGGCTTGTACCAGGTTGATGTTGGTGGGCACCGGCAAATTGCGGATGAATTCGCTGAATTTCAGTACGCGTATTGGCCCCACCGAAATATCTGCGGTGCGGCGGATGAGGTTGAACAGGGCGATCCTAAACAGGCGCGCGAAGCGCTCGTTAATGAGCTCCATCGTCGGCATGCGCCCGCGCACGATGCGCTCCTGCGTGCCGAGACTGTACGTGCGCACCCCGGCCTCTGGCGCGGCCGGCGCAGCTTCGTCAGTCTCGCCGGTGACTCCTTTCAGCAGCGAGTCAACTTCGTCCTGGGAGAGAAAATCCGCGCTCATGGCCTCGTTACTGGATGATGAAAGAGGTAAATAGCACGTCCATAATGCCATCCTTCTTATTGTCGCCGCGCGCTGTTACAGGTGCAGCTGCCACGACGGACGCCGTTACAGGTGCGGCTGTCACGCCGGACGTGGCGTTGTGCACCGTTTCAGGCGCGGCTATCATGCCGGACGTGGCACCGGATTGGTCGCCTTCATGCGGCTTGGGCGCGGGGCTGGCGGATGCGCTGTGCAGGCCGAGCGCGCTATTGATTTCCGCGATGATTTCCTGCACGAGTTTTTTCTTGCCCTCGGCGGGAGCCAGTTCCGCAGGATATTTGCCCGACAGCAGAAGCAGCAGGCGGCTGCGAATTTCCGGCATGGCGAGATTGATCTTTTCTTCCAGGCTGGGCTTGGCCTTCTGATCGGGCTCAACAATTTTCAGCGTGAGGCCGACTTGCAGGAACTGGCCGCCCGTCTCACTCTGCAAGTTGACCGTGAAGGGTGCCAGCGCAATAAATTTTGGCGGCAGAGGTTCCACCTTGGCCTCAACGGTGGGCTGGTCGCCCTTGGTGAAATACCAGCCTGCGCCGCCGCCAGCCGCTAAAACAAGCACAGCAATGATAATGAGCAGCAGTTTCTTGCTTTTAGGTTTTGCCGCGCCTTCGCTTGCGGCGGGATCCGGTTTTTCGGATTTTGCCGTTGGTTTTGTCGTTGCCATCGCTAGTTCCTTATCAGTTTGGTTGGATTATCAGGGAAGTCCTGCTGGTATGATAGCCGGAATAACGCGGATAATCCGTCTCAGATCAGAGATTGTAAAAAATTCTACTGCGCTTGCCATCTTTGAGCCGAGCGGTACTCGAAATTCTCATAGGCATCTCTAAAAATCTATATTTTAGAGGTGCCCTTCACAAGCTCTCAGGGCTATCAGGCAAACGTATCAACCATGCCCTGGTGGCGGCGCGTGGGCAATGCCGACCCGGTGGCCTGGATGCTGCCAGCGAGGACGGCGTCATCTGCTTCTTTGGGCCAGCTCCCGCCGCCATTTTGCCGTTTGTCAGCCAGTCCTGCCTGCTGTTCCCTGGGCGCCTGGTCGCTCACCGTGGTATTGCCCAGCATGATTCCGTTATCGGCCAGCATCTCGCGCAGCCTAGGCAGCGCTTGCTCCACCGCCTCGCGCACGGCGGCATGCGGCGAGATGAACAGTGCGGTGGCCTGGTCGCCGTTGACCTTGAGCACCACGTCCAGCGGACCGAGTTGCGGTGGATTCAGGTGCAGCGCAACACTTTGTCCGTGTTGCGTGGCCAGCCAAGTGATTTTTTGGTTGAATTCCTCGCCCCATCCCCCATGCGATAGCGGGGTATTCACTGCCGTTTGCACCGATGCGTTCGGGCTGGTGGCAATGGGCGTCGTACTGGTCTGGGTCAGGGTGAGCAAGGCGGCCACATCGGCCTGCGCGGGAATTTGCGCTGTGAGCTGCGTAGCGGCGGAGGGCGCAGTGCTTGCGGTGTTCCCGCCTGATGCATTCAGTACGGCGGAAAATGTGCTGTCCCTAGCCGGAACGCTGGTAACAATGGCGGGGGTGAAGGAGGACATGTCGTCCCGCGCAAGGGGCAGCGCAGCCGGGTCGGCGGCGGCTTGCCGAGTGCCGCTGCGTATGCCGCTTGCAAGCGGTTGTTGCTGCAGAGATTCAACCGCGCTCCGCATGTTCGCGGGAGCGGGCAACAGCGCCGCCAGCATGTTGGCAGGCAGCGTGCTGGCTGCGTCCGGCGCGGATTCTTGCAGTCCGATAGGTATTGCACTGTCGGCGGGCAGGCCGCTGGCCGGGGGCGCATCGGCGAGCTGGCGCGCCAGCACGCTGCCGAACGGTTCTGTCGCCTGCGCGGCGTCCTTGTCCGCCGAGGCAGGTAATGGCGCTGCCGCTGCGGGCGGGGTGGCGGAGATGGGCTGATTTTGCATGATGTCTCCTATAGAAGAAAGTGCCTATAAATAATTTTAAGTGCAGCCGTCATGCAGCTTGCCTGCTTGAACCTATTCAGCTTGGTTCATTTGTACTTGTAGGATGGGTGGAGCGTTTTTGCGCAGCTGCAGCCGTGATGGCAGCGTAGCGTCCGGTGTGTTCGTCCTGCAGCCGCTGTTCGGATTTTGCTTCCAGTTTTTTTTCGCTTGCAATGTGACGCTGCGCTAGCGTGTCGAAGGATTTCATTTTGCGCTGTGTATTTTCCAGCTCGTGACGTCCCGCTTGCACCGAGCGGTTCGCCTGTTCGATAGCGCTGCGTTGTTGCGTGATGGCTTCGTCTAAGCGGCTGATGAAATCCTGGAAATTACGCAGGTCGGGCTGGTTCATGCCGTTCTGCACCGTTTCCTGAAAGCGCACCTGGTAGTCTTTGCGGTATTGCAGCAAGGTGTCCAGCTTGGTTTGCGCGGCCTGTTGCTGCCGGTTGAGCTGGCCGAATTTGCGCGTGGCGGCATCGTTTTTCTGGTGCGCCAAATGCACCAGTGGTTGCATGGAAAATATCTTGGTCATGGCCTGGATCCTCCATGCATGTTATTGAACAGCCCGGTGAACGCGGCGACGCCGCTGGCATAGGCTTCGCGCTCGTACATGCCCTGCTTGAGGAAGTGTTCCATGTGCGGATACAGCGCGATACCTTCGTCTAGCAGCGGGTCGCTGCCGCTGACATATGCGCCCACGCTGATCAAATCGTGGTTGCGCTGGTAATGGGCGTACAGGTGCTTGAAGCGGTGCACCTGGCTGAAGTGCTGTTCGGAAACCAAGTGGTTCATGGCGCGGCTGATCGAGGCCTCGATGTCTATGGCCGGATAATGGCCTTGTTCGGCCAGGCGGCGCGACAACACGATGTGGCCATCGAGAATTGCGCGTGCGCTGTCGGCGATGGGATCCTGCTGGTCGTCGCCTTCAGTCAGCACGGTATAGAACGCGGTGATCGAGCCGCCGCCTTCCGCGCCATTGCCGGCGCGTTCCACCAGTTGCGGCAGCCTGGCGAACACCGACGGCGGGTAGCCCTTGGTGGCGGGCGGCTCGCCTATCGCCAGCGCGATTTCGCGTTGCGCCATGGCGTAGCGGGTGAGCGAATCCATGATCAGCAGCACATGCTTGCCCCGGTCGCGGAAATATTCGGCGATGGTGGTGGCGTAAGCAGCACCTTGTAATCTCATCAGCGGGCTGGTGTCGGCGGGTGCGGCGACCACCACCGAGCGCGCCATGCCCTCCTTGCCCAGGATGTCGGTGATGAACTCCTTCACTTCGCGGCCACGCTCGCCTATCATTCCGACCACGATCACATCGGCGCTGGTGTAGCGCGCCATCATGCCGAGCAGCACGCTCTTGCCCACGCCGCTACCGGCGAACAGGCCCATGCGCTGGCCGCGCCCGACGGTGAGCAGGTTGTTGATGGCGCGTACGCCGACATCCAGCGCCTCCTTGATCGGCGCGCGGTCCAGCGGATTGATAGGACGGCTTTGCAGCGGCGCGGTGTCTTCTTCCGGCAACGGGCCGAGTTGATCTAGCGGGCGTCCGCCGCCATCCAGCACGCGGCCCAGCAACATGTTACCCACCGGCAGATGGCGCGCGCAGTCCGCCGCGCGCCGCCGCATCTGGCGCTTGCCGCCAAACGCCGCCGCGCCCATAGTCTCCAGCGGCACCACGCGCGCACCGGGCATCAGACCCTGCACATCGTTTTCCGGCATGAGGAATAATTTTTCTCCGGAGAAACCGACCACTTCGGCTTCGACCCGGTTGTTGGGCAATTCGACGACGCAGGTGCTGCCCACCGCCATCTTCAGTCCGACCGCCTCCATCACCAGCCCGGTGACCCGGGTCAAGCGGCCGCTGACCAGCAGGGGTTTGCCCTGCGCGACTGATTCCTGGCTGTCCTGCAAATAGGTTTGCCAGCGCTGAGCATGGATGCCACGGGGTGTTGGAAGAACAGGGGGTACCGGAATATCAGAGGATACCGGAATATCAGAGGCTGTCATGATTCTAGCCAAGTGTTGTCCTGCCCGATAGAGGAAGTCACGCGCTGCCAGCGTGTGACCAGCGTGGCGTCAATCTGGCTGTGTGCAGTTTCCACGCGGCAGCCGCCACGCTCCATCTGCTCATCCTCGAAAATTTTCCAGCCTGTATGGATGAGCTGTTCGCCCATGCCCGCGCGCACCAGTTCCGCATCGGCGGGATGCAACACCAGATGGGCATTGTGATTAAAATGCGGCAGCTCGCTGATAGCCTCGCGCACCACGCCGAGCAGCAACTCAGGTTTTACCTTGAGCGCCTGCTGTAGCATTTGTTTGGCGACTTCCAGCGCCAGGTCCAGCAGGTCTTGTGCGATCCGCTGATCCACCTGCTGCAATTCCTGCTCCAGCGCACCCAGCATTCCTGCCATGCGTTGCGTCTCATTGCTAGCCTGTTGCAGGCCTTCGGCGTAACCGGCCTGGTAGCCTTCTTCGTGCGCCTGCTGGTGGATCTGCTCAAGCTGTGCAGCGGTAGGCAGTGCGAGTGTATCGGATACCTTTACCATGTCGAAGGTGGGCAGCTCCCAGCGCTGCCAGGCAGTGAGATGTTCCTTGGGGATAGCTGTTTCAGACATACGCTTCCTCTCCCTGGGCGCCTAGCGTGACCTGGCCATCGTCGGCCAAGCGGCGCACCACCTTGAGGATTTCCTTCTGTTCGGCTTCCACTTCGCTGAGTCTGACCGGGCCTTTCGCCTCCAGGTCTTCGCGCAGCATTTCGCCGGCGCGCTTCGACATATTCTTGAGGATTTTCTCGCGCAAGTCCTGGCTTGCGCCCTTGAGCGCAACGATCAGGGATTCGGACTGGACCTCGCGCAGGATCAGCTGGATGCCGCGGTCATCCATGTCCAGCAGGTTCTCGAACAGGAACATCTCATCCAGGATCTTCTGCGCCAGATCGGCGTCGTAGCTGCGCACCGTTTCGATGAGCACGCCCTCTTGCGCGCTACCCATGAAGTTGAGGATTTCCGCTGCGGTGCGCGCGCCACCCTTGATGTGTTTCTTGCCGATAGCGGTGCCAGTCAACAGCTTGGTCAGCACATCGTTTAGTTCGCGCAGCGCGACGGGCTGCACGCCATCCAGCGTGGCGATGCGCAGCAGCACGTCGCCGCGTGTGCGTTCGGTGAGAAAAGCCATGATACTGGCGGCATGATCCGCTTCCAAATGCACCAGGATGGTGGCGATGATCTGCGGGTGCTCGTTGCAGATCATCTCGGCGACCGCTGCCGCATCCATCCATTTTAGGCTCTCTATGCCGCCGGTATCCTTGTCGTTCAGG
This sequence comes from uncultured Gallionellaceae bacterium, assembly GCA_947085625.1. Lineage (GTDB taxonomy): Bacteria > Pseudomonadota > Gammaproteobacteria > Burkholderiales > Gallionellaceae > Nitrotoga. Next base: position 2,128 of record CAMTXD010000012.1, on the reverse strand, counting down.
ATGCGGTCAAGCAGGCCAGCGGCCTTGTCGTCGCCCAGCGCCTTGGTCAGCATGTTGCGGATGTAATCGCTGGAATCCATGCCTAGGGTAGTCTTTTCTGAGGCAATCCGGTAGAAATCTTCTAACACGTTGGCAATCTGCTCGCGCGAGAGATTCTTCAGTGCGACCATGGCGGCGCTGATTTTCCGCACCTCCTTAGGTTCGAGAAATTTCAGCACTTCCGCCGCCTCGCTCTCGCCCAAGGTCATGAGCAGGATTGCGCTTTTATTGATGCCCGCATCACTCATCGCCATTCACCCATTGCTTGACCACCGTCGCCACCATCTTAGGGTCTTGCTGCGCCAGTTGTTTCGCCGCCACCAGATTTTCTTCGTAGGAATTGGGTGCAGCCGCATACTGCGCTGAGCCGCGGTCATGGGCTGCGGCCTGCGGGGCGCTGTTTTTTTCTTCCGCCGCCCGCGCGGACGCGGCGGTGAAATCCCTGAGCGCTGGGCGGATCACGCCAAACAGCAGGAACAGCCCGATGCCCGCGATCAATAGATACTTCAGTATGTCCTTCGTCAGGGTGATGGTTTCCGGCTGTTTCCACAGAGGTATTTCCGCAAGCGGGGCTTCTATTTCTTCGTTAAAGGCGCTGTTCAGCACGTTCAGGGTGTCGCCGCGATTGGCGTCGAAGCCCATCGCCTCCCTCACCAGTGCAGTGATCTGTTCCTTCTCGCTAACGCTGAGCGGTACAGAGCTGACCTTGCCATCCTTGTCCGTGACCTTGCGGTTATTCACCACCACCGCCGCCGACAGGCGTTTGATGCTGCCCACCGGCAATTTGGTGTGGCGGATAGTGCGGTCCACTTCATAATTGACAGTGGATTCCTTGCTCGTATTGGAATTGGCCGCGACGGCTGTTGCCGCCACCGCAGCGTCTGCTGCGACGATGGGTGCTACGGCCGGTACCGGCGGCTGGTTGGTCAGCGCGCCCGGTATGCCGCCCGTATTTTGTCCGCTGCCACTAGACGATTCCACGCTCTGCTGGCTGCGCAAGGTAGATTCTTGCGGGGTCGGGTTGGGTTTGAAGATTTCCGCAGTCTGTTCGGTTTGCGCGAAATCAATGTCTGCCGTGATCTGCGCGTGCACATTTTGAGCGCCGACCAGCGGCGCGATGATAGCTTCGATGCGCTTGATATAGTCCTCTTCGATCTGCCGTACGTAGCTGATCTGGGTGGCGTCCATTCGCCCGGCGCCGCTTTCCTTGGTCGAGTTGAGCAGCGCACCGCTCTGGTCTAACACAGTCACGTTTTTGGCGGGCATGTCCGGCACGCTGCTCGAAATCAGGTGAATGATGCCGTTTATTTGCCCGGCATCCAGCGTGCGTCCCGGATGCAGCGTCAGCACCACGGATGCGCCGGGTTTTTGCTGTTCCTTCACGAACACCGTGGGTTTGGGTATGGCCAGATGCACGCGTGCGCTTTGCACTGCGGACAGAGTTTGCATCGAGCGCGCCAGTTCGCCTTCCAGCGCGCGTTGGTAATTCACCTGTTCGAGGAACTGGCTGGTGCCAAATTTCTGTTTTTCCAGCAATTCGAACCCGACCAGGCTGCCCTTGGGCAAGCCCTGCGAAGCCAAGTGCAGGCGCACTTCATGTACCTTGTTGGCGGGCACTAGCAGGGCGCCGCCGCCTTCCGCGAACTTGTATGGCACATTTAATTGCTGCAACGACTCGATGATCGCCCCGCCATCGCGGTCGGAAAGGTTGCCGTACAGCACGCGGTAATCCGGGGTTTGCCCCCACATCCACATCCCGGCGATCAGCGCAACAATGGCCGCGACGGCGACCATCAACCCCATGCTCTGCTTGCCATTGAACCCCGTCAGCGATTGCGCTAAGGAGGGGGTTAGATTATTTTCTGCCATGCTGTCCGCCGTGGTTTCCTGCTTGCTGAGTTATCTTAACTTAGCCCGATCATTTCATAAATTAACGCGCGCCCTCGCTTGTCTTTTGTTTGCTATGCAAAGTTTTGTTCCGTCGGGTGTATGAATAACTACACCGCTCCTCCACAAAACATGACGCCCGCTATGCGTGCTACAGCAAACAAAATCCTGCGCGATCATCACGCGAATTTATGAAATGATC
>CAMTXD010000011.1:0-20198 GCA_947085625.1 uncultured Gallionellaceae bacterium | reverse complement strand
TTTTCGGGGGCTATAGCAGGCGGGCGGTGGGAGCTTCAGCTAGCTTTTTTGTTCGTGGAAGATTTACGTTTTGCGGGTAAAGTGGCGTTGGGGTTGGGTGGGGGTTTTACCATTATCTCTAATTCACCGGCCTAACCCTGCATTCGAGCGGGACGCGCCAAGAGCATCGTTTTTCATAGTTCCCTTTCGGGGGGCGCCCCTCATTTTACGTTAGAACGCAATCTGTGTATCCTGGCGTTGCCTCGGTCAGGCTCATATCCGGGGCACTCGGTCATTCTGGGAAAGAATTTTTTAATACCTCATGACAAAACTAATCGTCAAATCTTTAATACTCGGCTTCATAATAGGGATAATATTTTTTGCCATTGCTCCACTTGGATTGGTCATTGCATTTGTTGAGTTTTTAAGGCCACTACTTATTCCGGGTATAGATTTATTCAAACCATTTTGGCAAACCTCAGATTTTGTGGGAACTAACTATTGGATATTTGCAATAGCTCTAAACAGTTTCATATATTCCATCCTATTTTTTACGATTTTGTTAATTCGAAAAAACATAACAGATAGTAGGATAAAAAATTTTTCGATTGTGGTCAGCATGCTAATATTTTTTTCTGTGACTGGCATGCTCACCAACCTTTACCATTTTTTTATTCTACCGAATAAGTCTTGGATTTTACAAATTGGAGCATAAGAATAAATTGTAAGCATTTATCGTGTACATATCGGGGGCAGATTTCCATGTTTTCATATTTATTAAACATCAGCTGTGGTTTGTCTGCCACGCCCATAGCAAGGTTCGCTGGTCTAACCCGGCGCTCAAGCGGATGGCTGCGCCGCCCGCTTAGCTCTACGTTGGACACCTTAACCATGCGCTATTTGATCGCGTTTCTCCTTGTTCTCGCTTCCGCGTCTTCTTGGAGCGGAGTGTTACCGGATTCCACAAGAGATGCCCTATTGAAAGATACACTTTCGGGTTTTTGGGGCCGAGCCGTGTTATCAGACGGTACCTTCGTTCAGCCTGCAAACGAGCAAGAGCGAAAAACCCTACCTATATCCAGAAAAGTCGCGAATCAAGTGCTGGATGTTGGAGAAATATCAGGCTATGCGGAGTGGTGTGGATTGGACTGGCAGTCTCACTTTCTGGCGATGACTGCCGCAGCTCGAAGAGGCGGATTCAAAGAAAAGCAGGTCGCGTTTATTGGCGTTCTCCATGGAACTGCACAAGGTGTTATCGCTGAGGCGATGAAGTCAAAGCCATGCGGAGCGACGGATCGCACCAAAATATTGGAAATGATGCAGCGCTCTCCCAACAAAAACTTTTAACATCAAACTGGAGTGCCGGTATCCAACCCTGCGGTCAACCGGACGCTGCGCGATAAAGCCGCATAGCGTCCGGTTACTTTGAACCTAGCAGCCTGTCTGACTTAAAGGAAATCGGCTGCAAAAGCGCCTGGCCGGTCCATATTTCGTCGCTTTTTTGACCAATAGAATGACTATTGGCCTGCAAAATCGTCAAAATCTGTCCTCGCCCAGCCACTTTTTCGCTTCGATTCTTTAAGCCAGACAGGCTGCTAGCTCTACCCATCCCGCCGCTTTCACGTAAAATAGCGCCTGCCCCCATTTACCCGAGAAATCGCCATGACCTTGACCGCCCTTACTGCCCTGTCCCCTCTGGATGGCCGTTACCACGGCAAGGTGGGTGCCTTACGCCGTTATTTCAGCGAATTTGGTTTGATCCGTTACCGTGTACTGATTGAAATCGAGTGGCTCAAGGCGCTGAGCGCGGAATCGCCCATCGCGGAAATTGCGCCGTTCTCCGCCGCGACCATAACCCAGCTCGATGCGTTATGCGCCAATTTCAGCGAGGCCGATGCAGAACAAATCAAGACCATCGAGAAGCGCACCAACCATGATGTAAAAGCGATCGAATACTGGCTGCGCGACAAATTGTCGGGCAATTCGGAAACCGCAAAAGTATTGGAGTTCATCCACTTTTCCTGCACCTCGGAAGACATCAATAACCTCTCCCATGCATTGATGCTGCAAGCGGGACGCGATGAGGTGATGCTGCCCACACTGGATGTGCTGATCGAACGTTTGCGCAGCCTCGCCCATGCGTTGGCTGACCTGCCCATGCTGTGCCGCACCCACGGCCAGACAGCTACACCCAGCACACTGGGCAAGGAAATGGCCAACGTGGTGCATCGTTTACAACACGCGCGTACACGCTTGTCCAAGGTGGAAATGCTGGGCAAGATCAACGGCGCGGTAGGTAACTACAATGCCCACCTGGCAGCCTACCCGAACGTGGATTGGGAAAGATTCGCCAAAAAATTCGTCGAAGGACGCGGCATCACCTTCAACCCATACACCACACAGATCGAGCCGCACGATGCCATGGCTGAACTGTTCGATGCTTACGCGCGCGCCAACACCATCCTGATAGATCTCAACCGCGACCTCTGGGGTTATATCTCGCTGGGCTACTTCAAACAGAAAGTGATAGCGGGCGAGGTGGGGTCTTCCACCATGCCGCACAAGGTTAATCCGATAGATTTTGAAAACTCGGAAGGCAACCTCGGCCTGGCCAACGCCCTGCTGCGCCACCTGTCCGAAAAACTGCCAATCTCACGCTGGCAGCGCGACCTGACCGATTCCACTGTGCTGCGCAACATGGGCGTGGCGCTGGGCTACACCCTGCTGGCATACGAATCCTGCCTGAAAGGACTGCATAAGCTGGAAGCCAATCCGCAACGGCTGGCGGAAGATTTAAATAATAGCTGGGAAGTGCTGGCCGAACCGATCCAGACTGTGATGCGCCGCTACCACATAGCGAACGCTTACGACAAATTAAAAGACCTGACGCGCGGCAAGGGCGGCATCAACCGCGAAAGCTTGCGTGCATTTATCCAGACGCTGGATATTCCAGAAGCGGAAAAACTGCGGCTGGTTGCGTTGACGCCGGAAAGCTATATAGGCAAAGCCGCTGAATTGGCTAAACGCATATAGTAAACATTTTTATTCCAAGCAAAAGCCCCGCTCAGGCGGGGCTTTTTTTCGAGCATTAGACAGCTAGGCCGCTTGCACCAGAATATGGTCGCGCTGGGCGACAATGCGGTTGCGCTCGTCCACATAGACGAGTTGCGGATGGAATTTTTGCAATTCCAGTTCGGAATACACGGCGTAGGTGGCGATAATCAAAATATCACCCGGATCGGCTTTATGCGCCGCTGCGCCATTCACCGAGATGACGCCAGAGCCGCGTTGTGCGCAGATAGCGTAGGTGGTGAAGCGCTCACCGTTGGTGACGTTGTAAATATCAATCTGCTGGTATTCGCGGATGTCAGCGGCATCCAGCAACACCTCGTCAATCGCGCACGAACCTTCGTAATGCAACTCCGAGTGCGTCACGCGCACCCGGTGCAATTTGGACTTAAGCATGGTTCTTTGCATAGCGTTACCCCCGCAGGAGAACAAGGACGCGCATTATATAAGCGCGCCGCCCTTAAGACAAACTTCCATATTATCAATTAACCGGGTTGCACCCAGCCGCGCTGCTGCCAGGATAACCAGATCCGCCTCACTCAGGTCGGACTGGGACAAGTCGGCCTGGTTGCGCACAGCCACATAATCTACCTTCCAGCCCCGTGCGGCAAGCGCCTGTGACACTTCTTGCTCCAGCCCTGAAAAATTCCGCGCGCCGTCCCATATAGCCTTACGCATCCCGACCAGAGTTTGATACAGGAAAGCCGCTTCGGTTCGCTCATCCGAACTCAAATACTGATTGCGCGAACTCAACGCCAGGCCGTCCTCTGCACGAACCGTCTCGCAGCCGATGATATTTACCGGCAGGTTCAACTGCGCGACCATCCGGCGAATGATATGCAGTTGCTGATAATCCTTCTTACCAAACAGCGCGGTATGCGGCTGCACGATGTTCAACAGCTTCAGCACCACCGTCGCCATGCCGCGAAAATGTCCGGGACGGGATGCGCCATCCAGCTCATTGGCGATAGTCGGCGGCTCGACGAACACCGTTTGCTGCGCGGGATACATCTCGTTGACCGATGGTGCGAACACCACGTCCACCAATCCTTGTAGCTGGTCGCAATCCGCTTCCAGCGTGCGCGGGTAGCGGTCAAAATCCTCGCTGGGGCCGAATTGCAGCGGGTTGACGAAGATGCTCGCCACTACGCATGCGCCATGGTCGCGTGCAAGACGCATCAGATTGAGGTGCCCCTCATGCAGATTGCCCATGGTCGGCACGAATGCGATGGCGGTTTCGCTGCGCAGGCGTGCGCGCAAGTCGGGGTTGGTGGAAATGATTTGCATATATTGGTCGTCAAAACAAACATTCAGAATTGAAGCAAGGCGGGCTGGCAGCACAAAATAGGCTTTCAGGACACCATACGATCATATCAATGATCGAAAATAGATTAGAGTTATTTGCTTACTTTTATTGGGATTTTGGCAAACATCTTATTCCAATCAGCATAATTATCGGCGCTTGGCATAAGGCCCAATTTTTCAGATTTACTAAAATCAGTTTTGCTAATTGCTGGCGCACCTTTTTTAAAATTTTTATTAAATTGTTCGACAACCTGATTGCCGTGTTCAATCAAATCATGGCAAAGAAGTTGGCTGAAAAATATCCCATCATCTGTATGTTCGTAGATGATTTTAATCAAAGATGGATATATTTCATTAATCTGTCCAGCCACTGGAAGGCCAAAATATTCTGCTGTAGTAGCACCATTATTTTTCTTATAAATTTCAATCTGCTGATTACGCTTTTCAAGCGCTGTGCTCAATGTATGCACTGTTTGAGTTAACGTTGTTGATAAGCTGATCGGACGCCCCACAAGTGATAATTTTTCAAAAATCTGTTTTTGCAGAATATCTACTGGAAGGGGTGGCAGGGAAAGTGTCTCGAAATCAGCCTTATAATGAAACATTTCATCTTCGCCGATTAAACCTAACTTGCGCTTATTCTGATAATCAAGAAAAGCTGTCTTTTGTGTATCAAAATCCTCCTTCAAAGATTTTACATGTTGCTCTTTCATTGACAGTAGTGAGTTACAGATACCAAAGGCCAACATAATTGCTGTATTTGTGCTTCGTATCTCTGCAAGCAATTGATCTCTGTATTTAGCCTTCTCAGCAATCCGCTGCGCGCCATATGCGCCTGCGAAGGCGCCTGCTAAAGAACCAGCAATCGATGAAAAAAAACGGAATTAGAAAACTCTTTGATTTCCAACCAATGGGCTGTCAACAAAATAAGCATTTGGTCGTACAAAGCTCCTCCTAGCGGATCATCGAATACCGGGGACGCACCACGGTTTTCTTTTCAAACTCCCAGCAATTTCACCTTCAATGTCTTCCTCAACGCAGCCGCTGCGCTGGCCGACGTAAGGCCCGATGGTGTTGACTGTGGCACCTCCGCTACTTGCGAGTTACGCGGGGTTTCACATTGGCTGACTTGGCAATTTCCAGCAACCCAAGCAGCGCCTGATTGACGGCCGCGCCATTGGGGAATGCCTTGGCCACCTGAGGCGTGAGCACGACTACATTCGATGCGGCTTTGACTTGTTTTGCATATTTTCCGCGCGTCATTTTGCCGAAATCTTCGCGGCGATATTCAGGGCGCAATTCTTCAACGGTTTTCTCAAGCTTCTTCATAAAGTTTCCTTTCAATTCGTGTTGCAGGTCTTGCACTGATGATACGGATATGCCCGGTGCGTTCTACATGAGAGACAACCAATAACAGTCCGGCAGATGATACGCCAAAAGTGACGAAACGATGCTCCCCTCGCGAGTGATCCGGATCATTGCCAGTAATCGACAAATCATCTGCAAATGCGGTGGATGCTTCAGCAAACGATACACCGTGCTTGCGCAGATTGGCGGCAGCTTTGTCTTCGTCCCATTCAAATTTCATCAGTCGGTTTCCTAAAACGAACGGTGCCTTTGATTAGTCGTTAAGCAACTTCCAGTTCGACATGTACCCGGCGGCCAATTGCAGTAGCAATGTTCACCAACGCATCGAGCGAGAAGCGCGACACGCGGCCACGCAAAAGATCATTCATGCGCGGTTGGGTCACGCCACATTGATTTGCAGCCTCGACTTGCGTCCAGCCGTTCTCCTCGACTATGGCTGCGATCTGTTGCATGAGCTCTGCGCGCGCGCGCAGGTTCGCCGCTTCCTCTGGTGTATCTGCCAGGGCGTCCCACACGCTGGCATAGCTTTCGATTTTTGGTTTACTCATTTCTGACCTCCCATCAGTTCGGTATATCCTTGCTTGGCAATTTCAATGTCGTGTTTTGATGTCGTCTGCGTTTTCTTCTGGAAGGCATGCAGCACATAGACTGCATCTGAAATACGCGCTGTGTAGATTTTGAAGTCGTCCGGCTGTTTGCCGCGTTGCACCTTATCGAGCTGGTAGCCTGCTTCATGCATTGCGCCCGCTGGAAATTCACGCACTCGTTTTAACGAGTCGCCAAGAAATCGAACGGGCTTCATGAGGTGAAGTATACTGGTTTGGATATATTTTGCAAGTATGCGGACTGCATCTGGCTACATTGATAAGCTAGGCAGTTTGCCCCAGCATTCAGAAGCTATGTTCCGCACCAGGAAACTCCCCCGCTTTCACTTCGCGCACGTAGCGCGCTACTGCATCGGCGATGGAAGTCGAGCCCCGCATATAATTCTTCACAAAGCGCGCCTTCTTGCCCGGGTAGACGTCCAGTATGTCGTGCAGCACCAGCACCTGGCCGGAACAATCCGCACCCGCGCCGATGCCGATGGTGGGAATGGAAAGTGCAGCGGTGATCTCGGCGGCCAGCAGCGCGGGGATGGCTTCCAGCACGATCATGCCCGCGCCGGCCTGTTCGAGCGCCACTGCATCCTGCAATAATTGTTGCGCGGCGGCGGATTCTTTTCCCTGCACGCGATAACCGCCCATCTGGTGTACCGATTGTGGCGTGAGTCCGATATGGCCGCATACCGGGATGCCGCGCTCGGTGAGGAATCGCACCGTTTCAACCATGGATGCGCCGCCCTCCAGCTTGACCATCTGCGCGCCCGCCACCATTAACGGCGCGGCATGGGCAAAGGCTTCCTGCGGGCTGACCTGGAACGTGCCGAACGGCATGTCGCTGATAATGAAAGCCTGCTTCGAACCACGTGCAACGCAGGCGGTGTGATAGACCATGTCGTCCAGCGTGACCGGCAACGTGGTCTCGTGTCCCTGCAACACCATGCCGAGCGAATCGCCGACCAATAAAATATCTACGCCATTGGCTTCCAGCAGCGCCGCGAAGCTGGCGTCGTAGCAGGTCAGCACGGCGATTTTTTCGCCTTTGCTGCGCATGGCCTGCAATGTTGTTAATGTCGTTCTCATCATGAATGCCTCTGAAAACCAAAATTTCTGATGAAGCTAATAAGCCACGCTGCTTGGGAGCGCCGACGTCCTCCCGGTGCCGGGACAAAAGTTTCACGTAGTCGGCATTTGTCATTCCTTGCCGACGAGGACGTCGGCGCTCCCAGTCACACTCCCATACTGAAAAATTCCCTCGCCCCGCGCATGCCTTCTATGCGTTGCAGCAATAATGAAAAATCCTCGTCATTATCCACAAAATTCAAATTTTCACTGTTCACGATAAGCACCGGCGCCGCGTCGTAATGATAAAAGAAATCGCTATAGGCCTGTGACAAACGCATCAAATAGGAATCTGCAATCTGCCGCTCGTAGGCAATGGCACGGCGGCGCACGCGCTCGATTAAAGTTTCTGGCGAGGCTTGCAGGTATATCACCAGGTCCGGCGGCGGCGCTTGCGGCGCCAGGTTGCGGTAAATATTCTGGTATAGCGCAAACTCATCGTCGCTCAGATTCAGGCGGGCAAACAGCGCGTCTTTGTCGAACAAGTAATCGGCCACCGAGCTGGTGCGGAACAAATCCATCTGGACCAGATCGCGTACTTCGTTGATACGCTGAAACAGGAAAAACAACTGGGTGGGCAAGGCGTGGCGCGCGGGGTCTTGATAAAAGTGCGTCAGGAAAGGGTTTTCTTCCGGTTTTTCCAACAGCGCCGTGGCCCCAGAATGCTTGGCCAGACGGCGCGTCAGGCTGGTTTTACCCACCCCGATCGGCCCTTCCACGACCACATATCTGTACTTGTCAAACAACATCAGCGATTTTCTCCAACTGCTGGTTCGCACATTCTCGCAACGCTGCCGCTGCTGCGCCTACTCCCGGGATCACGCAATCCGGCGCGATTTCCAGCAAGGGGTGCAATACAAATGCACGTTTGTGCATTTGCGCATGCGGAATGGTCAGGCCGTGTTCATGGTGTTGCATCTCATCATACAGCAGCACGTCCAAATCCAGAGTGCGCGGCGCGTTGCGGAATTCGCGCGTGCGTCCGCACTCGCGTTCCAGTTCCAGCAGCGCGTCCAGCAAGGCGTGCGGGCTTAATGCCGTTGCCAGTTTTGCCACGGCGTTGATGAAATCCGGCTGTTGCAGATAGTCTATCGGCGCGCTGCGGTACAAGGAAGAATGCGCCAACATCTTGGTGTGCGGTAAACCACTCAGCGCCTGCAAGCCGCGTAATACCTGGTCGCGCGGCTCGGACAGGTTGCTGCCCAGGCCAATAAAAACCGTGTGCATGGTCATTTATGCTAAATTCAGCAATTGGATCGCGGACGTCCCGTCCGCATGCGGACGGGACGTCCGCGATCCCAGCGTAGGTCGGGCTATGCCCGACATGGCGGGCGTAGCCCGACCTACAAGTATCCCCTTCATTCTATCGGCAACTCTGCCTGAACTGGTGTGTCTGGCTGAACGGCCGCGCCCGTTTTTTTGCGCCGACGCCGCTTCTTGGGCGCTTCATCCTGCACCAGCATTTCGGCGCGGCGCTCGTCTGTGGCATCCTGAAATTCATCCCACCACAAGCCCAGTTGCGTGTCCACTTCGCCGCTCTCGCAACGCAACAATAAGAAATCATATGCCGCGCGGAAACGCGGCTGGGACAGCAGGCGCAGCGGGCGCTGTCCGCCGCGCTGCTCGAAGCGCGGTTGCAGCAACCACAATTCTTTCATCACCGCATCATAGCGGCGCGGAATGGCGAGCTGCGCCCGCTGCCGGTCGAGCACCTCGTCCATTGCGTCGTGCAGTGCCGCGACCGGCCGCTCGCCTGCTTCTTCATGCGTTTTCCAGGCCGCCAGAACTTCGTGCCACAACAGTGCCGCAAACAGGAAAGCGGGCGATACGGATTTTTCTTCGCGGATGCGCTGGTCAGTATTTTTCAACGCCAGCATGACGAATTTCTCGCCCAGCGGCTGTTCCAGGATCACGTCCAGCATCGGCAACAGGCCGTGATGCAAATCCATTGCGCGCAGTTTCATGACGCACTCCAGCGCATGTCCGGACAGCAGCAGCTTGAGCATCTCGTCCAGCAGGCGCGCTTGTGGCACGTTGGCCAGCAGGTCTTTCATGCTGGCGATGGGCGCGGCGGTCGCCTCATCCAGATGCATGCCGAGCTTGGCCGACAGGCGCACCGCGCGCAACATGCGCACCGGGTCTTCGCGGTAACGCACGTCCGGGTCGCCGATCATGCGCAGAGTGTTGGCGCGGATGTCGGCATAGCCGTTGTGGTAGTCGTGAATTTCCTGCGTGGCCGGGTCATAGAACAGCGCGTTGGCGGTGAAGTCACGCCGCGCCGCATCCTGCTCCTGGTCGCCGAATTCGTTGTCGCGCAACAGGCGTCCGTGTTCATCGGTCTCGGCCTCCTCCACTTCTATCATGCGACGGAAAGTAGACACTTCGACCGTATCCTCGCCGAACATGACATGCACCAGACGAAAGCGCCGCCCGATGATGCGCGAACGGCGGAACACGCGGCGCACTTCTTCCGGCGTGGCATCCGTGGCAATGTCGAAATCCTTGGGGTGACGGTTGAGCAACAGATCGCGCACCGCGCCACCCACCACAAAAGCTGAGAAACCAGCCGCCTGCAAACCATCGGTAACCCGGCGCGCGGCATGACTGATGCCTACATGGCCGACGCCATGCACGTCAAAGGGAATAATGTGGCAGTTGCCCACCGACCGTGTTTGGTCAGATTGGCGGAAGATGCGTTTGAATAGTTTTTTTATCATCTATTGGGGGGTTGTTTTATGGCGGACATCACAGAACTGTGCATTATACACCGGGGACGAAGCAGCGTTCCCCCGCCACGGCCAGCTCGCGCAGCGGGCATTGATACAGAGCCTCCAGATGGGCGCGCGTCAGCATGTCCTGCACTGCACCGTGCAATAGCGGACCATTGGCAAACTGCAACAATAGGGTACCTCTTAAATATAGATCTTTAGAGATGCCCTTAACCCGAACACGGCGGAAACGTAAACATTATAGTGCCGCCACCGCCCCTCAACGCAAGCTAATAATCCGCCAACCTTGTTGCCCGGCGTGGGCGCGCAGCGTGGCATCGGGATCAACCGCCACCGGATTTTTCACTTTAGCCAGCAGCGGCAGGTCGTTCAGCGAATCGCTGTAAAAGCAGCTATCGGCAAAACTGTGCCAGTTCCAGCCGCGTTGCGCCATCCAGCTTTCCAGGCGGATGACCTTGCCCTCGCGGAAGCACGGCACATCGGCCACGCGACCGGTGAATTCGCCATCCTTCTGTTCCGGCTCGGTGGCGATCAGATGTTCCACACCGAATGCGCGCGCGATCGGCGCGGTAACAAAACTATTAGTAGCCGTGATAATGACGCACACATCGCCCGCCGCACGGTGCCGCGCCACCAGCTCCTGCGCGGGCGCGGTCATCATGCCGCGCACTTTCTGCCGCATAAATTTCTCGTGCCAGGCATCCAACATTTTGCGTGCATGGCGCGACAGGGGCTTTAACTGGAAGTCGAGGAATTCATGGATATCCAGCGTGCCCGCCTTGTACTGCTCATAAAAGGTCAGGTTCTTAGCCTCGAATAGTTCGCGGTCGAGCACGCCCTGTTCGATGAGAAACTGCGCCCACTCGAAGTCACTGTCGCCGTCGAGCAAGGTATTATCTAAATCAAATAGCGCTAAATTCACACCGGCTCCTCATTGAAATTTGGGTGCCTCTAAAAATTCAGAGTTCGCCCAAATGCAAGGCGCGGAAAAAATTTTAGTTCCGGCCAACCTAAAGGTTACCCTACACTGAAACTTCGTTTTGCAGCGCCGCATATGTTTGATATGTAAGCAAGAAATTTTTTCCGCAACGCAGCAGTTGGGATGAAATCTGGATTTTTAGAGGTGCCCATTTTGCATCACTTCTTTCAGCAGCGGCACCGAGGGCGCGCGCTGCAAGCGCAGGCAATGCGCGTCCAGCGCATCCAGCAAAGCGAGCAGCGAGGGCAGGTCGCGCCGCCCGTGGCGCAACAGGTATTGCGTCACCTCCTGCGGCAGGATAAGCCCGCGTGCCTGGGCATGTCGTTCCAATGCCTGCGCCTTTTCCGCATCATTCAGCGCCTGCACTTGATACACCAATCCCCAGCCCAGCCGCGTGCGCAGGTCGTCACGCAATTTCAAATGGGCGGGCGCAGCAGCGGCGCTCACCAGCAATATGCCGCCGCTTTCGCGCAGGCGGTTGTAGAGAGCGAACAGCGCAATTTGTGCGGAACTCTCCAGCGTTTCCACATCGTCCACCGCCACCAGCTGGGCAAATTCTGGCACAGCAGCGTGCGCATAGACTGCCGACCATCCCTGCGCATGCGCTTGTTCCACCGCTGCCCGCAGCAGATGGCTCTTGCCGCTGCCAGCCTCGCCCCACAGGGCAAAAAACCGTTCTTTCGCCGTCCCTGCCAAGGCATGGCGCAAGGCCGACAGCAGTTCAACATTGCGTCCCACAACAAAATTATCCAGCGTGGGCACCCAGTCCGGCGCAATGTTAAGCAGCAACTGTGTCATGCAAATCAGTTACGGTACAGTGCGCTGGACAGATACCAGCGCTCGGCATGGCGCAACCCCACCAGCAGTGCGGCCGACACGGGCAGGGCAAGCAGCACGCCGAAGAAGCCGAACAACTGACCGAAGGCCAGCAATACAAAAATTACCGCCAGCGGATGCAGGCCGATGCGCTTGCCCACCAGCCACGGCGTGACCAGAAATCCCTCCAGCAATTGCCCCGTGACGAATACCGCCCACACCAGCAGCACGCTGCTAAATTGGTCAAACTGCGTGAACGCGGCCAGCGTGGCCAGCGCCAGGCCGGCAATCATGCCGAGATAGGGCACGAACACCAGCATTCCCGCCACCACGCCTATGGGCAACGCGAATTCCAGGCCGGCCAGCCACAAACCGAGCACATAGAACGCACTCATCAGCAGCATCACGGCCATCTGCCCGCGCAGAAATTCGCCCAGTACGCTGTCCACTTCCCCGGCGATCTCCTGCACTTTGGCGTGTTGGCGGCGCGGGATCACCTGCGCTATGCGCGCCAGCAACTGCGGCCAATCGCGCAACAGGTAGAACAGCACCAACGGGATCAATACCACATTCATCACCATCCCCAACAGCGCCGCGCCACCGCCGCCCAGCCACGGCAGCACTTTAGCAGCGGCGCCGCCAGCGCTCTGCCAGTGGCTCAGCAGCAGATTTTTCAGCGTCGCGTTGTCCCATTGCAGCGTGATGCCGAAGTGGTCCTGCACATAAGGCAGCAATTTCAGGCGGGCAGCATCGAGCAACTCCGGCAGGCGCGTCATTAAATTGTTGGCTTCCTTGGCCAGCAAGGGCAGCATAATCAATATCAGCAGCGTGAACAGGCTTATCAGCGCAAGCATCACCAGCAGCGTGGCCAGCGCACGCGGCAGTTTCCACTTGCACAGCCTGCCCACCCACGGGTCGCAGATGTAGGCGAGTATGGCCGCCGCCACGAACGGCGTGAGGATGGGGCCGAGCAGGTATAACAACCAGGCGGTCACTATGGCAATCGCCAACCATTGCAGTGCGGCTAAGCGTTGTGTGGTCATTTGGGGTAAAATCCGTTAATTAAAAATTATGTCCATGAACAATCTTCAGCTTGCAGACAGATACCGATTCATCCCCCCCTTTGTAAAAGGGGGGTGCGGCTAGTGGTGCGCATCACCAAAAATTATTCATAGGCCTATAAAATAAACACGTTAACCAGAACGGCCTGCACTGTATCCTGAAGAAAGCGAGAATTCAACTTGAGCAAACCCCAGCCCGATCATACCAATCATACCAGCCCCCTCTCCTATCGGGACGCTGGCGTGGACATAGATGCCGGCGATCGCCTGGTGGAGAACATCAAGCCGTTTGCCAAACGTACCATGCGCCCGGAAGTATTGAGCGGTATCGGCGGCTTTGGCGGGCTGGTCGAGATTTCCAAAAAATACCGCGAGCCAGTGCTGGTGTCCGGCACCGATGGCGTGGGCACGAAATTGAAGCTGGCATTTGAGCTGAATCGCCATGATACCGTGGGCATAGACCTGGTCGGCATGAGCGTCAACGACATTCTGGTGCAGGGCGCGGAGCCGCTGTTCTTTCTCGATTATTTTGCCTGCGGCAAGCTGGATGTGGATGCCGCCACCGAAGTCATCAAGGGTATCGCGTACGGCTGCGAACAGGCCGGCTGCGCACTGATAGGCGGCGAGACCGCCGAGATGCCGGGCATGTATCCGGTGGGCGAATATGACCTGGCCGGTTTCGCCGTGGGCGTGGTGGAGAAAGCCGACATCATCACTGGCAGTAATATCTGCCCCGGCGACACAGTGCTGGGGCTGGCCTCCAACGGCGCACATTCCAACGGTTATTCGCTGGTGCGCAAAATTATCGAACGCAGCCAGCCCGACCTCAACGCCAGATTTGATGACGAGCGTACGCTGGCCGATTGCATCATGGCACCCACGCGCATTTACGTGAAGCCGCTGCTGGCGCTGATGCAAAAAATTAAAATCAAAGGCATGGCGCACATCACCGGCGGCGGCCTACTGGAAAATGTGCCACGCGTACTGCCGCAAAATGTGGTGGCCAAACTCGACAGCACGACCTGGCATACACCAAAATTATTTGACTGGCTGCGCGAACAGGGCAACGTCGCGCAGCAGGAAATGTTCCGCACTTTCAACTGCGGCATCGGCATGGTGGTCATCGTGGACAAGAATGATGCCACTACCGCACTCAAACAACTTGTCGCCGCCGGGGAAACCGTGTGGGCTATCGGCACAATTCAGGCACGGACAGGCAATGAGGCGCAAACCCAAGTTGGCTAAATCAATGTTAGAGCGCACAAATGTCGCACCTTGAAACACTCATCATCGAATACCTTGACTGGCAAGGGTGCTTGGTTCGCCGAAATATAAAAGTCGGGAGGTTAAAGCATGGTGGCTGGGAAATGGAACTTGATGTCATCGGCTACAACCCTCACACCAAAGACCTTGTTCATTACGAGCCATCGGTTGATGCTCACTCGTGGGAAATGCGCGAAACCAGATATTCGAAAAAATTTCAGTCCGCAAGGAAGCTTATTTTCACTGAAATATTCTCTTGGTTATCTCCAGAAACTCCATTACGCCAAATTGCAGTTTTCCCATCACACCCCAAAGGCAGAGACCTTATCGCGGGTGGACAAATTTTTTCAATTGATGAGTTTGTTTTTGAGGTTCGCTCAAAGGTCATTGAGTGTGGCGTGGCTCGCAGTAGCGCAATCTCAGAAAACTACCCGTTACTCCGTATATTGCAGCTTTCCCACTGTGGGTATAATCGTGCGCTCTAACCCTGCGCTCAAGCGGGACGCTAAAAGCGGCGCGCCCCTTAGCTCCACGATGAAGTCTATCGTCATCCTGATCTCCGGTCGCGGCAGCAACCTGGAGGCACTGTTGCAGGCGAAACTGCCGTGCAAGGTGGCCGCAGTCATCAGCAACCGCGCCGATGCCACAGGATTGGCAATCGCCAGACAACACGGCATTGCGGCAGAGGTCGTGGCGCACCGCGACCATCCAGACCGCGCATCATTCGACGCCGCGCTGGCCGCCGCCATAGACCGCTACCAGCCCGACCTCATCGTACTAGCCGGCTTCATGCGCATCCTCACCCCGCAGTTTGTGGCGCGCTACCGGGGCAAGTTGATGAATATCCACCCCTCGCTGCTGCCCGCCTACAGTGGACTCGACACCCATGCGCGCGCGCTGCACGACGGCGTGAAAATCCACGGCTGCACCGTGCATTTCGTCACCGACGATCTCGACCACGGCCCCATCATCATCCAGGCCGCCGTGCCGGTGCTCAGGCACGACACCAAGGAAACTCTGGCGGCACGCGTGCTACATCAGGAGCATCGAATTTACCAGCAGGCTATACGCTGGTTCTGCAACAGCCACCTCAGTCTATCTGCGGATGGCCGGGTGCTGCTGCAGCGCCTCGAACAGCCCGGTTGCGCGCTTATCGCGCCGGGACTGGAATAAGATATGCGAATTCTGCACCTAGCTGTCTGGCTGCTGTTATGCGGCATCGCGCAGCCGCTTTTCGCCGCGGAATCTCCCAGCCGTATTCAAGCCAATTATGATGTATTCAAGGGCAGTATCATGGTCGCCACCATCACGGAAACCTACACCCGCACCCGCGACGGCTACCATATTGACAGCATAAGCCGCGCGGTCGGCCTGCTCGCCCTGATTAAAGCCGAAACCGTCCACATCACCAGTGCAGGGATGCTGACAGCGCAGGGGCTGCGTCCGGTCACCTTCATCCATGAACGCGAGCTCGACACCAAGCGCAATGCGCGCGCCGATTTCGACTGGAGCGCAAACCGCATTACCCTGACCGACCGCGCCGGGCAGCGCACACTGCCGCTATCTGCGGGGACGCAAGACCGGTTAAGCGTGATGTACCAATTCATGTTTGCTGAACTGAAAAACGCATCCACGCTCAGCTTCAACATGACCAACGGCAGCAAGGTGGACGATTACAGTTACCGCGTCACCACCAAGCAGAGCGTGACGGTTCCGCTCGGCACGTTCCAGGCCACCCACCTGATTACCCCGCTGCTAGCCGGCAAAAAGCAGACTGAAATCTGGCTGGCGGCAGAACATGCCAATTTTCCATACAAAATGGTCATCACCGAGGCAGACGGCGGCAATCTCACGCAAGTATTAACCAAAATTAATTTTGAGCCGTAATTGCGGCTCTTTAGGGGTGCCCTTTGCATAGCTGCACTTATCCTCACCTCACCGGAATACTAATATGCTACTGACTGAATACCGCCTGGACTTGGTTGTGCAAGCCCTGCGCACCATCCTGCCGCTGGAACATCCTGCCGACACTTCGCTGCGTTATTTTTTTCAGCAGGAGCGCATCGGCTCCAACGAACGCGCGCTGGTGGCGGAAACCGTGTTCGGCGTACTGCGCCACCGCTTGTTTCTGGAACATGCCTGCGCTGACCAGTCCACGCCGCGCCGCATGGCACTGGCCTACTGGATAAAATTCGGCGGCTACAACCTGCGCGAAATTACACCGCTGCTGAAAGCCACCGAAGCCGAATGGTTGGGGAAAGTAAAAGCCATCAACCTGGCTGAACAGCCTTTATCGGTGCAGGCCGAACTGCCGCAATGGCTGATCGAGCAACTGCAAAGCAGCATGACCGATGCAGACATCCTCACACTGGGCCGTTCCATGCAGCAACCCGCCGCACTGGATTTGCGCGTCAACACCCTGCTCGCCACGCGCGACGAAGTGCTGCACGCCTTGCAAGCGGAAGGCATGGATGCGCAAGCCACCCCCTATTCCCCCATCGGCATCCGCCTCAAGGACAAGCCCGCACTAACCCGCCATCCTTTGTTCCTCAGTGGGAAAATAGAAATACAGGACGAAGGCAGCCAGTTGCTCGGCTATCTGCTCGCACCCAGGCGCAATGAAATGGTCGTAGATTTTTGCGCCGGCGCAGGTGGCAAGACATTGATGCTGGGCGCGATGATGAACAGCTGCGGCAGACTGTATGCTTTCGACATCTCCGAAAAACGCCTGGCCAATCTCAAGCCGCGTTTGAAGAGATCGGGACTTTCCAACCTGAACCCGCAACTTATCGCGCACGAAAACGACAGCAAGGTAAAACGTCTGGCCGGAAAAATTGACCGTGTATTGGTAGACTCACCATGCAGCGGGCTGGGCACGCTGCGCCGCAGCCCGGACATCAAGTTTCGCCAGTCGCCGCAAAGCCTGATCGAGGTAAAGCACAAGCAAACCGCGATACTGATTGCCGCCAGCAAACTGCTCAAACCCGGCGGGCGGCTGGTGTATGCCACTTGCAGCTTTCTGCCCGAAGAAAACCGCGCCATCGTAGATACATTTCTTGCCGCGCACCCGGAATTCATATTGCGTCCCGCCGGAGAAATTTTGGCGCAACAGAAAATCCCGCTGGAAGCAGGCGAGTGCCTGCAACTCCTGCCGCAACTGCATGGCACTGATGCCTTCTTCGCGGCGGTGCTGGAACGGATTAAAATGGTTACTCAAGGCGAGGCCGTGCCTATCAAAACTTCCACTGAGGTGGAATAATGATTATCCCTTCCCCCTCAAGGAGAGCGGGAAAATATTATTTTGTAGGGCGGGCTCTGCCCGCCGGATAAGCTGTCTGGCATAACCAGCCACTTGCACAGTTTTATCGTGCTTAGTGGAATGGCTAGTAGTTTCATCAGAGCCCGACCTACGAATTATTTTCCATTTGAAGTGAAAATGGACTAACTTGCCTCACCGATTATTTTAAATTTCAGGACGGAGCGCCATGCTGGACTTCACCGAATACACCAAGATTTTTATCAGCCTGTTCGCGATCCTCGATCCGATCGGGATTATTCCTGTCATCATCCTGTTCACCGTCGGCATGACCGCGCAAAAGCGCGCCCATGTCGGCCGCCTCGCCTCGCTGACCGTGTGCGCCATTTTGCTGGTCGCGCTGCTGGCAGGCCAGCCACTGCTGGCATTTTTCGGCATCAGCATCAACTCATTTCGCGTGGCGGGCGGCATCCTGCTGATGTTGCTGGCCATCAAAATGCTGAATGGCAATCTCTACCAATCCGTCCGAGCCAAGGATGACAGCACTGACGGCGAAGCAGGCGCTATACATGCCATCGTGCCTCTATCCACCCCCTTGCTGGCCGGCCCCGGCTCCATCAGCGCGGTGATTCTGGAAGCGCACAAGGCACACGGCATCGAGCACTATTTGATCATGAGCCTCATAATCATTTTACTCAGCGTGACCGTCTGGCTAACCTTTCTGGTCGCGCCTTGGGTGGAGCGGCGTTTGGGCAAGATAGGCATAGATGTATTTACCCGGCTGATGGGCCTGATACTCGCCGCCATCGCGGTGGAATTTATTGCCGGCGGCATGCGCGGATTATTCCCGGCACTCGGTTAATCCGAGCTAGGTTTGCTATGCACTCATTGTTTCCGCAAGGGCTGGTTGGACTGCGCCAGATGCCGCTGCACAAAATCCCCAACCCCCTGCGCGAACACATCCGAGTTGGCGAAAAACAAATCGTTGTGGCCGCCGCGCAAGTCGAGAAACTGGCGCGGCCCTTGCACGGCGGCGTAGAGCGCCACGCCGTGTTTATAGGGGATGATTTCGTCCTCGCGGCTGTGCGCCACCAAAACCGGCGCGCGCACGTCTTGCAGAGTGCGCCGGGTGTCATAGCGGAAACGCGCAAGCCAGCGCGCAGGGAGGAAGGGATAGAGGTCGGCGGCCAGGTCGGGAACGGAGGTGAAACCGGATGCCAGCACCAATGCGCCCGGTTGGTGTTGTGCGGCCACATGCGCGGCGATTGCGGCGCCCAGCGATTCGCCAAACAGCACGATGCGCGCGGGGGCGATACCCCGTGTTTGGGTGAGGTACTGCCAGGCAGATTCGGCATCCAGGTAGGTGCCTTCCTCGGAGGGCGCGCCCGTGCTCTTGCCATAGCCGCGGTAATCAAAAATAAACACCGACAGACCCATGTCCCGGAACAGCTTGATGGCATCCAGCCGGTGCGAGATGTTGCCCGCGTTGCCGTGGGCATACAGCACCACTCCTCGCGCATCGGGCGCGAGCACGAACCACGCGTCGAGCTTGACACCATCCGGCGTGGAGAGGGTGACGGATTCGTAAGACAAACCGGCTTGATCGGGTGTGGCGAGGTATTCCCGTCCAGGCAAGTTCGGGTAGTAGATGAGCTGACCCTGCAGCAGGAATAGCACAAGCGCCAGCCCGCCATACAGCATGGCGGCGAATACTACGACGTTCTTGACTGTTTTCCAGGCCATCTTATTCCAATTTGCGTTAAAAACGAGCGGCGTAGGATGGGTGAAGGTCGGCGCAGTTTGCCGACCGCAACCCATCATTCGGCATCCGATGATGGGTTGCGCGCCCAAAAGGCCGGGCGCTCCACCCATCCTACAGCGGAACGCCACTACGGGGCTTCCGCCCCACCCAACTAATCCGAAAGAATGATTTCCCGATAAGCGACTGCCACCACCACCAGCTCTTCCACTCCGTCCGGGATGTGCAGCAGCACCACATCGTCTGCACGCGCCTTGAGCAGCGCCCGTGCCAGCGGCGAGACCCAACTGATCAATCCACGCCCGGCATCGGCCTCGTCCACGCCGACGATGCTGTAGATATATTCCGCGCCGTCCTGCCTGCACACCGTCACCGTCGCGCCGAAGAATACCTGGTCGCACAATCCGCGCTGCGCCGGATCCACCACGGCGGCATTGTCCAGGCGCTTGGAAAGGAAGCGGATGCGCCGGTCTATCTCGCGCAGACGCTTCTTGCCATAAATGTAATCGCCGTTTTCCGAGCGGTCGCCGTTGGAGGCGGCCCAGGTGATGGTTTGCACCAGCGCCGGACGCTCAATTTTCCATAGCTGATCAAGCTCGTCCTTGAGGCGTTGGTATCCTGCAGGGGTGATGTAATTCTTTAGCCCGGGCGGGAGTGGTGGCGCTGACTGCGGCTCTTCCTCGTCAACGCTTTGGTCTGTTTCCTTGGTGAAGGCTTTGCTCATAAGGAATTATGGGAGCACCGATGTCCTCGTCGGCAATTTTATGATAGATGCCGACTACGTGAAACTTTTGTCCCGGCACCGGGAGGACGTCGGCGCTCCCATAATCCTAGAAACCCCAGTTGACCGCTCATCTGGGTATTTAACAAAATAATTTCAATAAACTTATTCA
>CAMTXD010000010.1:0-5812 GCA_947085625.1 uncultured Gallionellaceae bacterium | reverse complement strand
GATATTGATCTTGCTCAAAACCCAGTCAGCAAACGGTTCACGGGAGGCTCTCTAAGTGCAATTAGTCACAAGTCCTTGTCTGCAAAACGCTTTAGAAGTTGCACTTCGAATGTGAATCCACCGATGCTGAATCTCGACTGATGGAACTGAAAAACTCTGGGTTAGGGGTACTCATTGCGATGGCTATGCCTTGGTTCGCAAGGGCGGCTCCCTCTACGCCTTCTGGGTGGTGTCCACGGGAAACTGGCGGATCTGGCAGGGAATGATGGTGCGCGCGCAAACTCTCAACACTTGCTGGTCGGCTTGGCTGGCATTACTGCTTTCGGCTTGGTCTGGCTGGGCCTCAGCAGAACAGGGCGATGTCCTTCGCCCCTATGTCTCCTACGGCGTCACCTACGACGACAACCTGCTGAGAGCCAACAGCGCGGCCGACGCAATAGCGTTCTTTGGCAGCGAACAGACCAGCGACACCATCAATCGCGCCGCCGTGGGCATCATTATCGACAAGCAGATCAGCCTTCAGCGCATCAATATCAATCTCGAACTCAACCGCGACACATTCAATCGCTTCAGTATACTGGACAATGACGGGCGTGATTTCTCAGGCAAGTGGAACTGGCATCTCGGCAATCACCTGGAGGGGAACATCGGTGCGAGCTACGCGCGCAGCCTCGGCACATTCCTGGAGCTCCACCAACTCGTCCGTAATGACCGTACCCAGGATCGCAAATTCGCAGACCTCGCTTGGCGATTCCATCCCAGCTGGCGGCTGCGTACTTCCGCATCAACCTACGACCTCGGAAACAGCTTCGCGGCGCAACGCACCCGGGACCGTAGTGAGGACGCCACCGAGGTCGGGGTCGATTACTTAGCCTCCAGCGGCAGCCGTGTGGGAGTGCAGTACCGCCAGGTTGCGGGTACGTTTCCCAACCGCCAGCTAGTCGGCGGCAGCCTGGTGGATAACGGCTACCAGCAGGACGAAGCAAGTGCAGTCGTCGACTGGCGGGTTAGCGGCAAGACCCGTTTGCAGTTCGAGGCCGGCATGGTGAAGCGCAATCACAACCAGATTCCCGCGCGTGACTTTACTGGCCCCACTGGTCGCGCCACGCTGGACTGGGCATCTACCGGAAAAACCACGCTTTCCCTCGCCGTCTGGCGCGATATCAATGCCGTGGGTAATGCCACCGCCAGCTTCATCGACAACCGCGGCGTCAGCCTGACGCCGGCATGGGCCATCACTTCCAAGCTGGCGCTGCAGGGCAAGCTCAGTTACGAACAGCGAGACCATGCGGGCGACCCCAGTCTGGTTCTGACGGCGCAGCCCCGGAGGCAGGATACCTTCCGCAGCGCGATGGCCGCAGTTTCCTATACGCCGCTGCAGGATATTCAGCTATCGTTGTCCATGCAGCACGATGAGCGTCAGTCCAACATCTCCCAACGCAGGTTCAAGAGTAACAGCATAATGCTCAATGGCCGCTATGAGTTTTAGCCTGCATTCGCTGGCAATCTCAAGTAAATAACAAATGACCGTTACCGATATTCCACTCATCGCCATCCTCAGACGCCTGCTCAATCCGAGCATTATCTTTGCGCTATTGTGGGTGATTGTACTTCTCCATGGCGAATCATTCAGCGGGCTGTACATGGTGCTGGCCGTGTCCGCCATTTTAGTTTTGTCTCGTATCTACGACGAGATGGATATTTATCAGTCCTGGCGTAGAGGCGCACTTATCGGGCACGCGCGCAACTTGTTCATCGGATGGGTGGCTATGGTTGCTGTCCTTGCTTTTGCTGGCTATGTCACGGGCCTTTATGTGGAATATTCAGAGCAAGTGCTGCTGGTGTGGGTTATCGCCGGTCCGTTTGCCTTGCTGCTTGTCCATCTTCTCGTTCGCATGGGCATCTTAAGAAGGATATTTGTCGGCCAAGGGATGCGCTCCGTCGTCATCGTCGGTGCAAACGATCTCGGCAGCAAGCTCGCTCGCAAGATCATTGGCGACCCATACCTGTTCATGGAAATCAAGGGCTACTTCGACGACCGTATTGTCGAACGCCACCCTGAAAATCTGCCTGCGCCTGTGCTTGGCAAGGCGTCTGATCTGGTCGCTTACGTACGGGAAAACAACACCAACATAATATTCATCTGCCTGCCCATGGCTGCGCAGCCTCGCATCCTCAAGCTGCTGGATGCGGTAAGAGACACAACGGCATCGATATATTTTGTGCCGGATATCTACATCTTCGATCTCATACAATCCCGTTTCGACTCCATTCACGGCACCCCCATCGTGTCAGTGTGCGAAACCCCTTTCCTTAACGTCACTAGCATAGTCAAGCGCGGAAGCGACATGGTGCTGGGCAGTATCATCCTGCTCATGCTGCTGCCGTTGATGGCCGTGATAGCAACCGCAGTCAAGCTCACCTCGCCGGGCCCGGTAATATTCAAGCAACGGCGCTACGGCCTCAATGGAGAGGAAATCATCGTCTACAAGTTCCGCTCCATGACCGTGTGTGAGGATGGCCCAGACGTAGCGCAGGCCAGAAAGAGCGACAGCCGTATCACTCGGCTGGGCGGCTTTCTGCGCAAAACCTCACTGGATGAGTTACCCCAGTTCATTAACGTGTTGCAGGGCCGTATGAGCATCGTTGGCCCCCGGCCACATGCCGTAGCCCACAACGAGCTCTACCGCAAGCTCATCAAAGGCTAGTGGCCGGAATTGATGGCGCCGCTGATGGTGTGTGGCAACGAGCACCGTTTTCTGGTGCAGAACAGCTGCGCGAGATCGGCGTTACGCCGATGGGCATCCTGCTAGAGCCTGTGTTGATAACCCAGAATGGTTCTGCTGGCAGTTTTTGTTATGTGTGCTGGGCTGTTCCCATCCTTGGAAATTAAGGGTCAATGGCGCAGCAGCCGGTGTGATAAAATGCGACGGGTTGATGCAACACAAGGTGTTGTGCAGAGATGAACAGCAGGAGGTAGTTGAAGGTTGTTAGGTATAGTCTTTGGTATAGATGTTTTGATGCAAAAAAAACCCTGCACAAACACAGGGTTAGTCTTATCTGATGGTGCCCAGAAGAGGACTCGAACCTCCACACCTTACGGCACACGGACCTGAACCGTGCGCGTCTACCAATTCCGCCATCTGGGCATTAATACTGCTGCTTGAGGGCGCGTAATTTAATCGTTATAGGATAGGCTGTCAATTGCCAAATGAAAAAATGACCAAGAAAAAAAATATCCGTGAACTCGACCCGTTTCTGGAACGCGAGCGTGAACAGTACGAACATCCCTTGCCCAGCCGCGAATACATCCTGCAAATACTGGCCGAAAAAGGTGTGCCGCTGGATGAAGAAGAATTATGCGACATGTTGCATATCGAGCCGCATGAGGATGAACTGTTCACCCGCCGCCTGCGCGCCATGGAGCGCGACGGCCAGATCATGCGCAACCGCAAGCGGGCTATTTGCGTCATGGACAAGCTGGATTTAATCAAGGGCAAGGTGCAAGGCCATCCCGACGGCTTCGGTTTTTTGATTCCGGATGACGGCAGCGCCGACCTGGTGCTGAGCGCCAAGGAAATGCACAAGGCCTTGCACGGCGATACCGTGATGGCGCGCGTGAGCGGCATGGACCGCCGTGGCCGGCGCGAGGCCAGTATCGTGGAAATGCTGGTGCATGGCACGACCCGGCTGGTCGGGCGTTTGTTTGCAGAACACGGCATCCAGTTCGTGGTGGCGGAGAACCGCCGCATCAGCCAGGATATTCTGGTCGCGCCCGGTGAAAATTGCGGCGCACAAGCTGGGCAGGTGGTGATGCTGGAACTCATTCAACAGCCGAGCAAGAATGCCCAGCCTATTGGCCGCATCGTGGAGGTGTTGGGCAACTACGCCGATCCCGGCATGGAAATCGAGATCGCTTTGCGCAAGCATGATCTGCCGAATGAATTCCCGGCCGAGGCCAAACACCAGGC
This sequence comes from uncultured Gallionellaceae bacterium, assembly GCA_947085625.1. Classification (GTDB taxonomy): domain Bacteria; phylum Pseudomonadota; class Gammaproteobacteria; order Burkholderiales; family Gallionellaceae; genus Nitrotoga. The sequence continues at coordinate 1,841 of CAMTXD010000010.1, read as the reverse complement.
CGAAAAATTTTCACCTGAAGTGTTGCCTGAAGATTATGCGGGGCGCGAAGATGTGCGCAAACTGCCGCTGGTCACCATAGACGGCGAGACCGCGCGCGATTTCGACGATGCGGTGTATTGCGAGCCGCACGGCACTGGCTACCGCCTGGTGGTGGCCATTGCCGACGTGAGCCACTATGTGCAGCCCGGTGATGCGCTGGACAAAGAAGCGCTGAACCGGGGTAACTCGGTATATTTCCCGCGCCGCGTGATTCCGATGTTGCCGGAAGAATTGTCCAATGGGCTGTGCTCGATCAATCCGCATGTCGAACGCCTGTGCATGGTGTGTGACATGCAAATCAGCGGCCAGGGCGACATCGAAAAATATCGTTTCTACCCTTCGGTCATGCTCTCCCATGCGCGCCTGACCTACAACCAGGTGGCCGACATGCTGGCCCATCCGCAAGGCGAAAATGCGCAGAAATTTGCCGCCGTGCTGCCGCATATCAACCAGCTGTACGCCTTGTTCAAGACCCTGCTGCAAGCGCGCGAGAAGCGCGGCGCGATAGATTTTGAAACCATAGAAACGCAAATGGTATTCAATGATCAGGGCAAGATTGAGCGCATCGTGCCCGTGGTGCGCAACGACGCGCACCGTTTGATCGAGGAGTGCATGCTGGCCGCCAACGTGTGCACCGCCAGCTTCCTGGCCGAACGCCAGCACCCCGTACTGTATCGCGTGCATGAAGGCCCGACCCCGGAAAAACTGGAAGCGGTGCGCGAGTTCTTCAAGGAATTCGGCCTGCAACTGGGCGGTGGCGACGAGCCGCAGGCGGGCGATTACGCCAAGCTGCTCAAACAAATCAAGGGGCGACCCGATATGGCGCTGCTGCAAACCGTCATGCTGCGCTCCTTGCGCCAGGCGCGCTATGCGCCGGAGAATGCCGGCCATTTCGGTTTGGGTTATGAAGCTTACACGCACTTCACCTCGCCTATCCGCCGCTATCCCGACCTGCTGGTGCATAGAGCAATCAAGGCCGTGTTGAATAACAAGCAATACAAGCCGCATGAAAAATGGGAGGCGCTGGGCGAGCATTGCTCGCAGACCGAGCGTCGTGCCGATGACGCTACGCGCGATGTTGAAGCCTGGCTCAAGTGCTTCTACATCCGTGACCATCTCGGCAGCGTGTTCGACGGTACGGTGTCTTCGGTCACCGGTTTTGGCCTGTTCGTCGCGCTCGACGAGCTCTACATCGAAGGGCTGGTGCACGTATCCGAACTTGGCACGGATTATTTTCACTTTGATCCCGCCAAACACCAGATGCTGGGCGAACGCACTGGTAAGCGTTATCGCCTCGGCGACCGCGTGCGGGTCAAGGTGGTGAGGGTGGACATGGAAAGTACCAAGATAGATTTTGTGCTGGAGGAAGACACCGGGCCGCTGACTGAAAAGAAAAAGGAATTCGGGGCGGGCGCGTGGGGCGATACGGCGCCGAAGAAAAAAGCAGGTGCGAAGAAGCGTAGCAAATAACATGAGGAAATGCAGATTTATACAACGTTCGGACTAGCGGGCGGGACGCCCGCTAGTGTCGAGAATCATAAATAATGAAACGTCTTGTTGAGAGATTACATGCAGTAGTAGGGCGGGCTCTGCCCGCCATGGCGGGCAGAGCCCGCCCTACGCATCTGTAGCACATGCCTCGTAATTAATAGGTTGAGATACTAGTCTTACTGTGTCACAAATCTCGTTAACCCCCACCGCAACACGGACATCGTAGCAGCCTCGCAGCGACGGCTCGCGCGATGAGGATACGCAGCGTCGTAATAGAGTCCGGCACGTGCCGCTGCGCTCGCCCGACTTC
>CAMTXD010000009.1:0-30413 GCA_947085625.1 uncultured Gallionellaceae bacterium | reverse complement strand
TGGCCAAACACTCAGGACGCAACCGCTTCAGCTACTTCACTGCGGCTTTGCAGGAAGCTGCCCAAACCCACCTGCGTCTGGGCAACGATTTGCGCGGCGCTTTAGCAGGTAAGCAGTTGCTGGTGTTTTACCAACCCATCATGACACTGACAAACGGTACCATCCACAAAGCAGAAGCGCTGCTGCGCTGGCAACATCCGACACGCGGTCTCATCAGCCCCGCTGAATTCATCCCCGTCGCCGAAGAAACCGGCATGATTATCGACATCGCCGACTGGGTCTTTCGTGAAGTAGCCAGTCAGGCCGCGCACTGGCGTGCATCTCACTATCCGATCTTCCAGATTAGCGTCAATGTTTCCCCCGTTCAGTTCCGCCACAAGGGCACCAACTTCAAGGCATGGTTGGATTATCTGCAAAAACTCGGCCTGCCCGGGCAAAGCATCGTGCTGGAAATTACCGAAGGGCTGCTGCTGGATGCCCAACCCTCTGTCACCGAGCAACTGCTGGTATTCCGCGACGCGGGCATGCGTGTGTCGCTGGATGATTTTGGTACGGGCCATTCATCACTGTCCTACCTGAAGAAATTCGACATTAATTACCTTAAAATTGATCAGTCATTTGTACGCAATCTGGAAAACGACCCAGACGATCGGGCCTTGTGCGAGGCGATTATCGTGATGGCGCATAAACTGGGACTGAAAGTGATTGCAGAAGGCGTGGAAACCGAACAGCAGCGCGATCTGCTCGCCGCTTACGGTTGCGATTATGCGCAGGGCTGGTTGTATTCCAAGGCGGTTTCCCCGGAGCAGTTTGAAGCCTTGGTGTGGGGGCAGGTAAAGTAAGGCTACATGCAAAAACAACATCACCAAAATAACGGAAACTCGTAGGGCGGATGAGGCTGCAGGCCGTTATCCGCCGCATGGTGCGTAGAGCTTTTGCCCGGGCACCCGAATGAGGCAGCATCCGGCGGAAGGCGCTACGCTTTTCCACACTACTATGCAACATGTCATGCGTCATGCGTTAGTGTATCCGCTCCAATCGTCGGTAATGATCTTTGTCCATTCCCTCCGATTCTCTCGGCAGGGGTTGCGCACCAATTCGGCTTCATCCACATCTGCTTCTCAATTACGCCGCAAGCGCCCGGTAAAGATTGTAGAGGCTGACGATGACGATCAGCGTTCCCACCAATATCAGCAACGTCCGCGCATGGAGCTTTTTGCACAGCACCGCCGCAAACGGCGCGGCAAACAGACCGCCGAATACCAGGCCAACGATGATAGGCCAGGTGTTGGTTTCCATCAACAGCGCAAAAACTGCGGCACTTGCCAATGTCAGGAAGAATTCCGCAAAATTGACCGACCCGATGGTGGTACGCGGGTCACTGCCTGAACCGACCAGCGTTGACGTCACTACCGGTCCCCAGCCGCCACCGCCTGCCGCATCAACGAATCCGCCAAACAGGGCGAGCTTGCCGACATGCCTCGGCGCTTCTTTACGCAAACGCAGTTGGCGAAACGCCTTGCTGAGAATGTAGATCCCCAGCAACAATAGGTAGACAGATATGAACGGCTTGAACATGGCACCATCAATCTGCGTCACTAGTATTGCACCCAATATTCCGCCCAGAATACCCGGCACCAGCAAACGCACGAACAATTGTTTATTCACGTTACCGAATTTGGCGTGGGCGATGCCCGAAACGCCGGTGGTAAAAATTTCCGCAATGTGTACACTCGCGCTCGCCGCTGCAGGGCTGGCGCCTGTTGCCAGCAGAAACGTAGTTGCCGTGACGCCGTAAGCCATGCCCAGGGCGCCATCCACGATTTGCGCAAAAAAACCGACTGCGACCGCACTCCAGAAAATCCTGCTGTCGAGCGTCTCGCCGATAATCTGCCAGCTATCAAGCCAGTCATTAGAAAGAAAAAAACGTCCGATCAAAAACAGGACTAATGCGATCAACACCGTAACGGCAAACCACACTGCGGCGCGCAGTAGCGGGTGCGCGCCGGGGTGAGAGACGAGCTCCTCTACTGGCGGAAGTCCAAGTTGCTGGTGTTCCTCATTGATTGGATTTTGCGTCAAATCCAGGTTGCGAATTTTCATAAGCCCAGCTCCATATTCAATTTAGGGCACCTCTAAAAATTCAGAATTCGCCCAAATGCAAGGCGCGAAAAACAAAGTTGCTGTGTAGGTTAACCCTCAGGTTATGCCGGAACTGCAATCTAAATTTTAGAGCTGCTATTTACTGGGGAGCACTATACTGATGCGCGTACGTAACCATAAATAACATAATCGAATATATTTATTCCTGCAACAGGTAGCCCGTGGGAGTCGCCCCAGCATAGCCGCAATACTGTTCACTTACTCAGGAGTCGGTAACTTGGGGAACACAGACACCATATTTCATGCCGGTTCCACAGGCGATAACGTCGTCTAAATTGCTGACTCCTGAGTAATCCGAGATTGTCCGTTAAAACCCAAGTCCCTTCCCCTTTGCAGAGGGGGAGAGCTTGCGAGGGGGCAGGATGTTTCGTCTAATAAATTGTTTTATACTATAGTTACTGTAATAGACGTCCTTGCACTTGGCTGTAACGGACGTCCTTGCACTTGCCCCTTTAACCGATAAGTACCTTGATCTCGGGTTGCGTTTTAGCTTGTGGCAAAATGGCTCCGATAACAATTGGCCAGAAGCAAAGGAAGTAAATGCAGAACAACGAAATCGAAGGCCAGGCATACTCGCGCGTATTGATCGCCTTGATGAAAGGCGTCGTCTATCAGGACGCCGATGTGGATATTTGGCAGGCATTGCTCAAGTTGCAGGCCAGGGTGCGTGATTATCTTGCAGTGCTGGGACTTGAGCTGGTACTGGATGAGGCGGAAGGTTATGCGTGGCTGCGCACCCGGCCTGCACCCGAGGAGGGAGAGGCGTTGCCCCGTCTGGTGGTGAAGCGGCCTTTGTCGTTTCCGGTGAGTCTGTTGCTCGCATTGCTGCGCAGAAAATTAGCCGAATTTGATACCAGCGGCGAGGATACGCGGCTCATTCTCTCGCGTGATGAAGTGGTTGATATGGTCAGGCTGTTCCTGCCAACTGGGGTTAACGAGGCGCGTATCGTGGATCAAATCGACGCTCACCTGAACAAGATAATCGAGTTGGGTTTTGTGCGCCGCATGCGCGGACAGCCTCATCTCATTGAGGTGCGCCGTATTCTGAAAGCCTACGTCGATGCCCAGTGGTTGTCCGAATTCGACCAGCGCCTGGCCACGTATTGCATCAATGTGCTGGGCGCGAATGGTGAGCAGGCATGAGCGGCGGGGCAATCTGGATTTTTAGAGGTACCCATGCTTGATTTCTCCGAGCGTGAAGAACGCAGCGGCTTCCGCCTGCATCGTCTGGAGGTACTCAACTGGGGAACTTTCAATGGCCGTGTGCGAACCCTGCAAGCAGGGGGCGACAACTCGCTGCTGACGGGCGACATCGGCTCGGGAAAATCCACTCTGGTGGATGCGGTGACGACACTGCTGGTGCCCGCCAATCGCGTCGCTTACAACAAGGCTGCGGGCGCTGAATCCAAGGAACGGACACTGCGTTCCTATGTGCTGGGGCATTACAAATCTGAGCGCAGCGAATCGGGGGCGTCCGCCCGTCCGGTCGCATTGCGCGACCACAACAGCTACTCGGTGATACTCGGGGAATTCCAGAACGAAGGCTTTGGCCTCAGCATCACGCTGGCACAGGTATTTTTCTGGGCGAAAAACACGCAGGGGCAGCCGGAGCGTTTTTATCTGGTGGCTGACCGCAGCATGTCCATTGCCGCTGATTTCGCCGGATTCGGAACAGATATCAGCAACCTGAAAAAACGCTTGCGTGCCCTGTCCGGCGTGGAGTTGTTTGAAGCATTCCCATCTTATGCGGCAGCTTTCCGCCGCCGCTTCGGCATTGAAAACGACCAGGCACTGGAATTGTTTCATCAGACGGTGTCGATGAAATCGGTGGGCAGCCTCACTGATTTTGTGCGTGAGCATATGCTGGAAGCCTTCGATGTGGAGTCACGCATCGCGGCGCTTATCCATCATTTTGACGATTTGAACCGCGCGCATGAGGCGGTGCTCAAGACCAAGGATCAAGTCGCGCGCCTTGCGCCGCTGGTTGCCGACTGCTCGCGTTTTGCCGAGCTGAGCGCGCAGGTTGACGACTGGCGTATTTGCCGCGATGCGCTGAAGCCTTATTTTGCGTCGCTGAAATCTGAGTTGCTGGAGAAGCGAATAGTCAATCTCAATGGCGAAGCGGAACAACTTTTCGCAAAAATTGCAGCTCTGTCCGAGACGCGCAGCTCACAGCAAAAAGAGCGTGAGAGCATCCAGGATGCTGTCAGGGAAAATGGCGGTGACCGCATCGAGCGCATTGCTGCCGATATCCAGACCAAGCAACAGGAAAAATCAAACCGGCTGGCGCGTGCGGAACGTTATGCGGAGCTTGCCCGGCAACTCGGTTTGCCGTCCGCCAGCGATGTGGGCGGTTTTGTCGCCAACCGCCAACAGCTTGCCGATCTGCACGAGAACGGCAAAGCGCAAGAGGCGGAATTGCAGAACCGGCAAACCGAGGCGGGCGTCAACCTGCGTACTCTCAAGCAGGAACACGAGACGATAGCCGGCGAACTCGCATCGCTCAGGCAGCGGCGCAGCAATATCCCGGAGGCGCAGATTGCCATCCGTCGTGCGCTGTGTTCGGCATTGAATGTTGCGGAGGAAACCATGCCGTTTGCCGGAGAGCTGATCCAGGTGCGCGCGGAAGAGGCGGCATGGGAAGGCGCTACCGAGCGCGTATTGCACAGTTTTGGTGTGTCATTGCTGGTTCCAGACCAGCATTATTCCGATGTCTCCGCGTGGATTGATAACACCCACCTGAGGGGACGCCTGGTCTATTTCAGGGTGCGTGTAGCGGCAAACCTTGATCGTTCCAGCCCGCATATCGATTCGCTGGCGCGCAAACTTTCCGTGAAACCGGATTCCCCTTTTTATGCGTGGCTCGAAAGCGAACTCTCCCGGCGTTTCGATTACGCCTGCTGCGATACGATGGAACAATTCCGCCGTGAGCGGCAGGCCATCACCCGTGCCGGACAAATCAAGGGCGGCGGAGAGCGGCATGAAAAGGACGACCGCCGCAGACTGGATGATCGCAGTGCTTATGTTCTTGGCTGGAGCAACGAAGGCAAAATTGCCGTGCTGGAAAGACAGGTTCAGGTGCTGGAAGGGCACATGCAAGGCATTGCCGAGCAGATCGGGAAAGCAGGACAGGAGCAAGCTGCATTGCGCGAGCGGCTGGATGGATTAAGCAAAATCGGCGAATACGGCAATTTCAACGACCTCGACTGGCAACCGCTCGCAGTAGTCATTTCCGAACTGGAAACGGAGAAACGCGTTCTCGAGGCTGCATCGGATTTGCTACAAACATTGGCAAATCAACTCAAGGTGGTTGAAGGAAAACTCAAGCAGACTGAGAGCGCATTGGGTGAACGCAATAGAGATGCCGCAAAAAATGAAGAGAAGCGGGAGCAGGCACATTTTCAGCTTGTCGAGAGTCAATCCGTCGGACTAGCATTGGATCCGGCGCAACGGGAAACCCGCTTTGTCCAGCTTGGTGTGTTACGCGCCGAGGCATTGGGCGAACACACCCTGAGCGTGGAGTCCTGCGACAACCGCGAGCGCGATATGCGCGATTGGTTGCAGAAGAAGATTGATGCGGAAGAGGGCAAGCGCAGCAACTTGCAGGGAAAGATCGTCAAGACGATGCAGGAGTACCGCAACCAGTATCCGCTGGAGACAAAAGACGCCGATGCCAGCGTGGATGCCGCCCGCGAATACCGCGATATGCTGGAACAACTGCAAGCCGATGACCTGCCGCGTTTCGAGGCGCGTTTCAAGGAATTGCTGAACGAGAACACCATCCGTGAAGTCGCCAACTTCCAGTCCCAGCTGGCGCGGGAACGGGAAACAATCCGCGAGCGCATCGAACGCATCAATGCCTCGCTCGCCCAGATTGATTACAACCCTGGGCGCTATATTTTACTGGAAGCGCAGACCAGCGCGGATATGGAGATACGCGATTTCCAGCAGGAGTTAAAAGCTTGCACCGAGGGCGCGCTGACCGGTTCGGAAGATGCCCAGTATTCAGAGGCGAAATTCCTGCAAGTGAGGGGAGTCATCGAACGCTTTCGCGGTCGCGAAGGGAGCGCGGAACACGACCGGCGCTGGACGCGCAAAGTCACCGACGTGCGGCAATGGTTCGCGTTCTCTGCCTCCGAGCGCTGGCGCGAAGACGACAGCGAGCATGAGCACTATACCGACTCAGGCGGCAAATCAGGCGGGCAGAAAGAGAAGCTCGCCTATACCATTCTGGCGGCCAGCCTGGCTTATCAATTCGGCCTGGAGTGGGGTGCGGCACGCTCGCGCAGTTTCCGCTTTGTGGTCATAGACGAAGCTTTTGGGCGCGGATCGGATGAGTCTGCGCGTTTCGGTCTGGAGTTGTTCAAGCGGCTCAACCTGCAACTGCTGATTGTCACGCCACTGCAAAAGATCCACATCATCGAACCGTTCGTTTCCAGCGTCGGCTTTGTCCACAACGAAAATGGCATGGATTCGCAGTTGCGCAACCTCACCATCGCAGAGTATCGAGCCGAACGGGATGCGAGACGGGCATGAGCGTGCCCATTAACAGCTGGTCCACGTCTGATGATATTCGCAGCCGGGTTTGCCGGGAGTGGGATAATGGCCGCATCCTGGCCGCGATGCTGGGTGGGGAGCCGGTTTTTCCTCTGCGCATTCCCTTGAAAAAACCCAATTCGCAAGCACTCTCTGCACACTTCGAACCGGCGCGGCTGTGGATTTCTGGGCTGGTTGCGGCAGCCGGAGAGCTCGCCGGTTATCAGCTGGAGTGGCGCGAGTTCAATCACCCGCAACTGGGGCGCAACCGCATCCCGGTGGCCGCCGTGCTTGAAAGCGAACGGGATGGGCTAACGCTGATTGGCAAACGGCGCGACGCTGCACGGTTCCGTGCCTTGGCCGCGACCATTACGACGGCTTATCCGAAACTCATTCCATGGCTCAAAAAACGCCCGCTAACGGTGCTCGACCAAGCCGAGAATTGGCCGCAACTGCTTGCTGTGCTGGACTGGATAGTGGCGCATCCCCGCCCCGACATTTACCTGCGCCAGATAGACGCAACGGGTGTGGACACTAAGTTCATCGAGCGGCACCGTGGCTTGCTGAGCGAGATGCTGGATATTCTGCTCGCGCCGGAAGCAATCGATACCCAATTTAGCGGCGCCAGCGGGTTCGAGCGACGCTATGGTTTCAAGTCCAAGCCGGAGCAGATACGCTTTCGTTTTCTGGATCGAAGTTTGCGCATACAAGGCCTGTCCGACCTCGCCGTGCCTAGCGCTGAGTTCGCCCGGCTTGCGCCGACTGTCAAGCGGGTGTTCATTACCGAGAACGAGATCAACTTCCTCGCTTTCCCCGATGTGCCCGATAGCATGGTGTTGTTTGGATCGGGTTACGGCTTCGACCACTTTGCGCAAGCCGAGTGGCTGCAAAGCAAAGAGATTTTCTATTGGGGCGACATCGACACCCACGGCTACGCAATCCTGGATCAACTGAGAAGCAAGTTTCCGGCGGCGCGTTCCTTGCTAATGGATCGCGCAACATTGCTGGAGCATAAGAATTTCTGGGGGAGCGAAGAACGGCCAACCGCGCGTGAGTTGGAGCGCCTGCGGCCAGATGAGGCCGCACTTTATGACGATTTGCGGTTTGACCGTATCGCACCTTCTTTACGTTTGGAGCAGGAGCGTATCGGTTTCGCATGGATAAACTCCGAACTTGAAAAGGCTGGACTGAAATGACAACCCCTACTCCCCAACAAATTCTCCATGACGTTTTCGGCTACGCCGCCTTTCGCGGCGAGCAGCAAGCTATCGTTGAGCATGTGGTTGCCAGTGGCGATGCGCTGGTGCTGATGCCGACTGGCGGCGGCAAGTCGCTGTGCTATCAACTTCCGGCCTTGCTGCGGCGCGGGGTAGGCATTGTGGTATCGCCGCTGATTGCGCTGATGCAGGATCAGGTGGATGCGCTCAAGCAGCTTGGGGTGCGCGCCGCTCTTCTGAATTCCAGTCTGGATGCTAAGACGGCGCGCGAGGTGTCGGGACGTTTGCGGCGCGGCGATTTAGATCTCCTATATGTGGCACCGGAGCGGCTGCTGATGTCGGGGTTTCTAGATATGCTGGAGCAGGTGCAAGCAGGATCTGGCATCGCCCTGTTTGCCATAGACGAAGCCCATTGCGTGTCGCAATGGGGCCACGACTTTCGCCCCGAGTATCGCGGCCTGACGGTGTTGCACGAGCGTTTTCCCAACGTGCCGCGCATCGCGCTGACCGCCACCGCCGATGCGCCGACACGCAGTGAAATCGTGGAACGCTTGGCGCTGGAAAACGCGCGCCAATTCGTCTCCAGCTTTGACCGCCCCAACATCCGCTATCGCGTCACGCAGAAAGCCAATGCGCGCCAGCAGCTGCAGGCATTCCTCGAAGCCGAACATGCCAACGATGCGGGCATCGTATATTGCCTGTCGCGCAAGAAAGTAGATGAGACTGCGGCATGGCTCAAGGAGCAGGGCTGGGACGCCCTGCCCTACCACGCCGGGCTGGATGCTGCCACGCGCCAGGCCAACCAGCGTCGCTTTTTGCGCGAGGAGGGCGTGATCATGATTGCCACCGTCGCCTTCGGCATGGGCATAGACAAGCCCAACGTGCGCTTCGTCGCGCACCTCGACCTGCCCAAGAGCATGGAAGGCTATTATCAGGAAACCGGCCGCGCCGGACGCGACGGCTTGTCGGCGAATGCGTGGTTGACTTACGGGCTGGGTGATCTGGTGTCCATGCGCCAGATGCTGATGTCCGGTGATGCGCCCGAGGAGCGCAAGCGCGTGGAACTGCAAAAACTGGATGCGCTGCTGGGATTTTGCGAATCTACTACCTGCCGTCACCAAACTTTGCTACGCTATTTCGGCGAAGAACATCCGGGCGATTGCGGCCAGTGCGACAACTGCCTCGAACCGGTGGATACCTGGGATGCGACGCAAGCGGCGCAGATGGCGCTATCCTGCGTCTATCGCACCGGCCAGCGCTTCGGTGTCGGTCATTTGATAGACGTACTGCTCGGTAAAGCTACTCCTAAAGTTGAACAATTTCGCCACCAGCAACTTTCCACTTTCGGCATCGGTAAGGATCTGGCGCAAGCGCAATGGAGCAGCGTCTATCGCCAACTGGTCGCCGCCGGATTGCTCAATGTGGACATGGAAGCCTATGGCGGATTGAAGCTCACCGAAGCCGCGCGCCCGGTGTTGCGCGGCGAACAGGCGGTGTGGCTACGGCGTGACGCCGAACCGGCCAAGCAAAAACCCAGCAAAGTCGAGCGTGGCGCACGGGTGCGCGAAGCTTTCGCCGGAGCCAACGAAGACCCGTTATGGCTGGCGCTCAAAGCCAGACGCATGGAGCTCGCGCGCGAACAGGGCGTGCCGCCTTACGTAATTTTCCACGACAGCACCTTGCTGGAAATCCTCAACCGCAAGCCGCAAACATTGGATGAAATGGGACAGATCAGTGGAGTGGGGCAAGCCAAGCTAGAAAAGTATGGGAAGGTGTTTCTGGAGGTGGTGGAGGATGTTGGGAAAACTGCTGGATAATCCTAGAGTCGTTATAAAATGCACTAACTTTTTAAGGCTAAGTTAAACATGAAAGACCTGTTCGACGGCATCCCTGCAACCCCCGCCAAGAACACTGAAGCAGATCATCATCAGGTTATGCTCACCATGGCATTGCTGTGGTCGCCACACCCACTCAGTGCGGTATATACCCTGCTGCGCAAACTCGACCTAAAACACAGCAGTGGCCGCATATTTACACAGGAAGCAATCAAGCACAGCGTGCAGCATTTGCTTTCAAAAAAACTGCTCGTTGAATCCGCACGCAAGGGCTATTACCGCCCGGCGGACTCGCAGCTCAACCCCTTGTATGAAGAGTTGCTCAGCAGCATAGACGCGCATGAACTGCGACGCGCGTTGCACGACACCGAAAAATTCCACGCTACGCAAGCCGTATATTCGTGGCCACTGTATGATCAGGCAGCGACAGTCGCCATCGTGCGGCTGGCACTGTTGACCCGAACCAGCAAGATGGAGATCGAGCGCATGGCGCAGATGATTGCGCGCTCCATGGATTGGCACGAAATTCTGCAAGCCGCACTGACGAGAGATTTCAGTGAGTCTTGCTTTTCACGTATCGACCCTGCTTTGCGCTGGGATCTTGCGTATATGGCAGTACAGGATGCTTGCAGCGACTGGGATTTTGATATGTTGCCCGTGGCTAACTGGGCAATGGCACAGATGAAAAACAATCTCGCGCAGATGCCCTCGTATTTGCGCATCGCGATTGCAGAGTTACTATTGCACCGCGGAGAGCGCGAGGCAGCACTTGCGGCAATTGACGGTCTCCATGAAGGTGCAGCCGATGCGCTGCATGCTTATGCGCTGGCTCAGCAGGGAAAATGGAGCGAAGCGCAAACCTTGTTCGAAACCGCACTCAAAAAACGCTCTGCGGAAATCGGCGCAAAGAAACGCGTATTTCCGCAGAGTATTGCATGGCTTTACCCGCTCACCCTGCTGGCACAGCAAACGCCCAAGCATCTCGAATTGGCGCGCAAATTTTGCGTTAGCGAATCTGGTAAGCGCGATCCAGACACCAGTGCCGGCTGGGGCCTGTGGGTGCACACCATCGATATCCGTCGCGGCGATGCCGAACCCGACCCAGCTCTCTACCATGCTGCGGAACACTACAAACAACACATCAGCTTCGATCATTTTTGGCGCGTGCTGTTGGCCTCGTGGTTGGGTTTGGATGCAATGCCGGGAGCACCCAAGAACTATCGCACGTCACTTGCCACCATGGCGCAACAGCAGGCCAAGCGCCTCAAGCAATGCGGCTTTACCTGGCTTGCTGGCATGGCAGAAGCGGCTGAATGTCTTATCAACGACCAGGCCCCACCGCCCGGATTTTTTGTTGCCGGCAAGGCCGAGCACTGGCGCGAATTGCTTTCCGCTTTGCAATCGCTGGAAACCAGCGCTCCGACGAGCAACAAGAGCAACAAGAACGGCGATGACTACCGTTTAATCTGGATGCTGGACATCGACAAGCATGGTGCCTTGCAGGACATCCAGCCTATGGAACAAAAGCGCGGTGCACGCGGCTGGAACACGCCCAAAACTATCACTCTTTCCAAAATTATCGGCAATCAACATCTTTCTCCCTGGGATGCCAAAGTCGCCACCTGCATACGCACTGACAAATACGCCCGCCGCAATGCTTATCTAAACTTGTCTGATGCGGTGCAGGCGCTAGTCGGCCACCCTGCGGTTGCACTCACGCGCAAACCAGATCAGCTGATAGAGCTGATAGAAGCCATACCTGAAATCGAAGTTATCCACAAAGGCGAGCAAATCACCCTGAAGGTCACCCCGCCCCTGCGCGCCATTGATTCCGACAGCAAATATTATTACGACGCAGATGAAAAACGCGAAGCCGAGGCCCTGCGCCTGATCACGCTGGTGCAGGATTCCGCGCAACGTGTGCGCCTGTTTCGCTTTACCCCCGCACAACGTCGCGCCGCACAACTGCTATCTGAAAAGGTAAAAATTCCGGCCAGCGCGCAACAAGAATTGCACGCCGCAATGCAGGCCCTGACCAGTCACTTCCAGTTGCAGTCCGACCATCTGCAAGCCGCACGCGAAGTTGACACCGAGTCACGCTTGCGCGCCGAGTTATCGCCGCTGAATGACGGGCTGCTGCTGCGGCTGGTAGTGACCCCGCTGGGAGTATCAGGCCCGCGTCTGGTGCCTGGCCACGGGCGGGCACGCCTGATGTCGCTGGTAGCTGGCGAAAGTATAGGCACCACCCGCCAACTCGACACCGAGCGCGCACATTTGAATGCGGTGCTCGACGCCCTGCCCTTTCTCGACAACTACGCTTCCGATGCTGACCAATGCGAATGGAATGTAGAAGCAGCAGAGGATGCACTGGCATTGGTGGAAGTTCTGCCCACCCTGCCCGCCATTACCGCGCTGGATTGGCCCAAGGGCAAAGCGGTCAAAGTAATTTCTGTCGATCTGTCGCAACTTTCAGTACGCGTCAAAAGCGAACGCGATTGGTTCAAGCTGGAAGGCGAAGCCAGAGCCGATGAGGGCATGGTGTTCACCTTTGAAGCGCTACTTGCCGCCTCGCGCGGTTCCAGCCGTTTCATCGCCATGGGCAACGGCCTTTATGCGGCACTGACACGCAGGTTGAAACAGCGCTTGTCCGACCTAGCTTCGGTATCCGAAATCGACAAGCATGGCGCGCGCATTCCGCGTCTAGCTGCGGCATGGATGGACGATGCGCTGGAAGGCATAAACACCAACGCAGACAAGGAGTTTTACAGCGCAATTGAAAAACTGCGCGCTACGCAAGAGCAGGCCATCCCATTGCCCAAAACCTTGCAAGCAGAATTGCGTCCGTATCAAGAAGACGGCTACCTGTGGGCTTCACGCCTCGCCCAGGCCGGGTTTGGCGCCTGTCTTGCCGATGACATGGGTCTGGGCAAAACCCTGCAATCGTTAGCACTACTACTGGCAAGGGCTGAAGGCGGCCCCGCGCTAATCATTGCGCCCACATCGGTATGCGGCAACTGGATCGCCGAAGCCGCACGCTTTGCTCCCAGCCTTAATTTTCATCTGTATAGCGAGGTTGACCGCGATGCCGTCATCAACGTTGCCGCAGCGTTTGATGTGGTGGTCGTCTCCTATAATCTGGTGCAACTGGCAGGGGAACAGTTGACCGCGAAACAGTGGCATACCCTGATCGCCGACGAAGCGCAGTTCATCAAAAACGCCACCACCAAACGCAGCCAAGCGGTGTTCGAGCTGAAGGCAGACTTCCGCCTCGCCTTGTCCGGCACGCCGGTAGAAAATCGATTGTCCGAACTGTGGTCCATCATGCGTTTCGCCAACCCCGGTCTGCTCGGCAGTCTCACCCGTTTTAACGAACGCTTTGCCATCCCCATCGAGCGCGACAAAGACCGCGATGCGCTACACACCTTGCGCCGCCTGATCAGCCCCTTCCTGTTGCGCCGCACCAAAACCCAGGTACTGCAAGAACTGCCCCCGCGCACCGAGTTGCTGATCAAGATCGCCCCGAGCAAGGAAGAAGCCTCGCATTACGAAGCACTGCGCAGACAAGCCATTGCCGAAGCAGAAAAAGCCGTCG
This sequence comes from uncultured Gallionellaceae bacterium, assembly GCA_947085625.1. Lineage (GTDB taxonomy): Bacteria > Pseudomonadota > Gammaproteobacteria > Burkholderiales > Gallionellaceae > Nitrotoga. The sequence goes on along the minus strand of CAMTXD010000009.1, from coordinate 17,070 downwards.
CCGAAAACAAGGCTGGACAGGCGCGCATGAACATCCTCGCCCAACTCACCCGCTTGCGCCGCGCGGCCTGCGACCCGCGCATCGTCACCCCAGATTTCCCCGCCGTTGGCAGCAAGGTGCAGACCTTTACCAACCTGGCCATCGAGCTGGTGGCCAACGGCCACAAGGCCCTGGTGTTCAGCCAGTTCGTAGACTTCCTTACCCTGTTACGCGAGGCGCTGGACACAGCAGGTATCAGCTACCAATATCTGGATGGTGCTACCCCTGCAACGGAGCGCACCAAGCGCGTCAATGCGTTTCAGGCAGGCAACAGCGACTTATTCCTCATCAGCCTTAAGGCGGGCGGTTTCGGCCTTAACCTCACTGCTGCCGACTATGTGGTGATCACCGACCCGTGGTGGAATCCCGCCGCCGAAGACCAGGCCATGGGCCGCGCTCACCGCATGGGTCAACTGCGCCCAGTCACCGTATATCGGCTGGTCACACAAGGCACCGTGGAAGAGCACATCGTCGGCCTGCACAACGACAAACGCGCCCTCGCCGAAAGCATATTAGGCGAAGGAGATGCGGCCAGCCTGCCTTCAACCGCAGAGTTGATTTCCTTGATCAGGGGGGATTGATACCAATTCTAATTTGAAAGTGCGCTAAGCACGTCAGATTTTCGTCTGGCTTCAGCCCGACTTGTCACCCTGAAGGGCGACCTACAGAATTGTTATGGTTTTAATAGCGCCGACGTCCTCGTCGGCATTTGATGACAGATGCCGACGAGGATGTGGCGCTCACCATATCCGACCTTTTGGGATTAAGCAGCAATCGTACTGTCATCGCGCATGCGTAGCGCTTCTTCGATATCCACCGCCACCACATGCGATACGCCGCGTTCCTGCATGGTCACGCCCACCAGTTGCTGCGCCAGCTCCATGGTAATCTTGTTGTGGCTGATGAACACGAACTGGGTGTGCTGCGCCATTTTCTGGATCAGCTTGCACAAGCGTTCGGTGTTGGTGTCATCCAGCGGCGCATCCACCTCATCCAGCACGCAGAACGGCGCGGGGTTGAGCTGGAACAGCGAGAATACCAACGCGATCGCGGTCAGCGCTTTTTCGCCGCCGGATAACAGGTGTATGGAGGAGTTTTTCTTGCCCGGCGGTTGCGCCATGACTTGTACACCGCTGTCGAGGATTTCTTCGCCGGTCAGCACCAGGCGCGCCTCGCCACCGCCGAACAGCACTGGGAACATTTCCCCCAGATGGCGGTTTACTTCATGGTAGGTGGCCATCAGCAACTCGCGTGATTCTTTGTCTATGCGACGTATCGCATCTTCCAGCGTGGCCATCGCTTCATTTAAATCTTTTGCCTGTGCATCCAGATAGGTTTTGCGCTCCTGCGCTACCTGCAATTCTTCCAGCGCGGCCAGGTTGACTGCGCCCAGCGCCTCGATGTTGCCGATAAGACGGTTCAATTCGTTTTGCAGCGCCGCCGGTTTGGCATTGCCCGTTTCCAGCAAGGGCAGCAAGGCCGTTTCGTCTATGCCATTAAGCTGCTCTTCCCACTGTTCATATTGCAAGCGTGCCTCTTGCTCCTTGAGCGATAATTCGGTTACTTTCTCGCGCAGCGGATGCAAACGCTGTTCGCAAGACATGCGCTCCTGTTCCAGCTTGTTCAGATTGTTGGTGGCATGTTCAAGCGTGTTGCGTGCCTCACTAAGAGACTGCTCGCGCACCTGACGCTGTTGCAGCGCTTCCTGCAATTGTTGCTTGCTGCTGCCTTCGTCGAGCTGCGCCAAATCATCGCGGCACAGCGCCAGCGCTTTCTCCAATTGCTCCAGCGTCAATCCGATCTGCTTCAGGTTGTGCTCCAGGTCGGCAATTTTTTCGGTGCAGGTCTTGGCGAAAAAACGCGCTTCCTGCAATTCATGCTGCGCCTTTTGCGACCGTTCGCGCTGCTGGCGCAAAGTGGTTTCTTGCGCCGCAGCCTGCTGCCTGACTTGTTCAGATTCAGCCTGCTGCGTTGCCATATTCTCGCGCAGGATGTCCATGCGCTCGGTGACTTCCGTTTGCTGGCGCTGCTCGCCGCCAGTCTGGTCGGCCAGCTCCTGCAACTCGTGCGCAATCTGCGTACTGCGCTCATGGCTGCGCTCGTTGGCCTGGGTCAATTTCAGAATCTGCACCTGGGTCGTATGCTGGCGCTGCTGCAATTCGCTGCCTGCCGTGCGCAGCGGCGCAATGCAGCTTTCGATGGCGTGATAGCTTTGCTCCGACTGAGTGGCCTGGCGCTTACCTTGCTCCAGCGCCACCGTCTGTTGCTGCGCTTGCTGCTGCAAATGTTCGATCTCACGCTGACGGGCCAGCACGCCATGCACCTGGCTATCCGGCGCATGGAACAACACGCTGTGCGCGCCGACCAGATGTCCCTGCGGCGTCACCAGCCAAGCGCCGGTTGGCAGGCGATCACGCTGGCTCAAGGCCTGTGTCAGTGATGCAGTGGCATACACGCCGGACAGCCAGTCTGCCACCACAGGCGCGGCCTGCTGATCCTGGCAGCGCACATATTGCGCCAGCAGAATCAGGCCATTGTTTTGCTGTGAAGGAGCGATATGCACGCCGTCCGCCGCGAACACGGCCAGCTTGGCCGGTGGCGCATCCACCCAACTAGCCGCATCGTCCAGATGCGGCAGCGCAAAGGCATTGAGGCGTTCGCGCAACACGGCTTCCAGCGCGTCTTCCCAGCCAGCATCAATGCTGATGGATTGCCACAGGCGCGGCAATTGATCCAACTGGTGCTTGGCCAGCCACTGTTTCAGATTTTTGTCGTTATCAACTTGATGCTGTAGTTGTGTCAGCGCCGCCAGTTTCGCTTCCACTTGCGCCAGTTGCCGCTCCAATTCCTGCACCGCGACGCGCTGGCTGCTGCGTGCCGTATCGGCGGCGGGTAATTGCTCCTGCAACTGCGCTAACTGCTGTTGCTGGGCATCGCGCTCTACTTCAATCTCAACAAGTTGTTGTTGCGCGCTAGCCAACGTCTCGGTATCAACTTGTGGCAGGTTATCCTGTTCCAGCAACAAACGTGAGCGGCGTAAATCCAGTTGCTGCACATTGCGCTGGATATGTTCGCGCTGCGTATCGGCCAGTTGCAGTTGCTGTTGCAACACCAGCTGCTCGCGCCGTACTTCGTTATAACGTTCCAGTGCGGTACGCGCTGTCTCTTCGGCGTGGGGCAGATGTTGGGCTTCGGTGGTGGCGTGGTTGTTGCAGACTTCCACCCGGATGCCAGATTCCTGTTGTTGCTGTTGCCAGTGCGCCAGCAAACCCTGCACACCCTGCAACTGCTTACGCTGCTGTTCCATTTGCACTTCGCCATTGGCCAACTGCTGGGTCAGGCGCATGCGCTGGTCGTTGATGTGGGCGATCTGTTGCTCTAGGCGCGCAATCTCGGCATTAGTAGCATATAACTCGCCCTGCTTGGCGTGCAGCGCGTCAGATAGCCCGTAATGGCCGCTGCGCGCGCTTTCCAGCTGACTTTCCACCTCGCGCAGGCGCGCGGTTTCCGCTTCCAGCTCAATCTTCGTTTTCTCGATCTGCTGGGTAAAGCGCGCGCGGCGCGTCTCGGCTTCCTTCTTGTTTACCAGCCACAACAAATGTTGGGCCGTGTCGCGCTGCCCCTCCAGCGCACGGTATTGCTTGGCCACCTCGGCCTGCTCGATCAGATGAGTGAGCTGCTTGGTCAGCTCCAGCAGAATGTCATCCACGCGCAGCAAGTTTGCGCGCGTATCGGCGATGCGCAACTCAGTTTCGCGGCGACGGTCGCGGTATTTGGATACACCCGCCGCCTCTTCCAGGAATATGCGCAGCTCTTCTGGCTTGGCCTCAATGATGCGCGAGATCATGCCCTGCTCGATAATGGCATAGGCGCGCGGTCCCAGCCCGGTGCCGAGGAAAATATCGGTGATGTCCTTGCGCCGCACGTGCTGGTTGTTGATGTGATAACTGGAATCACCATCGCGCAGCAAAATACGCTTGATGGAAATCTCGGCGTAGCTCGACCACTGCCCGGCGGCCTTACCCAGGCTGTTATCAAAAATCAGCTCGACGCTGGCGCGCGACACCCGCTTGCGCTTGTCGGAGCCATTGAATATCACGTCCTGCATGGATTCGCCGCGCAGCGCCGAAGCGCGCGACTCACCCAGCACCCAGCGCAGCGCGTCAATGACGTTTGATTTGCCGCAGCCATTGGGGCCGACAATGCCCACAATTTGCCCCGGCAGGGCGATGTGCGTGGGATCAACGAAGGATTTGAAACCGGCGAGTTTGATGTGGGATAAACGCAATTTCAGTCGGGCTAACGTTATAATGTGCTGCATTTTAACCGACACACACCACATTTCAAAATGACCACGTCCGCCACCAAAAATCTGGAAACGTTTCCCAACCCCAATCCGGCTCGGGATTACCACATTCACATGGAAATTCCCGAGTTCACCTGTCTGTGCCCCAAGACCGGCCAGCCGGATTTCGCCACGTTGATACTCGACTATATTGCCGATGCCACCTGCGTCGAACTCAAAAGCCTCAAGCTCTACATCTGGTCGTTCCGCAACGAGGGCCATTTCCACGAAGACGTGACCAACCGCATCCTGGATGATCTGGTCGCCGCCACGCAGCCGCGCTTCATGCGCCTCACCGCAAAATTCTATGTGCGCGGCGGCATCTTCACCAACGTCGTGGCGGAACACCGCAAGCCTGGCTGGCAGTCGTTGCCTGTGGTAGATTTGACGCGGTTTGAGGGGCAGTCGAATACTAGAGGTTGAGTCGAAGCAAAAGAAAATAAGCGTTGCTCAATCTGGCGAAAGAAAGGACTTGTGACTAATTGTACTTAGAGAGCCTCCCGTGAACCGCTTGCTGACTGGATTTTGAGTAAGATCAATATCACAACCAGCAGTGATGTCGGCTTGATGTGAAGTTGCACTTCGAATGTGAATCCACCCACTCAGGGGACATTTCTATTTGGGAGAAAGGGGACGTTACTACTTAGCACTAACAAGCAAAATCTGGGGAATGGACGGCAATCTGCATTTAGCGTACATTCTAATGTCTTATTATATGTACAGATGGGAGTCTCCATGAGACAAGTTGCTTTTACCGAACTCCGTAACCACGCCAAAGCTTTTTTTGATTTAGTGGAAACTGGTGAAGTAATTCGGATATTGCGTAACGGAAAACCAATCGCCGATATTGTGCCCGTTGCACCCGATTTACCTTCATGGAAACGTCGATCCGCACAACCTTTAGTGTTAGATGGTGTTTCAATCAGCAAGATGATTCTCGATGACCGTAAGGCATAACCAGGATGCGGATTTTCTTCGACTCATCCGCATTCGCAAAACGTTATGTGCAGGAGTCAGGCACAGAAACAGTGTTGTCGTGGTGTGACCGCGCTACTGAAATTAGTCTGTCTGGCATCGCGTTGCCAGAAATTATTTCCGCTTTCTGTCGTCTGCAACGCGAAGGTAAGATTTCACCGATTCAATATCAACAATTGAAATTATCGTTGCTCTCAGACATAGAGGACTTGGCAATTGGCGACTTGACCCCGGTGGTTATTCGACAGGCAATATTGAGCTTGGAGGGCAATGCATTACGCGGCATGGACGCGATACATATTGCTTGTGCGGTGGCACTGCAGGCCGATGTGTTTGTGTCGGCGGATCAGCGTCAATGCGAAGCCGCGGCACGCGCTGGGTTAAAGGTGGAAAGGGTCTAGCCCGAATGTTTCATTTGTGACGCGCGCCCTCGATGGTCTTTTGTTTGCTATGCAAATTTTATTCCGTCGGGTGTATGAATTACTACACCACTCCTTAAAACACAACGCTCGCTATGCGTGCTACATCAAACAAAATCCTGCGCGATCATCACGCGAATTTACCTCGAAGAGGTTCTTGTACCCTTTAGGGTGTGAAACATTCGGGCTAGCAGCCTGAGGGACTTATATGCCAACCTTGGAACTAAAAAACGTCGAGTTTGAACAATTTCGGACATGGCTGCACCGAAGTTCAGGCATCAGTCTGGCTCCCAGCAAACAGGCACTGGTCTCCAGCCGCCTGTCCAAAAGACTGCACCAGCGCGGACTCAATAGCTTTGGCGATTATTTTCGTCTGATCATGCAAGCCACGGAAGCGCTCGAGTTGCAAACCGCGCTGGATCTGCTCACCACCAACGAAACCTATTTTTTTCGCGAACCCAAGCATTTCGACTTTATGCGTACCCAGGTCTTGCCGCAGGCACAGCCGGGCCGGACGTTTCGCCTGTGGAGCGCGGCCAGCTCCAGTGGCGAGGAGCCCTACAGCCTGGCCATGACGCTGGCCGACGGGCTGGCGAGTACGCCATGGGAAATCGTGGCCTCCGACATCAGCACCCGCGTGCTGGAAAAAGCCCGCCACGGCCACTATCCCATAGAGCGGGCCAGCAACATTCCGAAGCACCAACTCTCCAAGCACTGCCTCAAGGGCACCGGCTCCCATGAAGGCACCTTCCTGATCGACCGCAGCCTGCGCGAGCGGGTGCAGTTCATGCAGATCAACCTGAACACTGGCTTGCCGAAGATTGGCGAGTTCGACGTAATTTTTCTGCGCAACGTCATGATTTATTTCGACATGGACACCAAACGTCAGGTGGTCGCGCGCATGCTGCCCTTGCTCAAGCCGGGTGGTTATTTCTTCGTCAGTCATTCGGAAAGCCTCAATGGGATCACGGACAGCCTGAAGCTGATCACGGCATCCACCTACCGCAAGCCATGATCAAGCCGGCCCATGTCATTGATATCTTCCTGCAGCCGGGTGACTTCTACTTCGGCGATGAAAACACGAGCATCCGCACCATTCTCGGCTCATGCGTCTCGATTACGATGTGGCATCCTACACGACTGATCGGCGGCATGTGTCACTACATGCTGCCATCCCGGGCCGGTGCGGCGGCAGACTCGCTCGATGGCCGCTATGCCGATGAAGCCCTGCAAATGTTCCTGCATGAAATCCGCGCGGCCAAGACACACCCTGCCGAATACCGTGTCAAACTGTTCGGGGCGGGCAATATGTTTCCTGACGTGAAAAAAAACAGAGAGCACAAGTCCGACCCCAATGTGCCGGACAAAAACAGGGCCATAGCCTACTCGCTCATCGAAAAGCATGGCTTCAAGATTGATGCTGAGGATTTGGGGGGCGACGGCCACCGCCAAGTCCTTTTCGATATCTGGAGCGGCCATGCCTGGCTGAAGAAACCGGCCTTGACAAATGCACTCCCCAAAAAAGTTCGTAAGTCATTCGAAAAGCCTCAACAGGTTCACCGACAGCCTGAAGCTGATCACGCCGTCCACCTACCGCAAGCCATAAAGAAACCAGATTTTGTTCTTGAGATGTTTTTGCTGCCCGGCGATTTTTATTTTGGTGACGCGGAGACCAGCATCCGCACTGTACTGGGGTCGTGCGTCGCCATTACTATGTGGCACCCCAAGCAACTGATCGGCGGCATGTGCCACTTCATGCTGCCGGGCGGGCGGCGCACAGCATCCTCAGGAAGGCTTAACGGCAAGTATGCGGACGAGGCGATATTGATGTTTTTGCAGGAAGTAAAGCGCAGTAAAACGTACATTGAGGACTATGAAGTCAAGATATTTGGTGGCGGCAACATGTTTCCGGGTATCGTTAAAAAACAGAATGGCGTAGATATCGGGGACAACAATGTGGAAATGGCAAAAACACTAACAGCGCATCACGGTTTCAACGTTATCGCGCAGGATGTGGGTAAAACTGGTCACAGAAATGTGATCTTCGATATCTGGAGCGGTCATGTCTGGGTCAAGCATGTGAGCAAGGCATTGCAGAAACAGAGTCAAGAACAGGAGAATGTGAAATGAAAAAAATCAAGGTGTTGCTGGTTGATGATTCGGCCGTGGTGCGCCAGGTATTGCAGGGGATATTAGAGGAAGAGCCGGATATCCAGGTGATAGGCGCAGCATCCGACCCTATTTTTGCGCTGGATAAAATGGCTAAAGAATGGCCGGATGTGATTGTGCTGGACGTAGAGATGCCGCGCATGGATGGCATCACCTTCCTCAAGAAAATCATGGCCGAGCATCCCACCCCGGTGGTGATCTGCTCCACGCTCACGGAAAAGGGGGCCGCAACCACCATGCAGGCCCTGGCCGCCGGGGCGGTTGAAATCATCACAAAACCCAAGATCGGGTTAAAAAGCTTTCTGCAGGAATCGTCTGACCAGCTGGTGCAGGCGGTCAGGGCAGCCGCTCAGGCCAATATCAGGCGTCTGGGTCGCTCGGCAAGTGCAGCCGGACATGCGGCCGCTACTGCGCCAGTGGCTGCCAAGCTCAGCGCCGACGCGATACTGTCTGCAGGCGGCAGCCACGCCATGGTGCAGACCACCGAGCGCATTGTCGCTATCGGCACCTCCACCGGCGGCACCCAGGCGCTGGAAGCCGTGTTGACGGCATTGCCCCGGGTCTGCCCGGGCATCGTCATCGTGCAGCACATGCCGGAAAAATTCACCGCTTCATTCGCGGAACGGCTTAACGGCCTGTGCCAGATCGAAGTGAGGGAAGCCAAAAGCAATGATCGTGTCATTCCCGGTCTGGCCCTCATTGCCCCGGGCGGCAAGCACATGCTGCTCAAGCGCAGCGGCGCGTACTATCATGTCGATGTCGTGGATGGCCCACTGGTCAACCGGCACCGTCCGTCAGTGGACGTGCTGTTCCGCTCGGTGGCTAAGTTTGCCGGGAAAAATGCCACCGGCATCATCATGACCGGCATGGGAGATGATGGCGCGCGCGGCTTGAAAGAAATGCTCGACGCTGGCGCTTCGACGGTGGCACAGGATGAAGCTTCGTGCGTGGTGTTCGGTATGCCCAAGGAAGCGATCAAGCTCGGGGCTGCCAAAAAAATTATGCCGCTGAACGAGATTCACCGGGTTATTCTGAACGGCTGAGCCCAATTTTCTATCCATCGAAATTTGCCCCATGGCACAATCACCGGATGCGAACTACATAACCAGACCATGACCATTACCACTTTCTCGGAGAATTAGGCCGTGCATCGTTTGCTACAAAGTCAGATCAGCCGCTTTTTGGACGGCCATACCGCCATGCCGGAGGGGTTGTCGCTGTTCCTCGCTGCGGTGGGCGATGCCTATGAAAGTGCCGATGCTGACCGTTTGCTGATCGAGCGATCTATGGCTCTGATGTCGCAGGAGTTGACCGAGCGCAATACCCACCTGCGCACTCAGCTTGTCGAGCGGCAGCGTGCCGAGGCGCAACTAGAAAATCTTCTGGCGCTGCTCGGCACCACACTGGAAGCCACCGCCGACAGTATTCTGGCCTTGGACAAGGAAGCCAGGATTGTGCGTTTCAACCAGCGTTTCGTTGATATGTGGCAAGTACCAGATGAGATTCTCTCTTTTTGGAGTCATGCTTCATTGATACAACACATGCTGCAGCAGTTGAAGGCGCCGGAAGAGTTCATGGATAAGCTGAATGACTTGTGCCAGCATCCGGAAGCGGAATGCTATGACACCTTCGACTGCATCGATGGCAGGGTGATCGAACGTTATTCCCTGCCTCAGCCGCTGGGCGTGGATAACGTGGGCAGGGTCATGAGCTTTCGCGATATCACCACGCGCAAACTGACTGAAGAAGCGCTGCAGCGTGAAAAGGAAGCGCAGAAAGCGCTGATCAAGAAGCTCGAAGAAGCACATAACCAGTTGCTGCAATCGGAAAAAATGGCTTCCATCGGCCAGCTGGCGGCGGGAGTGGCGCACGAGATCAATAACCCGATCGGTTATATCAATTCCAACCTCGGTAGCCTGGGGCGATATGTGGAGAAGCTCTTCACGGTGGCGGAAGCCTATGAGCGGGCAGAATCCTTGCTGGCCGGCCAGCCGCTGCTGGATGAAATCCGGAGGTTGAAGCAGGAGGCGGACTGGGAATATCTGAAACAGGATGTTAGCGATCTGCTGCGCGAGTCAGACCAAGGAATCGGGCGGGTGAAGCAGATCGTGCAGGACCTCAAGGATTTCTCCCACGTCGATCAGACGGAGTGGCAATGGGTGGACTTGCACAAGGGTATCGACAGCACGCTCAATATCGTTAACAGCGAAATCAAGTACAACGCCGAAGTGATCAAGGAATATGGCGTTATTCCACAGGTGGAGTGTCTGGTGGCCCAGCTCAACCAGGTGTTCTTGATCATGCTGGTCAACGCTTCCCATGCCATCGGCGATGGCGGTCGTGGCACCATCACGATCCGCACAGGTGCTGCGGGTGACATGGTCTGGGTCGAATTCGCTGATACCGGCAACGGCATACCGCCAGAAAATTTAAAGCGGATTTTTGACCCCTTCTTTACCACCAAGCCGGTGGGCAAGGGAACCGGGCTGGGTTTGTCCATTTCCTACGGCATCATCGAGAAACACCATGGCAGAATCGAGGTGGAAAGCGAAGTTGGCAAGGGTACAACTTTTCGCTTGAGATTGCCTGTCAGCCAAGGGTTGCCGAAAACTTTGTAAAGAGTCCTTGAACGTAACTACTCATTCGAATTCCATTTCATCAGTAACACTGCGTTGGCTTCCTCGCTCGCTCGTCGCCGCCTTGTTTCACTTTCGAAATGGAATTCGAATCAGCCCATAGTGTAGTGCTGCATTCTTGATGGAACTTATTTTTATCCAATATTTTAGTTCCGGCCAACTGAAGGTTACCCTACACTGAAACTCCGTTTTCAATATTCGGCTGCATTTCACGACTGGATGGGAGCGCCGATGTTCCCGTCGGCATCTGTCATCCATTGCCGACAAGGACCTCGGCGCTCACTATGCAATTTTAAGGTAATCGAGCCTTGCTGCTTCAGTTCCAGATAGCGTGCAACACTACACTAGCGGCCAACACGGGTACTCGTCCGTGGTGCGCCAGATACTGCAGACGATCCTGAAGGTGGCACAGGAAACCTGCCTAATGCCTGGAAGGAGGCGGCGCCTTCAACGTCACCCGCTCTATCATCACGCTGTCATTGCCATCGCTTAGCCATACCTGACCATCCTGTATGGTGCATTGTAGCTGCATATTGCGCTGCGCCAGTTTGGCGATGGCGCGCGTGCTTTCCACGGGCAGGTTGATCACGGTGAGATTCTTAAGCCGTTCAAATTGGCTGCTATTTTGCGCGAACCACATGTCAGCAACGCGCCCGCCATAGCAATAGACAATCACCTGATTGGCACGCCCGCATGCCTTGCGGATTAATTTCTCGTCTGGAATGCCCACATCGATCCACAACTCAATCGCGCCGGTTAAATCTTTCTGCCACAGATCGGCCTCGTCATCAGCGGTCATCCCCTGGCCGAACTCCAGATATTCATGGGCGTGCAAGGCAAAGGCCAGCAAACGCACCATCATGCGTTCGTCGGTTTCCGAAGGATGGCGCGCAATGGTCAGGGCGTGATCCTGGTAATAGTGGCGCTCCATGTCCGCGATTTGCAGATTGACTTTAAAGATGGTTGATTTGATGGCCATATAAAATTTTTCTTTCGTATGCTAACCCCTCCCAATTGACCCCTCGCTACGCTCTCCCCTTATCAGGGGAGGAGCTGGCCATCTGCTCCTCCCCTGATAAGGGGAGGCTGGGAGGGGTTTAAGACTCCACCACCCGCCCACGCATACTCTTAACCGCGCCGCGCCTGACCTTGCTCTCCAGCCGCTTCCGCTGCGAACTGCGTGTAGGTTTGGTGGCGCGGCGCACCGTCGGTAGAACTGCGATGCTCTGCACCAACACTTTCAAGCGCCGCAATGCCTCTCCGCGATTCATTTCCTGGCTGCGAAATTCCTGCGCTTTGATAATCACCACGCCATCTTTGGTGATGCGCTGGTCGCACAGTTCAAGCAAGCGCGCCTTAAATTCTTCCGGCAACGATGACGCAGAAATATCAAAACGCAAATGCACTGCGCTAGAAACCTTGTTCACATTCTGCCCACCCGCACCTTGCGCGCGCACGGCGGTCAGCTCAATTTCATGGTCTGGAATATTTACGTTATGGGCGATATACAGCATTACACGTTCACCGTGATACGCACATCACCTAAGGTCACCACCGACCCTGCACGCACCTTGCACGTCTTACGCAATTCCACGTTGCCATCCACAGACACCACGCCCTCCGCCACCAGCACCTTGCCCGCGCCGCCACTGTCGCACACGCCAACAAGTTTGAGCAACTGGTTCAGTTCGACAAATTCGCCTTTGAGTTGGAATTCAAGTTGTTGCATCAATGCCTTTCGGTTTTATGTAGGGTGTGCTTGCGCACCATGTTTCCAAATGCCCAGCGAAATGATTTTGTCAGTGCTTTGGTGCGCAAGCGCACCCTACGTAAGCCTGTGTAAGGTGCGCTTGCGCACCATTCAAAAATTGGTCCAATGGCATCACAGCTTCACCGCATGTTCACGCGTAGTATGAAAAATTACTTTGGGCCAGCGTTCCTGCGTGAGTTTCAGATTGACGCTGTTCGGCGCAAGGTAAGCCATGTTGCCCGCAGCATCATAGGCGACGTTGTGCGACAGCGCCTTTTCAAAATCAGCGAGCATCTTTTTGTCGTCACAGGTAACCCAGCGCGCGCTGGTGGTGCTGGTGCCATCGAAAACTGCATCCACTCCGTATTCACCCATCAGGCGGCTGGCGACCACATCGAACTGCAATACCCCGACCGCGCCCAGAATTAAATCGCCGCCGCTGACCGGCTTGAACACCTGCACCGCGCCTTCTTCACCGAGCTGCTGCAAACCTTTGTGCAGTTGCTTGACCTTGATCGGGTTGCGGATACGCACGGAGCGGAAGAAGTCCGGCGCGAAATAGGGAATTCCGGTGAACTGCAATAACTCGCCTTCGGAAAAACTGTCGCCAATTTGCATGTTGCCGTGATTGGGCAAGCCGATGATGTCGCCCGCGTAAGCCTCTTCCACTTGCTCGCGGCTGGCAGCCATGAAGGTGACCACGTTGGACACGCGAATTTCGCGGTTGATGCGCAGATGTTTAATTTTCATGCCGCGTTCGAAGCGGCCGGAGCACACACGCAAAAAGGCGATGCGGTCGCGGTGGTTGGCGTCCATATTGGCTTGGATCTTGAAGACGAAGCCGGAGAAAGCCAGCTCGGTGGGGACGACCACGCGCACCGTGGCATCGCGCGCGAGCGGCGCAGGCGCCCAGTCCAGCAAAGCGTTGAGAATTTCACGCACGCCGAAATTGTTGATGGCGGAACCGAAGAATACCGGCGTTTGCGTGCCTGCCAGAAATGCAGCCAGATCGAATGGATGCGACGCGCCGTGCAACAGTTCGACTTCCGTCTTGAGCTGTTCAATTTCTAGCGGAAACATTTCTGCCAGACGCGGATTGTTGATGCCTTTGACCACTTCAAAATCCTGATCGGCGCGCTCCTCGCCCGGCGCAAACAGCAGAATCTCATCGCGCAGCAGGTGATACACGCCGCGAAAGGTTTTACCCATACCCAGCGGCCAGGTCACTGGCGCGCACTGGATGTTGAGCACTGACTCGACTTCGTCCAGCAGTTCCACCGGGTCGCGCGTTTCGCGGTCCATTTTATTGATGAAGGTAATGATGGGCGTGTTGCGCATGCGGCACACATTGAGCAGCTTAATGGTCTGTGTCTCCACACCCTTGGCCGCGTCTATCACCATCAAGGCGGAATCCACAGCAGTAAGCACACGATAGGTATCTTCGGAAAAATCCTGGTGGCCGGGGGTATCGAGCAGATTCACCACATGGTCGCGGTACTCGAACTGCATGACCGAGCTAGCTACGGAAATGCCGCGCTGCTTCTCGATGTCCATCCAGTCGGAAGTGGCATGGCGACCGCTCTTGCGCCCCTTGACCGTACCGGCTAATTGAATCGCACCGGAAAACAACAGCAGTTTTTCGGTGAGCGTGGTTTTGCCCGCGTCGGGGTGGGAGATGATGCCGAAGGTGCGGCGGCGCGCCACTTCTCGGGTAATCAGGTCACGCGAGAATGGTGTGGATTCGTTCAATGTCGTTGCTTCGTCAGCCATGATGGATACTCAGGAAATCTGTTTTGCAAAAAGGGGCGCAAGTCTAAGGGCTTCGGGCGGATAAGTCACTGGTCTTACATCATTCCCACTTACCGTCTGATTGAGTGTTGGGCTTTATTGCGAATATTGGTCACTTTATCAATATATTCATTACCCCATTTCCCAATTGCTTTAAGTGCGGGAGCAAGTGTTAATCCAAATTCTGTCATAGAGTACTCAACTCTAGGGGGAACTTCTGCGAAGACTTTCCTGTGTATTATTTGATCGTCCTCTAATTCTCTAAGCTGTTTTGTCAGCATCCGTTGCGTCACATTGGGCACTAGTCGCCTCAATTCATTGAAACGTTTAGTACCACTCTGCAAATGAAATAGGATGGGCGCTTTCCATTTTCCACCAATTACCCCTATCGCCGCTTCAACAGGACATGCAAAGCTGCAAACAACATTTCTTTCAGGATTCATTTTCTTGTTTATCAGCAAGTATACAAAGTGTAACTATAGCACATTGACGTGCGTACTTACCATTTAGTAACTTATCGAATATCATCTTTTTACTAACCACACTAAAACAAGGAGGAACACATGAATACAAGAGATGCAATTGAACAACGACGGGCAATCAAAAACTTTGACCCGCAATATCAAATGACGGAGTCAGAAATAACGGACTTATTATCACTGGCTATTTTGTCGCCCACGTCCTTCAATATTCAAAATTGGCGTTTTGTTGTCGTGCGTCAGTCCGAGCTGAGACAGAAAATACGGGCGGCTGCTTGGAATCAAGCACAGGTTACGGATGCTTCTTTGTTTATCGTTCTTTGTGCCGATTTAAAGGCATGGGAAAGGCAACCCGTTCGTTACTGGAAAAATGCGGCTACAGAGATTCGAGATTTTATGGTGCCTGCTATTGACGGATATTACCGCAATAAGGATCAGGTTCAGCGAGATGAAGCAATGAGATCTTGCGGGATTGCTGCTCAAACCCTAATGTTGGCGGCCAAGTCGTTAGGCTACGATTCTTGCCCCATGGTCGGCTTTGACTTTGATGAAGTTGCCAAGCTGATAAAGCTCCCTGAGGATCATGTCATTGCCATGTTTGTGGCTATCGGCAAAAGGACTAAAGACGCATGGCCGCGACCAGGGCAATTAACCTTGAATGAAGTAGTTATAGCGAACAGTTTTTAACCGCACCTAAACCATGATCCATCACTATTCCATTCCCGTGCAAAACACCAGGAAAGTTGCCGAGATATTGGCGAATCTTTTCCAGGGAACGGTTACCGAGTTTGGACCTTACCCGAACTCCTACATCGCGTGGTTTGGTGATGATCATGGCTCTGCCATAGAATTCTACCCCGTGGGTACGGAAATGCGCCCTGACCCCGGGCAGGGACAAGCCAATTTCCAGCATAACAACGCCTGTTCAAAATTCTGCGCCACCCATGCAGCCATTTCCATCATGCGTAGCAGAGAAGATATTTTCGCGTTGCCCATGCACAAGGATGGAAAGCATTGGAGTTGTCCCGTGGTGGGTTCAGCGTCATAGAGTTCTGGATAGAAAACAGTGTCATGATTGAACTGTTAACCCCCGATATGACAAAAGACTATCTCGCTGCAACCAGACGGTTTATAAAATCAAGCTGATATATACATACACCAGGCAATTGAAACTGCCTTGCTACAGCGCGCACAACGGCGTAATGAAAGGGGCCAGGCTCCCATGGCACTCGGTTAAGAAAAAATAGTCATAAAATCATGGAAATAACAATCTATCTTTCCTCCAACCCTCTTCGGCAACACCGCTTCGCCGTGGATGTAGAATAAGATTCCAGCAGGTGAGGCCGAACCGGCATCAAAAAATAATGACATATCACCATGATTTCACGTGTATTTTTTTAACCGAGTGCCATGGTGGCCAGGCTCGGATTGTTTGGCGCATGGTCGATGTTATGAAAACAATATGAGCATGGCCCCCTTTGATATGTAATCTCACATCCAGTATTTTGGATATGCCCGCTCTTTCGGAAGATTATTAAAAAGGATGGCCACCATCACTAGAATGACGGCACCAATCAAGGTTGGCATTAGTAAAAATTCCCACTTCGGCGCCGTCAGCATGACGATCACCGGGTTGGATCCAGCCGGAGGATGAACAGTTCTTGTCAGTTGCATGACGGCGATGGCGGTACCAGCGGCAAGAGCCATGCTCCACCAGTGCGCTCCCAGCAGCATGAGAAGCACTAGCCCGACAAGCGATGACAAGAAATGTCCCGCAATCACGTTACGCGGCTGCGAAAAAGGGCTCTGATGAAGAACGGCTCGCTGCGCCGATTGATGAGCAGGGGCCCACGGCTATGAAGACCGCCAGCCTGCTGACGGTCTCAGAAACCTAAGTCGCTCAATCCTAGATGGTCGTCCGGGCGTCGGCCCAACGGCCAGAAGAACCTGCGGTCGGACTCCTTGATCGGCAGATCGTTGATGCTCGCATAGCGGCGCATCATGAAGCCATGCTCGTTGAACTCCCAGTTTTCGTTGCCGTAGCTACGGAACCACTGACCGGAGTCGTCGTGCCACTCGTAGGCGAAGCGCACCGCAATGCGATTACTGGTGTAGACCCACAACTCCTTGATCAACCGGTAGTCCATCTCCTTCGCCCACTTGCGCTGGAGGAATTGACGCACCTGCTCGCGCCCGACCGGAAATTCGGCGCGGTTGCGCCAGCGGGTATCCTCAGTGTAGACGAGCACGACACAGTCGGGGTCACGCGTGTTCCACGCGTCCTCGGCCATGCGCACCTTCTGCGCCGCAGTCTCGAACGTAAAGGGGGGAAGTGGCGGTTTCCTCTCCATTGTTGGCTCCTCAATAGGTCTTATATGGAAGGAATTTGCCCGACATGACGATCTTCACGCGATCTCCCTTCGGGTGGGCTTCGCGCGTCATGTCCATCTTGAAGTCGATCGCGCTCATG
>CAMTXD010000008.1:0-11987 GCA_947085625.1 uncultured Gallionellaceae bacterium | reverse complement strand
GATTTTGTCGGTCAATTTAAAAAATAGGATTCTCGCGCATTGAGGAAAAATTCACAGTACAATCGACGTAGCCCCCACTCATTAACCTGCTCCTTTTTTACGGCAGGCTTCCATCTTAATTCACTGTCTTAAATTTGGGGTCCACTATACCTAACCCTCCCCTTAAAAAAAATAGTGCGTAATTTTTGTGTCGCAATACTAGTTACGCATGACTGACGATGGCTTGCACCAGAAATAAAATGGGGTCGGATTTGATTTGTTGGGCTGCATAAAATTATGTCGGGTCTTCGATACAACCCCCATTTTTCTACTGGATCAACTATAACACTATAATAGATAAATAGCTTTTCATGCCGCCCTGGCCATTCTGCGGAAGCTGGGGCTGCACTCGAGTAGATGTTCGTAAGTACCTTGGGCTACCACCCGTCCGTGTTCCAGTTCCACAATGGTATCACAGCGCCGCACGGTGGTAAGCCGGTGGGCGATGAGCAGGATGGTGAGGTCGCGATTAAGCCCCTCAATGGCATCCATTACCGACTGTTCGGTGGCATTGTCGAGGGCGCTGGTGGCTTCGTCGAACACCAGCACGCTGGCCTGCTTGTAGAGCGCGCGGGCGATGCCGATGCGTTGGCGTTGGCCGCCGGAGAGACGGATGCCGCGCTCCCCCACGTAGGCTTGGTATCCTTCCGGACTGCTTTCAATAAAATCCGCAATCTGTGCCTGACGTGCCGCCTGCTGCACCCGATCCAGATCAATGGTGTCAGGCGGTACACCGAAGGCGATGTTCTCGGCCAGAGTGGTGTCGGCCAGATAGATGCTCTGCGGCACGTGGGCGATGGTTTGCTGCCAGGCTCTGACACGGATGCCGCTGATGCGGTAGTTACACATGTTGTTTCGACTTTATCATTGGATTACTTCCCAATGCCCACCTTTAGCTGCACCCATTCGGCGCAGTTTATTTTCTGCTTGCAATTTCTTTAAGTTACGCTCGATGGTGCTAGGGCTTACATCCAGCTGAGCGGCTAACTCAGGGATCGTGATGGTGGGGGTATCTTTAATACAGGTCAAAATTTTCCCCGTCATTTTCCCCGTCATTTTCCCCGTCATTTTCCCCGTCATGTCACTACCCGATGGTTCTGCGGGTAAAACAAAGGTCATCACCACGCAGCCGCTGCGTTCGGTCAGGGTTGGTGCTTCAAGCCCCGCATCTTTCATGAGCTTGGCAATTTTGAGAGTGCCGCGCCCCCACGTTTCAATCAAACCACGGCGGTAAAACACGCCGGCAATCCACGGGTTCCATGGTTTGGATTCGTGGGGTTCAAACAGCATCGCAGGCGTTAGCCCAAAGTGCAGTTCGCCCGCAGAGATAACTTCAAGTCGGTCGGAGTACAACGCCACGGCTACCGATCCGC
This sequence comes from uncultured Gallionellaceae bacterium, assembly GCA_947085625.1. GTDB lineage: Bacteria > Pseudomonadota > Gammaproteobacteria > Burkholderiales > Gallionellaceae > Nitrotoga. Next base: position 10,575 of record CAMTXD010000008.1, on the reverse strand, counting down.
CCTCGCTGGCGTAGTCGCGGTGAATAAAGGCATTGGCAAGAGCTTCGCGCACGGCTTCGGTTGGTAAGGCCGGTGTGTCGATGCGGGCCATGCTGCCAGGCACGATCTTGCCAGCCACGGGCAACCAGTCGATCAAGAATCGTTCGGCACGGCGTTGTAGGGCAAAGGCATTGCCAAAGTATTGACGGTTGTCTAAAAATTCGTCGCGCGTGGTGTCTTTGAAGCGCGCTACGCTTAGTTTGAATTGTGGAAAATCTGCACTGGGCACCTCGCTACTGCAAAACAGTGCAACCGCTGCACGGGAGATGAGACCATCTACCGTCAATAGACCCAAGCCCCGCAAAATGTCCAACGGGTCGCGGGTGCCAGGGTCTTCACAGCGTCCACGGCGAATGGACTCTTCCAAGCTCACCCGAATTTCATTGGCATCCAGCATGGAAATAGTCCACCCCGTAGCGGTTTGCGTTTCCCAGCGGTTGCTGGTGTGGACGGATTCGAGCAGTAGGTTTTGATAGGTGTGGCGCGGCATGACGCGGGTGGTGTTGAGCACGCGCTCGTAGGGCACACCCCGAAAGGAGACGGGTGCCTGTGGTGCGCGATCCACCCGCACAACCAGCACTTCAAGGCCGCCAGGTAGTTGCAGCCGCTGCGTTTGCACAAACAAAGGTGGCTCGAAACCCTGAAACTCTTGCGCTAACTCTTCGAGCGTGCGGTCCGTCACGGTCTGGCCGACCAATTTACCGGCAGGCGTAACACCAAAAATAACCGCCCCACCCAATCCGTTGGCAAACCCGCACAGGGTGCGGCAGGCGCGTTCCTTCTCAGCGGTGGACTTTTTCAGTTCCAGCGTGTTGGATTCGCCTTTGGCAATGAGGGGTTCGAGAAGCATCAAGTTAAAGGGTAGAGTAGAGAACATTGTTCATATCGCCCTGGCCATGCTGCGGAAGCTGGGGCTGCACTCGAGTAGATGTTCGTAAGTACCTTGGGCTACCACCCGTCCATGCTCCAGTTCCACGATGGTATCACAGCGCCGCACGGTGGTTAGCCGGTGGGCGATGAGCAGGATGGTGAGGTCGCGATTAAGCCCCTCAATGGCATCCATTACCGACTGTTCGGTGGCGTTGTCGAGGGCGCTGGTGGCTTCGTCGAACACCAGCACGCTGGCCTGCTTGTAGAGTGCGCGGGCGATGCCGATGCGTTGGCGTTGGCCGCCGGAGAGACGGATGCCGCGCTCCCCCACGAAGGCGTTGTAGCCCTCTGGTCGGCTTTCAATAAAGTCGGCGATCTGGGCTTGACGTGCCGCCTGTTGCACACGATCCATGTCAATGGTGTCGGGCGGCACACCGAAGGCGATGTTCTCGGCCAGCGTGGTATCGGCCAGGTAGATGCTCTGCGGCACGTGGGCGATGGTTCGCTGCCAGGCTCTGACACGGTTGCCGCTGATAGGCTGACCATCCACCAGAAGCTCACCCTCGGTGGGCATCAGTAATCCCATCAACAGGTCCAGCGTAGTGCTCTTGCCACTGCCAGTGCTGCCGACGAAACCCACCCGCGCACCCTTGGCGATTACTAAACTGAGACCATCCAGCACCCAGGGGCCGTCATTGGCATAGCGGAAGCGCACACTCCTGAATTTGATGTCTTTCTGGAAGGGCAGCGGCGCGGGAGCGGGTTGCAGTAGCTCCGCCGGCAGGGGCTGATCAAGCAGTGCGATAGCATCGGCCAGCGAGGCATGACTGCCGGCAATGCTCGCCCAAGCTCCATAAATTTGTTGCAGGGCCGGTAGCAGGCGTTGCGCGCCGAGTGCCAGCGCGCCGAGCACTGGCAGGGCTGTGGCGATGCCCCCGACTTGTCGGCTAAGGGCATAGGCCAAGGCGGCGATGAGCACCATGCCCAGCGCCTCCATGGCGAAGCGCGGGCTTCCGCCAATAAAGACGTTATTGCCCTGCGCCCGCCGCAATGGGTGGTCGGCCTGGCGGTAGATGTCGCAGTAAACTGGCTGCGTGCCATCCAGTAGCACATCGCGAATGCCGCCCAAGCCTTCTTGCAGGGCTTTAACGACTTGAGTTTGTTCGTAGGCGATGCGCTGGCTGTTGCGATGCAGCCGTCGGCGGGACATCCAGGTGATCAACGCGTAACTGGCACCGAAACCGACAGCCGCCACCGAGGCCACCATCGGATCAATGGCGATCAAGGCGAGCATGATGGCCACCAGCAGCACAGTTGAACTGACCAACGTCAGCAACGATAGCAGCACCCCGAACACCACGCCGTTGACCTTGTTGGTGATGCCGCTGATCACCTCGCTGCTGTTGCGGGCCACATGCACCCGGTAGGGCTGGTAGAGGGTGCGGCGATACACCTCGATGCTGAGGTCTGCGCCGGTGGCAAATGCGATCCGGGTGCTGACCCACAACAAAAGGATGCGGATTGCGCCCGCTATCAGGGCTGCTGCGGCAAACGCGACGGTGAGGGGCAACACCAATTGATCGGCTGAGGTGATGCCCCAGGCCAGCGCCACATCCGCGACGATGGGGTGGCCGAACACGTGCTCGGGCGCAACGAGTATGCCGAGGAAGGGCAACACAGCTCCCAGGCTGACAACTTCCGCGAACGCACTGACCAGCATCAAGCCCGTTAACAGCCCGAATTGACGCTGGCGACGTCGGCTGAGGTGATGCCAGAGGCGTATCAGCAAATTTGGGAGGGTGGCGGTGAGGGTGGTTTTCATTTCAAGGTTCAAGGCAAAAGACAGGGGCAAGGGGCAAGGTTCAAGTTAAAAGGCTCAAGTTAAAGCAAAGGCAAAAAACAAGGTTCAAGGGGTAAGGGGTAAAACTTTACGCAGAGGAGGAAATATGCTGCACAATTTGGGGACGATCAATTGCTTTAGCCTATCATTCGGCTTGTTGTATATCTGGTAGCACTTGCTGAGGTTTTCTACCTTGATGGCGATTTCAGTCATGCTTATTGACCGGTCAACAAATAACCAGAAAGCTCTGGGTAGTTTGTAAATGCTGTGTCATAGCTGGCTAATTGAGCGCCATATTGCAATGCTGTCGCGATGATAATTCGGTCAGCTGGATCACGATGAATATTGGTCAAATTTACAGAGTGCTGTGCAATCGGGCAGGTAATGGGTAAACACTCAATTGTTGACTGTTCAAGTGCCTCTTTTATCCATTCATCCGTTGGTATAGGCAGTTCCAGTTTGCGGCCTTTGACTAACAGGGTCACTTCAAAACAGGAAATGGCGGAAACCGCGACTCTGTCGGCATCTTCAATCGCGGATGCAATAGCCGGTTTTAACGCATCGCGACCGAGTATTATCCAATTGATCCAGATGTGTGTGTCGAGCAGAATCATGCCAATTCGTTCCAGTCCTGAATAGGTGCGGCTGGGCTGATGATGTCGCCCAAAATTTTACCTTGCCCGGCAATACGCGCTGATGGCTGGCGCTTTGGTTTTAGCGCAGGGACTTCGGCAGGCAACAAAGTGACAATGACATTCGCCGCTTCTACCTCTGGCTTATCCCCAAGCCATGTTAAGCGACCATGATTGTAGATGGCTTTATAGCTTTGGAGCATTTAATTCTCCCGATTTATGATCGTTGATTGATGCGGCACTGGCATTTGTGCCCTATTTTCGCACAACACTTGCTTCCTTTCCAAAAATTCTTGGTAGAGGGCAGGGTCAAAAGATAGGGGCAAGGTTTAAGGCAAAAGACAGGGGCAAGGTTTAAGTTCAAAGGGGCGGATTCAAGTTAAAGCAAAGGCACAAGACAAGATTCAAGGGGCAAGGGCACGATTCAGGTCGTCATCATCTTGCATCTTGCATCTCAGAAATATTCTGAGACTGGCCCCTTTGAATATGGCGGATTCACATTCGAAGTGCAACTTCACATCAAGCCGACTACGGGGGGCTATCACCGCTAGTTTGATATTGATTTTGCTCCAAACCCAGTCAACAAACGGTTCGCGGGAGGTATTCTAAGTGCAATCAGTCACAAGCCCTTGTCCGCAAAACGCTTTAGAAGTTGCACTTCGAATGTGAATCCGCCACTCGATTGAGGTTTCTGTATCGCTCGTTAGTAAATATTCATCGAAGATTTCGGCTATCAACTCGCCGCTTTTTTTGCATAAGGGACTTTTGTTCGGCTTTATCCTGAATTACTGATAATTCTTTGATGCTTCTGGATAGCTCTCTAATTTTTGAGAAAGTCTCAATGATGGATATCGTGGCCTCTATTGCTTGCGGACTTTTGAGAATGGTAGCCAGCATATACAACCCTTTTTCGGAAAAGGCTTTGGGGTTTACCGTGGCGTGCTTAAGCTTGTCGAACCGGTGGAAATTTTCCACCAGTTCATTTTTTTCAGGTTTTGTAAGTTCAACTATATATCCACCAGGAAACTGACCTTCCCCCGGTTATTCGTCTTCCAAGAGAGGGTTTTCATGCTAGCAGTTTTTCCTGTTGCTGAGTGTTGAGCCACTCATCCAGATATTGCATTGGTGACTTGTAGTCGAGCGTCGAATGTCGCCGTTTCCGGTTGTAGAACACTTCGATGTACTCGAATGCCATTGCCTTTATCTCGTCCCGCGTCTCAAATCGTTCACCATACACTCGCTCATTCTTGAAGCTGCCGAACCAACTTTCCGTCGGCGCGTTATCCCAGCAGTTACCTTTTCGACTCATCGAACAAACCATTCCATATCCGGCCAGCTTACTCTGGAAGTCATGACTGGCATATTGACTGCCTCGATCCGAGTGATGCAGTAATCCAGCCGCCGGTTTCCGCCTGAACCAGGCCATCGTTAAGTGCATCGGTGACGATGTCTGCCGTCATGCGTGGCTTTAACGACCAACCCACCACTTCGCGATTGAACAGGTCAAGCACGATGGCCAGATACAGCCACCCCTCGTCCGTCCACAGGTAGGTGATGTCTGATGTCCAGACTTGGTTCGGCGCTTCTGGGGTGAAGTTCCGATCCAGCAGGTTTGGAGCGATCGGCAGCTTGTGTTTGGAGTCCGTCGTCACCTTGAAGCGGCGTTTGTGTTTTGCTTTGATGTCGTTCTCTTGCATCAGTCGCTCCACTCGTTCCTTGCTCGCTGGATAACCCCGTGCCCTTAGCTCATCGACCATACGCGGGCTACCGTAAGCCCCTTTGAATTCCACATGGATGGCCTGCATCAGCGCCAGCATCTTTGCGTCTGTCAGTCGCTTGCGTTCCGGCTTGCCACCTCGCGCACCAGCCCGGTAGCCGCTCTCAGAGACATCGATCACCCGACACATTTCAACTCCCGCTTTAGCCGGATGTTCTCGGCACGCAACCGGGAGAGCTCCATCTGTTCCGCCGTGACTGCTTTGTTGCCAGCCGCCTTGAGTTTGCCCGCTTCGGCGGCCTTGACCCAGTTACGCAGTGTTTGAATTATCAGACCCAAGTCCTTTGCTACCGCAACTATCGTTTGACCTGCCTTGACTCGCTTGACCGACAGCTCTTTAAACTCGGTCGTGTACTCCTGCTTCGGTATCTTTTTCATCATCTGCCTTTCCAATGGGTTTGTGATTCTACGTCACCCTTGGAAGACGATTTTTCGGGGGAAGGTCATTCTATGAGGCGGCGAAGAAAGAGCGACCTGAGCGATGGAGCGGTGAGACACGAAACTGGAAGTATGTCAGCGTAGTTCACCTGAATCCGGTTCAAAGCGTCATCAAAACAAACGAACAACAGGAAGAGCATTCAGAGATCAAAATGGCAGCATAAATTCAATCATTCAGGCGACAACTAGCTTGACAGCCACCGCAACATGAGGCTTGACTTTTGATTGGCTTAATATGTAAGGAGAAATTTTTTGTGAGTAACGACGTATTGAGACACAACGAAGTTGCTGTGTAGGCTAACCTTTAGCTGATGCCGGAACTAAAATCAGATTAATCCGCGTTTCCCTACCTGCGGTTGTTCGTTTGCGTCCAGTTTAGCAGAGATGCCTAAGTGCTAATCCCGGTTGCCGTACCGGGTTCGCCAGTTCGCCAGTTCGTCATAAGTGCTATGCTACAAACAGCAATGATGGGTTGCGGTCAGCAAACGGCGCCGACCTCCACCCATCCTACGGGTAACACGACTTTGCGCGGCGGAGGGAATGGACATGACTGAACAGCAACATGCGGTGAATACGGAAGACACGGCTGGCGTACTGCTAGCGACCGTGCGCCAACTCGTGGCCGAATCGCACGTTCGCTCCGGTTGGGGAATGGCGGTAACGCTGGACAGTTCCTTGGAAAAGGATCTGGGGCTGGACAGCTTGGGGCGGGTGGAGCTGCTGATGCGCATCGAGCGCGCGTTCGGAATCAGCCTGCCGGAACAGGTGCTGGCCAGCGCCGAAACGTCGCGCGACCTGTTGCGGGCGGTGCTGACCGCTGCTCCTGCCGTGACGCCGCCGACGGGGATTCCGCAGGGTATAGCTCCGCTGTGGGTACAGGCCGAACCATCGGACGCGCTCACCCTGACGGAAGTCCTGGACTGGCACGTGCGCACCCATCCGCAGCGGACGCACATTACGTTGCAGGACGAAGCGGGATTAGAAACCGAAATCTCCTATGCCGCTCTGCACCAAGGCGCTGCGGAAATCGCCTCGGGAGTGCTGGAGCGCGGATTACAGCCCGGCCAATCGGTGGCGATTATGCTGCCCACCAGCCGCGACTATTTCTGCTGCTTCTTCGGGGTGCTGTTGGCGGGCGGCGTGCCCGTGCCCATTTACCCGCCCGCCCGCCTGTCACAGCTCGAGGATCACCTGCGCCGCCATGCCGGCATCCTGTCCAACGCGCTCACCGCCATGCTGATCACGGTGCCCGAGGCGAAGCTCGTGGCGCGGCTACTGCAAGCGCAGGTGGAGACCTTGCGCGCAGTGGTCACCGTGGCCGAGCTGGCCCTTTCTGGACATGCACCCGGACATGCGCCGGGATATGCGCTCAAGACCGGAGATGTCGCGCTGCTACAGTACACCTCCGGCAGCACCGGCAACCCCAAGGGTATCGTCCTGACCCATGCCAATCTGTTGGCCAATATCCGCGCCATGGGGCAGGCGACGCAGGTCACTTCCACGGACGTGTTTGTCAGTTGGCTGCCGCTGTACCACGACATGGGATTGATCGGTGCCTGGCTGGGCAGCCTGTACTTTGCCTGCCCGCTGGTGGTGATGTCGCCGCTCACTTTTCTGGCGCGACCGGAGCGCTGGTTGTGGGCGATCCACAAGCATCGTGGCACCCTTGCCGCCTCCCCCAACTTCGGCTACGAACTGTGTTTGCGCAAAATTCCGGATGAGGCCATCGAGGGATTGGATCTATCGAGCTGGCGCATGGCTTTTAACGGCGCCGAGCCGGTCAGCCCGGACACCATCGCCAATTTTACGCAGCGCTTCAGCCGTTACGGCTTGCGCCAAGATGCGCTGACGCCGGTGTATGGGCTGGCAGAATGTTCGGTCGGGCTGGCTTTTCCGCCGCCCGCCCGCGGGCCGCTGATAGACCGCATCAAGCGGGATAAATTCGTGCGTTCCGGCCAGGCCGAGATGGCCGCGAGCGAGGAGGCGGACGCGCTGCGCTTCGTCGCCTGCGGCCGCCCGCTTGCCGGCCACCAGATCAGGATTGTGGATGCCACGGGCAGCGAGGTGGGGGAGCGGGTGGAAGGACGCCTGGAATTCAAGGGGCCATCCGTCACCAGTGCCTGTTTCCGCAACCCGGAGCAGACCCGCAAGATGTTCCACGGCGAGTGGCTGGATTCTGGCGACTACGCCTACCTGGCCGCAGGTGACATCTATCTGACCGGGCGCGCCAAGGACATCATCATCCGCGCCGGGCGCAACATCTACCCGCATGAACTGGAAGAAGCCGTGGGCGATATCCCCGGCATACGCAAGGGCTGCGTCGCGGTGTTCGGCAGCCCGGATCCGATTTCCGGCACGGAGCGCCTGGTGGTGCTGGCCGAGACGCGCGAAAGAGATCCTGGCAAGCTGGAGGAGTTGCGCAGCCGGATCAATGCCCTGACCCTGGATATTCTGGGAATGCCGGCGGACGATACCGTGCTGGCGCCCCTGCACAGCGTACTCAAGACTTCCAGCGGCAAGATCCGCCGGGCGGCCTGCCGTGAGCTGTACGAAAAAGGGGGAGCGGCTCCCCAACGCGCGGTGTGGTGGCAGGTGGTGCGGCTGGTGTGGGCTGGCGCCCTGCCACAGATGCGCCGCAGCGTCCGGGTGGCGTCCGGCATGCTCTACGCCGTATATGCCTTGACACTATTCGGATTGCTGGCGCCCTTGACCTGGCTGGCGGCCGTGCTGCTGCCCCGCCCCGCGTGGAGCTGGGCGGCGAGCCGGGTGGGCGCGCGCCTGTTCCTGCGCCTGTCGGGAACGCCATTTGCGGTACGCGGGCTGGAAAATCTGTCCGCCAAAACGCCTTGTGTAGTGGTGACTAACCATGCCAGCTACCTGGATGGAATCATGCTGGCTGCGGCTCTACCGGGCAAACTCAGCGCCGCTGGGTATTTCAGTTTTGTGGCTAAACGGGAGCTGCTGGACAGCTTTGTTTCGCGCATGTATTTGCGCCATATCGGGGCTGACTTCGTCGAACGCTTCGATGCGCAGCACGGCGTGGAGGATATGAAACAGGTCGCGCTCTCGCTGCAAGCCGGACGCTGTCCGGTGTTTTTTCCGGAGGGGACATTCGACCGCATGCCCGGCCTGTTGCCGTTCCGCATGGGTGCGTTTGTGGTGGCCGCCGAAGCGGGCGTGGTGGTCGTGCCGGTGGGCATACGCGGCACCCGCTCCATCCTGCGCGCCGACCACTGGTTTCCACGACGCGGGGCGATCACCATCACGATAGGCGCGCCGATTGCGCCGGAGGGAAAGGACTGGACTGCGGCCATACATCTACGCGACGCGGCCCGCGCGGAAGTCTTGCGCCTGTGCGGGGAGCCGGATCTCGCGCAGGGGGTCAGATGACAGATAAAACCAGGCCATGTAGGATGGGTGGAGGTCGGCGCAGTTTGCCGACCGCAACCCATCATTCGGCGTCAGGTGATGGGTTGCACGCCCAAAATGCCGGATGCTCCACCCATCCTGCGCGGGTTTTGTCGCGGCTAGGAAACTGCTTCCACAAAAATCCCCCTTCAACCGCGCCGCGTTTTTAATCCATGCGTAGTGGTGCTTTCCATCCACTTCTTGATGCGGTTTGCGTCGCCGACGCGGGTGAGCTTGCCCGACGAATCGAGCAGTACGATAATGACCGGACGCTGGGTGATTTTCACCGTCATTACCAGGCAGCGCCCCGCCTCACTGATGTAGCCGGTCTTGGAGACGCCGATATCCCAGGACGCGTTTTTCACCAGCGGATTAGTATTGCTGAAGTGCAGCGGACGGTATCCCGCCGGTTCGGCCAGATGGGAAGAGGCGGTTGTGAATTTTTGGATAAGCTCATAGCTTTGCGCCGCCAGCAGCATTTTCACCAGATCCCGCGCGGTAGAAACGTTTCCGCTGCTCAGGCCGGTGGAATCGCGGAAGCGCGTGCTTTCCATGCCCAGCAGGCGCGCCTTGGCATTCATCATCGCCACGAAGGCATCGGTGCCCCCCGGGAAGGTGCGCGCCAAGGCCGCCGCCGCACGATTCTCCGAGGACATCAGCGACAGCTTGAGCAAGTCGCCGCGCGTCAGCACCATGCCGAGACGCATACGCGAGCGCGTACCCTTGAGCATATCCAGGTCTTGCACGCTGATGCTGATTTCTTCCTCCAGCGGCAACTGTGCATCCAGCACCACCATCGCGGTCATCAGCTTGGTGATGGAGGCGATCGGCACCACGGCATCCGCATTCTTGCTATACAGCGGGCGCTGTCCCTGCTCGTCGTAGACTAGGACTATGGCCGAGCGCAAGTTGGGTACCGATGTGTACTTCGGCGCGGGGGTGTACTTCGGTGCCGCGCTGACCAGCTCCTGATCCTGCCCAAGTATGATCGCATCATCTGGCATCGCCTGTGCAGTCAGCACATGACTCAGCCACACCAGCAGTAACAGTTTTTTGACCATATCTCCCCCAGCAAATGACTACAGACTCAAGAATACCGCAACATCAAGATAAATCAAAGTAATAGTGATTGGCGGCGCAATTTTCCGATAAGTGGGCGGATTCAAAAATCAACCGCAACAGTTAATGTTCAGTAGCGGTTTTAGCCAGCTCCATGTTTAGCAGCAGTTCACTGTAAACCCCTACCGGCGATCTGAATCCGAACTTCTTTTCTGAAGGTGTTGCAGTTGGTTTTGAGCGCGCCAAGCCATTACCTGAAAAAACCACGTCGATAGCTATAAGTTCGGCAGGGGTCATAGGCCACACGCTATTTAGTGTTTGACTCAGCGCTCAAGCTTTGCTATAGTCTTACTCCTTCGCTGACGCGGGGTGGAGCAGTCTGGCAGCTCGTCGGGCTCATAACCCGAAGGTCGTAGGTTCAAATCCTGCCCCCGCAACCCTGGTTCCAGATTTTTTCTGGGCAGCCCGTTCTTTAAAAGTATACAGACAACCGACGAGTGTGGGTACATGCG
>CAMTXD010000007.1:0-9666 GCA_947085625.1 uncultured Gallionellaceae bacterium | reverse complement strand
TTTCGTGGGCTCTGACTAAAAAAAAAAATTTTTGGTTTGGTGGCCGCGGATCATGGCTAACCAAAATTTTCAACCGTGGTTGTGTGGGTTACCCCTTCACCCCGCTCCACCCATCCTACGAACTTTCACCGAATTTATAGGGAGTAAAAATGAACGTCGTCGATCCTCTCATCATTAACCTGACCGTATTCGTGCTGGCCGTGGTGGTCGGCTATCACGTGGTATGGAATGTCACGCCCGCGCTGCATACGCCATTGATGGCGGTGACCAACGCTATCAGCGGCATCATTATTGTAGGCGCAATGCTGGCGGCGGGGCCCGAGCAACTCGATGCGGGTACGATCATGGGGCTGGCGGCGGTAGCGCTGGCCGCAGCCAATGTATTCGGCGGCTTCATGGTGACGCAGCGCATGTTGGGTATGTTCAAAAAGAAAAAGTAGGGGGCAGGCTTTGCCCACCATGTCGGGCAAAGCCCGACCTACATTACCTTAAGAAATTTGGAGTAAAGAGAAAATATGTCAGCTAATTTTGTTGCACTCGCCTATCTGGTCGCCGCAGTTTTATTCATCCTCGCGCTCAAGGGTTTGAGTTCCCCGGTGACCGCGCGGCGCGGCAATGTGTTCGGTATGGTGGGCATGGCCATCGCCGTGCTGACCACGCTCACCCTGACCCATAATGTGACCTACATTTTGCTCGCCATCGCGGCGGGCGGTGCGGTGGGAGTGGTGGTGGCGCGGCGCATCGAGATGACCGCCATGCCGGAGCTGGTGGCGGCGATGCACTCGCTGGTTGGGCTGGCGGCGGTGCTGGTCGCCATGTCGGCGTTTAATAATCCGGCCGCTTACGGCATCGCGGAGCCGCTAAAGACCAGTACCCTGATCGAGTTGTTCATCGGTACCTTTGTCGGCGCGATTACCTTCACCGGCTCGATTATCGCTTTTGGCAAACTGTCCGGCAAGCTGGCTAGCCGGCCGCTGCGTTTTGCTGGGCAGCACTGGCTCAACCTGTTGCTGGGAGTGGTGATGATAGGCTTCGGCATCGCGTTCTTCTTCACCGAAAGCTGGACGCCGTTCCTGATAATGACCGCCATCGCGCTGCTGATAGGCGTGTTGCTGATCATGCCGATCGGCGGCGCGGACATGCCGGTGGTGGTGTCTATGTTGAATTCCTATTCCGGCTGGGCGGCGGCGGGCATAGGTTTTACCCTTAACAACAATATGCTGATCATCGCCGGCTCGCTGGTCGGGAGCTCCGGCGCGATCCTTTCCTACATCATGTGCCGCGCGATGAACCGCGGATTTCTAAATGTAATTCTGGGCGGCTTCGGCGGCGGCGCAGATGCGGTGGTTGAGGGCGACGGTGTGCAGAAAACCTACCGTAGCGGCAGCGCGGACGATGCGGCATTTATGATGGGCAACGCCGACAGCGTGATTATTGTTCCTGGTTATGGTTTGGCGGTGGCGCGCGCGCAACATGCGATCAATGAAATGTCCCAGATACTGACCGCCAAAGGCATCAAGGTGCGCTACGCCATCCACCCGGTCGCCGGGCGTATGCCGGGACATATGAACGTGTTGCTGGCCGAGGCCGAAGTACCGTACGAGCAAGTGGTGGAAATGGACGAGATCAACAACGAATTTGCCGACACCGATGTGGTGCTGGTGATCGGCGCCAACGACGTGGTCAACCCGGCGGCCAAGACCGACCCGCACAGCCCGATTTACGGCATGCCTATTATCGAAGCGCACAAGGCACGCACCGTGCTGGTAGTCAAGCGTTCCATGGCAACGGGTTATGCCGGGCTGGACAATGATTTATTCTACCTGGACAAGACCATGATGGTGTTCGGCGACGCTAAAAAGGTGGTGGAGAACATTATAAAGGCGTTGCAGCATTAGCGGCTCCGCTATAGCCAGCAATCCCCCCAGATCACGTCTGGCGCGCATGGCGGCATGGCTGCGCTATGGCCAGCTCCTGCCGTGGCTGGTGCTGGCCGCTTCCCTGGCCATCACCCAGCAGTTGTGGAACAACGCACGGCACGAAGCTGCGCGGGAATTGCAAGCCGAGTTCGATTTCCGCGTAATCGATGTCAGCATCCGCGTCAAACAGCGAATGGAAATTTACGAGCAGGTGCTACTGGGCGCACAAGGCTTGTTCGCCGCTTCCAAGAATGTGGAACGCGATGAATTCCACGCCTACATCAACTCGCTGAATCTTGAGCAGAACCTCCCCGGCATCCAGGGCGTGGGCTTTGCGCCGCTCGTGCCGGCGGCGCAGAAAGACCAGCACATCGCCGCTATGCGCATGGAGGGCTACCCTGAATACACCATCAAACCCGAGGGCGCGCGCGAAGCCTATAACCCCATCATCTACCTCGAACCGCTCTCCGGCCGCAACCTGCGCGTCTTAGGCTACGACAATTACTTCGAACCGGTGCGCCGCGCCACCATTGAACAGGCGCGCGACACCGGCCGCGCCACTATTTCCAGCAAGCTAAAACTGTTGCAGGAAAACGAGCAGCACGCACAAGCCGGTTTTCTGATGTTCCTGCCCGTTTATAAAAGCGGTGCGCAGCATGACACCCTCGCTGGCCGCCGCGCCAACACCAGCGGCTGGGTCAGTGCGCCGTTCCGCATGGATGACCTGATGGCCGGTATTTTTGGCGTGCATGCCATCGATCTCGACATCGAAATCTACGACGGCGAGGAGATATCGGACCAGACGCTGATGCACGACGCCGATAAAGTCCGCCGCGACCATGGCAAGTCAGACTCGCGTTTTCAGGCGATCAAGCACATCAAAATCGCCAACCACACCTGGACCTTGCTGATCAGCTCGCTGCCGGGTTTTGAGGTAAAGCTGGACAAGTTCAATTCGCAGCTCATCGCCACGGTCGGCATAATCGCCAGCCTGCTGCTGGCACTGATTACCTGGTTGGCGATGCGCGCCCATAACAAACTAAAGCAAAGCGAACGCAATCTCAAGCGCGCGCAGCGGGTGGTCAACATGGGAAGCTGGCAGTTTGACTTGCACCAGAATGCATTGACCTGGTCGGATGAGACCTATGCCATTTTTGGCCTGCCACATGGACTGGCTGTCAGCTATGAGCTGTTTCTCAATTGCGTCCATCCGGATGACCGCCAGTTGCTGGATGATGCATGGCAGGCGGCTGTGCGCGGTGCGCCTTACGACATCGAGCACCGCATCGTGGTGGACGGCCAGATCAAGTGGGTTAGGGAAACCGCCGAGGTGGATTTCGACCGCGCTGGTCAGCCTGTTGCCGCATTTGGCACGGTGCGTGACATTACCCGGCGCAAGCAGACGGAAGACGGCCTGCGCCTGGCGACCAGCGTTTTTGATGGGAGCGGCGAATCCATTTTAGTCACCGATGCCGAGGTGCACATCCTCTCCATCAATCAGGCGTTCACCCGCATGAGCGGATATACCTTGGATGAGGTAAAGGGCAAGAGCCCGCGCATCTTTGCCTCTGGCCAGCATGATGCCAAGTTTTACCGCGTCATGTGGGAGGCCATCAACCGTGATGGTTTCTGGAAAGGCGAAATATGGGACAGGCACAAGACCGGGCGCATCTATCCCCAGTTGATGTCTGTGAGCGCCATCAAGGACGAGAGCGGGATGGTGACACACTATATATCCGTTTCCGCCGACATAGCAGAACGTAAGGAAGCGGAGAAAAATATCCACACGCTCGCCTATTACGACCGGCTCACCGACCTGCCCAACCGCTTACTGTTGCATGACTGCCTCAGGCAGCTTATTGCTACCTCGCATCGCGACCAGCAGAAATTTGCATTGCTGTTTCTCGACCTCGATCGCTTCAAGTATGTGAATGACTCGATGGGGCATGCGGTGGGCGACCAGTTGTTGCATACGGTAGCGCTGCGTTTGCAGGAATGTGTGCGCGAGGGGGATACGGTGTCACGCATAGGCGGGGATGAGTTCATTGTTTTGTTGCGCGAAACCGATGCAGGGGGCGCGGCGCGAGTGGCCGACAAGATACTCAAAGTGCTGGCCGTTCCTTACGCTGTCGGCGATTTGCAAATCGCCACCCATGCCAGTATCGGTATCAGCATCTATCCAGATCATGCGGACGATGCCGATACCCTGATTAAGTATGCCGACGTGGCGATGTATCGGGTCAAGGGGGAGGGGCGCAGCAACTTCCAGTTCTTCACCCCGGAAATGAATTTCCATGCGGACAAATTGTTTTCCATGGAAAAGGATTTGCGCCTGGCGCTGGAGCGCAATGAATTCATCCTGCATTACCAGCCGCAACTGGACCTGAGCAGCGGCAAGGTGTGCGGCGCGGAGGCGCTGGTGCGTTGGAACCATCCGGAGAAGGGGTTGATTTCGCCCACCGAATTTATTCCGGTGGCGGAGGAGACCGGCCAGATCCTGCCCCTGGGTGTATGGGTGCTGCGCACAGCCTGCGCTCAACTGGCTGCGTGGCGGCGCGAGGGCATGGCCGTATTCCCGGTATCCGTGAATTTATCCATACGCCAGTTGCGCCAAACCGATCTGGCGCAACTGGTGGCGGCGGTGCTGGAGGAGGCGCAGTTGCAGCCCGGTGATCTCGAGCTGGAACTCACGGAAGGCATCATGCTGGGCGATACGCTGGAGGCCATGGCGTTCCTGACACGGATGCACGAGATGGGCGTGCGCCTGTCCATAGATGATTTTGGTACCGGTTATTCCAGCCTGAGCTACCTGAAGAAGATGCCACTGGATCGGCTGAAAATAGACCAGTCCTTCGTGCGCGATCTCGAAACCGACGAGAACGACGCCGCCATCGTGCGCTCCATCATCGGCCTGGGGCACCGCTTCAAGCTGCGCGTCATCGCCGAGGGGGTGGAAACGCAGGGGCAACTGGATTTCCTGCGCGTCCGAGGCTGCGACGAAATCCAGGGATTTTATTTCAGCCGCCCATTGTCGGCCGATGAGTTTGTGAAGTTTATCAGCAGCAATCCGACGCTGGAGTAGATGTAGGATGGATTGCGGTCGGCTTGGTTTGCCGACCGCAACCCCTAATTTTGCGCAAGATGATGGGTTGCTCTACGCTCCACCCATTCTACAACTACTGCCGCCAATAGCGCGCATGGCTTTTGCGGTAACGCTCGACACTGAAATTCTGCTTATCCATTTTCACTACAATCGCGCCGTCCTCGTCTGAGCGCAAAAATTCGCTACCTATGGCACGATAACGCTCGACCACTTCCTCCTTGGGGTGTCCAAAGCGGTTGCGGTAACCTACGGTGAATACGGCGTAGCGCGGATGCACAGCATCTACGAAGGACTGGATGGACGAAGTCTTGCTGCCGTGGTGCGGCACCACCAGCAGCGTGGCGTGTAGTTTGTCTGGACGCTGTTTGAGCAAGCGCCATTCGGCAGCTTTTTCGATGTCGGCGGCAAGCAGCACACTGTGTTTGCCCGTGCTGATTTTCAATACGCAACTGCGGTCATTGTCGCGGATTTCTTCTTGCGTATAACTTTCTGCCGAGGGGTGCAG
Organism: uncultured Gallionellaceae bacterium; assembly: GCA_947085625.1. Taxonomy (GTDB): domain Bacteria; phylum Pseudomonadota; class Gammaproteobacteria; order Burkholderiales; family Gallionellaceae; genus Nitrotoga. Next base: position 4,139 of record CAMTXD010000007.1, on the reverse strand, counting down.
CACTTCGAAGTGTACGCCGTCCCATTCCCAGCTTTGCCCGTCCGCGCAGCGGTACTGCTCCCGGCTCCTCGCTCTGCTCTCCCCTAGGGTGTGGGGGCTTGCCTGTTGCAATAATGGATGCCCCTCCGCTAGCGAAGATGAAATCCAGCCCACCGGCATAGCCTGCAAGATGGATTGTGCGCCGCCGGTGTGGTCGTTGTCGTCGTGGGTGAGCATGAGTCCGTCGAGTCGCGCGATGCCCTGCGCGCGCAAGGAGGGAATCAGGATGCGGTTGCCGCTGTCCGCTTCGCCGCTGAAATCCGGCCCGGTGTCATATAGCAGCGCGTGGTTGCGCGTCTGTGCGGCTACCGCCAAGCCTTGTCCGACGTCAAAAATTACCAGGCGCAACGCGCCCTCGGGCGGTGTGGCAGGTAACACCAGGAACATCGGCAACATCATCAACAGACCCAGCCAGCGCGCTGGAAAGCCGCGTGGCAGCAGCAGCCACAACACGCCAAACAGGCCGAGGAGGATACTCCACGCGGGCGGCGCATGCTGCACCCAAACTGCATCCGGCAGTCTGTTCAGCCATTCCAGTAACCATATACACCAGCTCATGGCCTGATGGGCAAGGTGTAAAATCCAGTCTAGCGGCAGCAACGCACCGAGTAAAGTGAGCGGCACCACCACCATGCTGACCAGCGGGATGGCAAAGGCGTTGGCGATGGGCGATACCAGCGATACCTGCTGGAACATTGCCAGCAGCGGCGGGATCAGCCCAATGCTCATCGCCCACTGGATGCGGCCATATCCCACCAGCCAATGATTGCGATCCAGGCGGTGCGCGGTCATATAAAAGATCAGCGCCACCGCGCCGAACGACAGCCAAAATCCTGCTGACAATACTGCCCACGGATCAAGCAGCAGCACCACCACCAGCAAGGCGGCGGCGAGGATTTGCGACGGCGCAACCGTGCGCGACAGCCACAGTGCGGCAGCGATGGTCGCCAGCATATACACCGTGCGTTGCGCCGGCACAGCATAGCCAGCCAGTAGCGCATAGCCGATCGCCACCAGCAAGCCGATAAGCGCCGCCGCCTTGCGTGCCGGCAAGCGGTGCGTGAGCCGCACACTGCGCCGCCATAGCGCGTAAGTGAGGGCAAAGGCCAGCCCGGCCAGCATGGTGATATGCAGGCCGGAGATGCTCATCAGATGATTGACCCCGGTGCGCGTAAACATCTGCCATTGCGCCTGCGGAATGCTGGCCTGGTCACCGATGGCGAGTGCGATCAGCACGCCGCCGTAAGGCCGGTTGCCCAGTGTTTTTTGGAAAGAGTCGCGCACGTTTTCGCGTAAACTCTCGATGATGTAGCCGGGTGTTTTCACCAGCGCATCCAGCCGCGTGTTCTGCCCTTTGCGTTGCACATTACCGCTGGCGCGCAGCTTGCGCTCCAACATCCATGCCTCAAAGTCGAAACCATGCGGGTTGACACTGCCGTGCGGCCGCTTCAGGCGCACCGTGAGCCGCCAGCGTTCACCCGCGCGCAAAGCAAGCGGCTCGTCCCGCGCAGTTTCATAAGTGGCAAGCAGAATATGTGGCGGAACGGTGGCGCCCGGGGTGAGCACCTGTTCCACATCGAACACAAAGCGCAGCCCGCGCTCGTGCTGCCGCGGCAGCTCCGCCACCACACCCACTACCTCGATATTCTCGCCTTGCCACTCTGCCGGCAGGGTGTGAGACAGCCGCTGCTGTGCAAACAAGGCCGCGTAAAAAAATCCAAAACTACAGGCAATAGCCGCGAGCAGGATTTGGCGCGCGATGCGTTGCCATCTTGTGTGTTGTTGCAACAGCAGGGCTGGGATAAGGGCAGCAGGCAGCCACGCCCAGGCGAGGTTGGGCAGCACCGCTTGATGTTGCAGTAGCCATACCCCAAGAACAAAGAATAGGGAAAAGGAAACCATATGGCGTAGCCTAACCCATTAAAAGATTGTGCTGTTACCCGAAAAATTCCTTAACCTTGTTCATCCAGGATTTCGCGCGCGGGCTGTGGCGTGCGCTATCTTCTTCGTTGATTTTTTCAAATTCGCGCAACAATTCCTTTTGACGCTCGGTGAGATTGGCCGGGGTTTCTATCATCACGTGGCAGTGCAGATCGCCATGGGTTGAACTGCGTACGCCTTTGATACCCTTGCCGCGCAGGCGGAAAATTTTACCGCTTTGCGACTCGGCCGGAATCTTGATGCGCGCCGAGCCATCCAGAGTGGGAATCTCGATCTCGCCACCCAGTGCGGCGATGGCAAAACTGATCGGCATTTCGCAATGCAGGTCGTTGTGGTCACGCTGGAATACCGAATGAGGCGTGATATGGATGACCACGTACAAGTCGCCGGGCGGACCGCCGTTGCCGCCATGCTCTCCTTCACCGGATAAACGGATGCGGTCATCGTTATCCACCCCGGAAGGGATTTTTACCGACAGGGTCTTGTGCTGCTTGATGCGTCCTACACCGTGGCAGGGACCGCACGGTGTAGCGATGGTCTTGCCGCTGCCGTGGCAGCGCGGGCAGGTTTGTTGTATGGAGAAAAAGCCCTGTTGCATGCGCACCTGACCATGCCCGCCACAGGTAGCACAGGTGGTCGGGCTGGTGCCGGGTTTGGCGCCGTTGCCATGACAGATTTCACATACGGTCATGGTCGGCACGCGAATTTTTGTCTCGGTCCCGCGTGCTGCTTGCTCCAGTGTGATTTCCAGGTTGTAGCGCAGGTCTGCGCCGCGATGCACGTTGCTGCGCCCGCGTCCGCTACCCCCTTGCCCCCCACCAAAGATGTCACCAAAGATGTCACCAAAATCAAACCCGGCTGCGCCGCCACCGAATCCTCCCGCACCCATATTGCCTTCGGCAGCGGCGTGCCCATACTGGTCATATGCGGCGCGTTGCTGCGCATCAGATAGTATTTCGTAGGCTTCCTTGGCTTCCTTGAAGTGGTCTTCCGCTTTGGGGTTGTCCGGGTTGCGGTCGGGATGGTGCTTCATCGCCAGTTTGCGATAGGATTTTTTTATTTCTTCATCGGAGGCGTCGCGGTTGACGCCCAGCACTTCGTAGTAGTCGCGTTTTTTCATTTTGTTAAGTTGATTTATGTGCGGAGTATCGAGTTGCTTAATAGTCAATGGCCTTTTGCAATCCAAACCCCAACCCCTCCCAGTTGACCCCTCGCTTACGCTCTCCCCTTATCAGGGGAGGAGTGGTGGATGCCCCTCCCCTGATAAGGGGAGGTTGGGAGGGGTTAAAGCCGCCAGCCTCCGCCCCTTAATCTCCAATCCTTATTTCTGGTCTTTAACTTCGGTAAATTCGGCATCTACCACATCGCCCGCTTCTTTTGGAGCATCGGCCGGCGCACCTGCTTCACCAGCTTGATTTTTGGCGGCTTCAGCGGCATACATTTTTTCCGCCAGCTTGTGCGCGGCAGTGGCGAGTGCTTCTGCTTTCGCGTCTATAGCAGCCTTGTCGTCCCCTTTAACTGCTTCTTCGGCTTCTTTCAAGGCGGCTTCCACCGCGGTTTTTTCCTCCGCGTTAAGCTGCTCGCCATATTCCTTCATGGATTTTTGCGTCGAGTGTATCAGCGCATCCAGTTGATTACGTGCGGCAATCAGCTCGACAGTTTTGTGGTCTTCGTCAGCATGCGCTTCGGCGTCCTGCACCATCTGTTGGATTTCCGTTTCCGACAAACCAGAGCTGGCCTTGATGGTGATTTTGTTTTCCTTGCCGGTGGCCTTGTCTTTCGCACCTACGTGCAGGATGCCGTTGGCATCAATGTCAAAAGTTACTTCAACCTGTGGCATGCCGCGCGGGGCTGGCGGAATGTCGGTCAGATTGAATTGCCCCAGGCTTTTGTTGCCGGAAGAAATTTCGCGTTCACCTTGCAGTACGTGGATGGTTACCGCGTTCTGGTTGTCTTCGGCAGTGGAAAACACCTGCGACGCCTTGGTCGGGATGGTGGTATTTTTCTTGATGAGCTTGGTCATCACGCCGCCCATGGTTTCAATGCCCAGGGACAGCGGGGTGACGTCCAGCAGCAGCACGTCCTTAACTTCGCCGCGCAGCACGCCGGCCTGCAGGGCAGCACCCACGGCCACAACCTCGTCCGGGTTTACACCCTTG
>CAMTXD010000006.1:0-14011 GCA_947085625.1 uncultured Gallionellaceae bacterium | reverse complement strand
TAGTGTCATCCAGCTGATCAAAGCTAACGCCAGAGGATTTCGCAACTTCAATAACTATCGGGCAAGAATTCTGTTTCAGTGTGGCAAGCTGGATATGCGCTTAGGCTAATGAAAATTCACAGTGAATATGACGATGGACCAAAATATTGATTCCCACCCCGGCTCTTACGGAGCTGATGGTAGGCGCTGGTAAAGCGCGAGAAGAGATTCACCAAAAACTTTCCGACAAATCCGTGTATCGGATTACTTCATTTGATTCAAGAGCCGCCATGGAATGCGCCTTATTGTTAGAGGAGGCATTAGACTCCAAGGGAAAACAGCAGCTATCCAAATCAAAAATCAAGTTCGACTGGCAAATTGTAGCAATAGCAGCAGCCCACAATGCTACGATCATCTATTCGGATGATGTTGATATTGCTCGATATGGAAAAAGAGCAAATCTTGCCGTGATTAAAACTGATGATTTGCCACTCCCAGCCTCTGCACTTCAAAGGGATCTCCCTCTTTGATCTTCTCCACCCTACCCAACGCCGTCCGCTACGCCGCACTACACCCGCTGTTCACGCGCGTGTTCGAATTCATCCACAACACCGATATGTTGACACTCGCTCCAGGTATCCATCCCATCGTCGGTGATGATCTGTTCGCCATCGTGGAGAATATGCCCGGACGTAGCCGCGCTGATGCACAATTAGAATGTCATCGTCGTTACATTGATATTCAACTGGTGCTGGAAGGCACGGACGAGATGGGCTGGAAGGCGCTGGCCGATTGCCGCAATCCGGTGAGCGATTACAGTGCGGAGAAGGACATCCAGTTTTTCCATGATACGCCTGCGACATGGATCGCCACGCCGCCCGGTGCATTTTGCATTTTCTTTCCGGAGGATGCGCATGCGCCGTTGGTCAGCACTGGGCGTATCCGCAAGGTGATATTCAAGATTGCGGTGGATGCAGCCCTGTAATTCCTATTGAACTGACTCCCTCCCCCTTGATGGGGGAGGGTTAGGGAGAGGGTGAAAGTCCTCGTACCCCTCTCCTCAGCCCTTTCCCACAAGGGGAGAGGAAGTTCCACTCTACACATCAAACGCCACATCCCCTTCGCCCACCACATCCCCTATTTTCATATTTTTGAAGTCGAACAGATTGCCATCCAGCAGATGCGATAGCTTGGCATTTTGCATGGCGGTAAAGATGGTTTGCGAGCGCCCCGGATATTGACGCTCCCATGCGGTCAGCATTTCCTTGATGTTCTGGCGTTGCAAATTTTCCTGCGCCCCGCACAGATTGCACGGGATGATGGGAAATTCCATGGCACGCGCGAATTTGGCGATGTCTTTCTCGGCGCAATAGGCCAGCGGACGGATGACGATCTGGTCGCCCTTGTCCGTGACCAGCTTGGGCGGCATAGCTTTCAGTTTGCCGCCGAAGAACATGTTCAAGAATAATGTTTCGATCATGTCGTCGCGATGGTGACCCAGCGCAATCTTGTTCGCGCCCAACTCGCCCGCCACGCGGTAGATAATGCCGCGACGCAGACGTGAGCACAGCGAGCAAGTAGTTTTGCCTTCGGGGATTTTTTCCTTGACGATGGAATAAGTGTCCTGTGTTTCGATGCGATATTCCACGCCTATGGATTTGAAATATTCCGGCAGGATGTGTTCTGGAAAACCCGGCTGTTTCTGGTCCAGATTCATGGCGATCAGGCGAAAATCAATCGGCGCGCGCTTTTGCAGCGCACGCAGAATTTCCAGCAGGGTGTAGGAGTCCTTGCCACCGGACATGCACACCATGATAACGTCACCTTCTTCGATCATGTTGAAGTCGCCGATGGCTTTGCCGACCAGCTGCTCCAATTTGCCGCGCAGGCGGTTGAAGTTGCTGGAATAGTGCTCGAAATGGATGGGTTGGGTTATGGCGTTCATGGTTACTTTCATAAATTTAAACCCCTCCTAACCTTCCCTTGTCAGGGGAGGAACCGGGCGCTCTTCCCCTGACAAGGGGAGAGCGTAGCGAGGGGTCAACCGGGAGGGGTTGGGTTGGAGCGAAGCTTTTACAAGTTGATACTGCGCCCACCATCAACGGAAATAATCTGCCCGGTGATATAAGGTGCATCGTTCAATAAAAATTCTACAGTCTTGGCAATGTCATCCGGCTCACCCTGGCGCTTGAGCAGCGTGTGCGCGATAACCTTGTGCCGCCGTTCTTCATCATCCCATTCGGCACTTTCCGGCCATACGATCACACCGGGAGAAACCGCGTTGACGCGCACATTCGGCGCCAGCTCCTGCGCCAGGGCGCGCGTCAGCGCGGCCAGCCCGCCCTTGGCCATGCTGTACAACAGATGGCCGTGCATCGGCCGCTCAGCATGGATGTCCACGATATTGACGATCGCCCCGTGGTTGCGGCGCAACTCCGCTGCCGCCGCCTGTGCCAGCAGTAGCGGGGCTTTGAGGTTGGTACCGATCAAGTCATCCCAGTTTTGCTCGTTAATCTCTTCCAGTGGCGTGGCATAAAAGCTGGAGGCGTTGTTGACCAGCGCATCCAGCCGTCCAAAGTGGCTGATGGTGTCATTGACCATCCGCAACAATGCATGGGGATGGAGCAGGTCGGCCTTGATACAACGCACCGAGCCGGGGCGCACCGCATGCAACTCGGTGCGCAAGTCCTGCGCCTCATCCTCAGATGAACGATAGTGCAGGGCAATATTCGCTCCGGCCGCATGCAGTCTGCGGCAGATTGCCGCGCCCACGCGTCTTGCCCCGCCCGTCACCAATATCACTTTGCCTTGCACCTAGTACTCCACTAAACTTAAGGTCTTGCAATTTACCATATTTGAGGCGACATGATGTCCTCCCTGCCACAACCTTCCCGCGAGGCTCAAGTGCACAGCAATCAGCTGTGCGACCTGATTCATCGCGATATAGCGCTGCAAGGTGGCTGGATTCCGTTCTCGCGCTTCATGGAGTTGGCACTGTACGCGCCGGGGCTGGGCTATTACAGCGCGGGCGCGCGCAAATTCGGCGCAGCCGGAGATTTTGTTACCGCGCCGGAAATTTCCCCGTTATTTGGCCGCGCCCTGGCGCGACAAGTGGCCGAGATCATGGCGCACAGCACGCCGCACATTATCGAGCTGGGCGCAGGCAGCGGCAAGCTGGCGGTTGATATATTGGGCGAACTGGAAAGTCAGGCGTGCCTGCCCGAACGGTATGACATCCTGGAAGTCAGCGCCGACCTGCGCCAGCGCCAGCAGTCATTGCTGCAACAACACCTGCCGCACCTGATCAACCGCGTGCACTGGCTGGATGCGCTGCCGGATAGCATTTCCGGCGTGGTTGTCGCCAACGAAGTGCTGGATGCACTGCCGGTGCATCTGCTGCGCTGGATGGATGGCCGCATCTTTGAGCGCGGCGTAGCGAGTGAGGGGGGGTATTTTTTTTTGTGGCAGGAGCGCTTGCTGGAAATTCCGGCACTGCTGGCGATCGCGCAACAAATCGTCGTGCCGGACGATACCCTCAGCGAAATCTCACTCGCCGCACGCGGCCTGGTCAGCAGCCTGAGTGAGCGCTTACGGCATGGAGTGCTGCTGTTCATAGACTATGGTTTCGGCGCACGCGAGTATTACCATGAGCAGCGCGTTTGCGGCACGCTGATGTGCCATTACCGCCACCACGTACACGATGACCCGTTTTTTCTGCCCGGCTTGCAGGACATCACCGCGCATGTAGATTTCACCGCTGCTGCGGAAGCAGCCATTGATGCGGGATTGCACCTGTATGGCTACACCACGCAAGCACATTTCCTGCTCAACTGCGGCATCACTGATTTGCTGGCACAGACCGACCCGGAAAGTGTGCGCGACTACCTGCCGCTTTCCGCGCAACTGCAAAAACTCACCAGCCCGGCTGAGATGGGGGAATTGTTCAAGGTGATTGCTTTAGGGAAGGGGATGGGTGCGCCATTATGTGGATTTGTGGCAGGAGATAAGTCGAGATTATTATAGGCACCACAATAGTCGGACGTACCACACAAAAAAATATCCATAACGCTCTCCCATAGAATTTGCAGGGTCAAGCAATCACCGCTGGTATTGCGCTACGGAAATTACGCACCATTCCCTCCACCCTTAGGGAGGTATGCTCATCGACGAGCCCGCCACCGAGGGCGTAACGCCACCGGTGAGGGGTAGCACAGGAAAAAGGGGACATTTCTATTTAGCATGTAAGGGGGCATTTCTACTTAGCGCTAACAACGACCATTAAGAAGCTTGACTTATAAGCCAAAAATGGAGAAAATGCGCGCGCTTTTTGTCGCTGTGGGTACAGGGGCAGCGCTCTGGGTACTCAGATGAAGGCCTCAACTAACACGACACTAAGCCGCGCAGTCAATCAGGCGGCGCGCTGGCAGGTCATCGCAACAGCGCTTGTAGCACTCGCGCTATTAGCCTTCGCCAGCGTACATGCGGCGCTTTCCGCCTTGCTCGGTGGGGGGTCGGTCATCGCCGGATGCTACGCGGGTGTGGCTGTGACAGGGAAAAGTTGCAATGCAAATCCCCGCGCACTGCTGAGTACCTTGCTTAAAGCCGAGGCAATCAAGATCGTGGTGATTGTCTTGTTGCTGTTGGTGATATATAAATTTTATGCAGGGCTGGTTCCGCTGGCTCTGTTGGGCGGGTTGGCAAGCGCTGCGCTGATTTCGGGTGCGGGGATGCGGGCCCTAAATGATGGAAATCATAATGAAAACCAAAAGTAGGTTTTAGGATGGCCACTGAACAAGCACTGACACCTTCCAGCTACATCGAACACCATCTGACCTTTAATGCTAAGCAGGTGGGGGATGGCAGTTTCTGGACGTTACATATAGACACGCTGGTAGTTTCAGGTGTGCTCGGTGTGCTGGCGTTTGGTTTGATCTGGCTAGTAGTGCGCGGCGCGACGGCGGGCGTACCGAGCAAGCGTCAGGCGTTTGTAGAGTTGCTGGTCGAATTTGTGGATAATCAGGTTAAGGGGATTTTCCACGGCGATCGTCACACTTTTGTGGCGCCCTTGGCGCTAACAGTATTTGTCTGGGTGTTGGTGATGAACGCCATGGATCTCCTGCCCATAGATATTATGGCTTGGATTTATCGCAATCTGTTCGGCCAGGAATACTGGCGCCCCCTTCCTACCGCCGACGTCAACACAACCTTCGCTCTGGCGCTGTCGGTCTGGCTGCTCATGATTTTCTTTAACATTAAAGTCAAAGGCTTCGGCGGATGGATGCATGAGCTGTTCTGCTCCCCGTTTGGCAAGCACCCCATAGTTTGGCCTATCAACTTCCTCTTCAACCTGGTCGAGTATGTTTCCAAGCCGCTTTCTCATTCGCTGCGCTTGTTCGGCAATATGTATGCGGGCGAAATCATCTTCCTGTTGTTGGGCATGTGGGCGGCAACCGGTTATGTGGGAATGATATTCAGCGGTGTGCTCGCCGTCGGATGGGGGATATTCCATATCCTGATCATCACATTGCAGGCGTTCATTTTCATGATGTTGACTATCGTTTACCTGTCCATGGCACACGAGAGACATTAACGTGAAACTCGGGAGACGGCGCGCATCACCAATAAAACGTTCGGGCCAGACCCACTAATTTTAATTAACTGTAACTTAATCGAAAGGAAATAAAATGGAAAACGTGCAACATTTAGCGCTTATTCAGGCATATACCAGCCTTGCTATCGGTCTGATGTTAGGTCTGAGCGCCGCCGCCGCTTGTATCGGTATTGGTATCATGTGCTCCAGCTTCCTGGAAGGCGCTGCGCGTCAGCCGGAAATGATCCCAGTGTTGCAAGGCAAAGTGTTTCTGTTGTTCGGTTTGATTGACGCTTCGTTTATTATTACCGTGGGTGTGGCCATGATGTTTGCCTTTGCCAATCCGCTGCTGGGCGTCATCCAATAATTCCAGACGGTATAAGGGCGCCTCTAAGAGGTGCTCCTAAAGCGGAATTAATGAAGGGCATCTCTAAAAATTCAAAGTTCGCTCAAATGCAAGGCGTGAAAATTTTTTCACAACGCCGCAGTTGGGATACAACGAAGTTGCAGTGTAGGCTAACCTTTAGGTTATGCTGGAACTAAAATCTGGATTTTTAGAGGCACCCTGAAACAACTGATAGGCTACTGGCCATCCGACTAAGCACGATAAGGAATGTGCTAAGTGGCTGGTTATAAGCGTAATCAGTTACCTCTAAGAGGTTCATGTGCCAGGCAGTGCGAATAGCACGAGACGGTGTGCGCTAAGTCGTTGGTCATAGCCATCCGACTGGTGGAGCTGCAAGACATTCCACCTAGTTGTCAAAAGAAGACAGCCAGGTGGCTAGTTATAAGCGAGCAAAATACGCTCGCCAAGGCGCTGGTTATAAGGAACTGAAAATGAACATTAATCTGACATTGATCACGCAGGCCATATCGTTTGCCATCTTGATATGGTTTACGGCGAAGTTTATCTGGCCGCCATTAATCGCCGCCATAGAAGAGCGCCAAAAAACCATAGCCGACGGTTTGGCTGCGGGCGAGCGCGGCAAAAACGATCTGGACCTGGCCGCTAAGCGTTCTGCCGAGATCCTGCACGCAGGCAAGGAAAAGGCCGCCGAGATTATTGCGCTGGGCGATAAGCGCGTCAGCGTAATGATCGAAGAAGCCAAGGCGCAAGCCAGGGCGGAAGGCGATCGCATTATTACCGGTGCCCGCGCCGAGATTGAGCAGGAAGTTTTCCGCGCTAGAGAGCTGCTGCGCACGCAAGTATCTGTGGTGGCACTGGCCGGTGCTGGCAAAATTCTGGGGCGTGAGATAGACGCCAAAGCACATAACGATCTGCTGGAAAAGCTGGTCGCGAAAATTTAACTTTATGAGCGGTTCTAAAAATGGCTGAAGCAATTACCGTCGCCCGCCCCTACGCCCAAGCCGCTTTTGATGAGGCGCGCAAGCTGGGCAACCTCAAGCGCTGGTCGGAGATGTTGCAAGCTGCGGCAGAGGCTGTGGTGAATGCAGAAGTGCGCGCAGTGGTAACCAACCCGCGCGTTGTTCGCAGCCAATTGGAAGCGCTGATGTTGTCACTGAGCGGTGCCAAACCGAGCGGCCCAGAGGCCAACTTTATCAAGTTGCTGGTAGAAAGCCAGCGCCTAATCTTGCTGCCAGAAATTTCAGTGCTATTTGAAACGCTGCGCGCAGAAGAAGAAAAAAGCGTGGATGTCCTGGTGACCTCGGCCTTTGAACTGAGTGAAACTCAGCAGAAAAAAATTACTGAGGCAATGAAAAAACGCCTGGGCCGTGAAATCCGGCTCAGTAGCCAAATTGACAAGGCATTGCTGGGCGGCATAATCATACGTGCCGGGGACCAGGTCATAGATGGTTCCGCGCGCAACCAACTTTCCGAGCTGGCCAACGCTTTGGCCTGACAACAGATTTATTGAAATTTTAAGGAAACGCAGATGAAGCTCAACCCTTCCGAAATAAGTAACCTGATTCGCAGCCGCATCGAGAATTTCGAGTCGCTCACGCAAGCGCGCACCGAAGGTACGGTGGTCAGCGTTACCGATGGTATTGTGCGCGTCCACGGTTTGTCCGACGTGATGCAGGGTGAGATGCTGGAATTCCCCGGCAACACCTTCGGCCTGGCGCTGAACCTGGAGCGCGATTCAGTCGGCGCCGTGGTGCTGGGTGAATATGAACATATCACCGAAGGCGACACAGTCAAATGTACTGGTCGCATTCTGGAAGTGCCGGTAGGCCCCGAGCTAATAGGCCGCGTAGTGAATGCGCTGGGTCAGCCCATAGACGGCAAAGGCCCGATCAACGCCAAACTGAGCGACAAAATTGAAAAACTTGCGCCGGGCGTAATTGACCGCAAATCAGTTACACAACCGGTGCAGACCGGCATCAAGGCTATAGACTCCATGGTGCCGGTGGGCCGCGGTCAACGAGAATTAATTATTGGCGACCGTCAGACCGGCAAAACTGCGGTGGCAGTGGATGCGATCATCAACCAGAAGGGTCAGAACATGACCTGCGTTTATGTCGCGATCGGCCAGAAGGCTTCCACCGTCGCCAACGTGGTGCGTAAACTGGAAGAGCACGGCGCGATGAAATATACCATCGTGGTGGTAGCGACCGCGTCGGATTCCGCCGCCATGCAATTCCTCGCGCCTTACGCCGGCTGTACTATGGGTGAGTACTACCGCGACCGCGGCGAGGATGCACTGATTGTTTATGATGACCTGACCAAACAAGCTTGGGCCTATCGTCAGATTTCCCTGTTGCTGCGCCGTCCACCGGGCCGTGAAGCATATCCGGGCGACGTGTTCTACTTGCACTCCCGTTTGCTGGAACGTGCTGCGCGCGTGAATGAAGCATATGTAGAGAAATTTACCAATGGCGCAGTCAAAGGCAAGACCGGTTCGTTGACCGCGTTGCCAGTGATTGAAACCGCAGCTGGTGACGTTTCTGCATTCGTGCCGACCAACGTGATTTCCATTACCGATGGCCAGATTTTCCTGGAAACTGATTTGTTCAACGCCGGTATCCGCCCGGCGATCAACGCCGGTATCTCGGTGTCTCGTGTGGGCGGTGCAGCGCAGACCAAAGTGATTAAAAAGCTCGGTGGCGGCGTGCGTATGGCATTGGCGCAATACCGCGAGCTGGCCGCTTTCGCACAGTTCGCTTCCGACCTGGACGAAGCCACGCGCAAGCAGTTGGAGCGCGGCCGTCGGGTGATGGAGCTGATGAAGCAGCCGCAATATGCGCCACTCTCGGTCGCGGAAATGGCGGTGACACTATTCGCGATCAACAAGGGCTCGTTCGATGACGTGGAGGTGAACAAGCTACTGGCATTTGAATCCGCGTTGCATGCCTATATTAAATCGGAAAACAAGACACTAATGGCCGCGATTGAATCCACAAAAGACTTGTCTGCCGACAACGAAAAGATCCTCTTGGCTGCGATCGAACAATTCAAGACCACAGCGGTTTATTAAAATGGCAGGAAGTAAAGAAATCCGCACCAAGATCAAGAGCGTTGAAAATACGCGCAAGATCACGCGCGCCATGGAAATGGTGGCGGCATCCAAGATGCGCAAGGCACAGGAGCGCATGCGCGCCGCCCGCCCCTATGCGGAAAAAATCCGCCAGGTGGCGGCACATTTGTCCCACGCTCATCCGGAATACGAACACCCATTTCTGGTCAAGCGCGACACCGTCAAAAATGTCGGCGTGATTATTATCACATCCGACAAAGGATTGTGCGGCGGCCTTAACACCAACATCCTGCGCCTGGTAGTGAGCCGCATGAAGGAATGGGACCGCGAAGGCAAAGGCGTCAGCGTGTGCCCGATCGGCAACAAGGGCTTTGGCTTCATGACCCGTATCGGTGCCAAGGTCAAATCACACCTGACTGCGCTGGGCGATACGCCGCACGTTGAAAAGCTGATCGGCGCCGTTAAAGTCATGCTGGACGCCTACACAGCTGGCGAAGTGGATGTCATTTATCTGGCCTACAACGACTTCATCAACACCATGAAACAAGAGTCCAGGATGGAGCAACTGTTACCGCTTACTGGCGAGCAATTGGGCGCAGCCAAGGGCGGTTGGGATTATATTTACGAGCCGGAAGCAAAACAGGTTGTTGATGAGTTGTTGGTGCGTTATGTCGAGTCGCTGGTTTATAACGCAGTGACTGAAAATCAGGCCTCCGAGCAGAGCGCGCGTATGGTGGCCATGAAATCCGCCTCAGACAACGCCAAGACCGTTATCGGCGAACTCAAGCTGATTTACAACAAAGCGCGTCAGGCCGCGATCACCAAAGAGATATCAGAGATTGTCGGCGGCGCGGCGGCAGTAGGTTAAAGCGCGGTAGGGGTGCGATTCATCTCGCCCAAACAGAATCAATATAGACGGGGAACCTCAAATGAATCAAGGAAAAATTGTTCAGTGTATAGGCGCGGTGGTAGACGTAGAGTTTCCGCGCGACCAAGTACCCAGAGTTTACGATGCACTGACCGTGCCGGGCGACGACAGCTCAGTTGCGGAAAAAGGCCTGACCCTGGAAGTGCAGCAGCAGATCGGTGACGGCGTGGTGCGTACCATCGCCATGGGTTCATCCGACGGCCTGCGTCGCGGCATGACGGTAGTTAACACCGGCAATCCAATTTTAGTACCCGTCGGTCACGGCACCCTGGGTCGCATCATGGATGTATTGGGTCGCCCGATTGATGAAGTCGGCGAAATAAAATGCACCGAGCGCCGTTCCATTCATCAGAAAGCCCCTAAGTTTGACGAACTCTCCCCTTCCGTTGATTTGCTGGAAACCGGCATCAAGGTGATAGACCTGATTTGTCCGTTTGCCAAAGGCGGCAAGGTCGGTCTGTTCGGCGGCGCGGGTGTAGGCAAGACCGTAAATATGCTCGAGCTCATCAACAACATCGCCAAGCAACACGCTGGTCTGTCGGTATTCGCTGGTGTGGGTGAGCGTACGCGGGAAGGTAACGACTTCTATCACGAAATGTCGGAAGCGGGCGTTATCAATCTGGAGAACCTGCCCGAATCCAAGGTGGCGATGGTCTTCGGCCAGATGAACGAACCGCCCGGCAACCGTTTGCGTGTGGCGCTGTCCGGCCTGACCATGGCCGAATACTTCCGCGACGAAGGCCGCGACATCCTGTTCTTCGTGGACAACATTTACCGCTTCACCCTGGCCGGTACCGAAGTATCCGCGCTGCTGGGCCGTATGCCATCCGCCGTAGGTTACCAGCCAACATTGGCGGAAGAAATGGGCCGCTTGCAAGAGCGTATCACCTCGACCAAGTCCGGCTCGATCACCTCCATTCAGGCCGTATATGTGCCCGCAGATGACTTGACCGACCCGGCTCCTGCCACCACATTCTTGCACCTCGATTCAACCGTTGTGTTGTCGCGTGACATTGCCTCGCTGGGTATTTACCCGGCAGTGGATCCGCTCGACTCCACCTCACGCCAGCTTGATCCGCTGGTGGTTGGCGAAGAACACTACAACACCGCGCGCGGCGTGCAACAAACCTTGCAGCGCTACAAAGAATTGCGCGACATCATCGCCATTCTGGGCATGGACGAACTGGCGCCGGAAGATAAACTGGCCGTGGCACGCGCGCGTAAAATTCAGCGCTTCCTGTCGCAGCCGTTCCACGTGGCCGAAGTATTTACTGGCAGCCCCGGCAAATATGTCACGCTCAAAGAAACCATCAAAGGTTTCAAAGGCATTGTTAATGGCGACTACGACCACCTGCCCGAGCAGGCGTTCTACATGGTCGGCACCATAGACGAAGCGATTGAAAAAGCCAAGACGCTGTAATCAAGGCCAACGTTTAATTAGGGGAAGTCTATGGCCATGACCGTTCATGTTGATGTAGTAAGTGCAGAAGAATCCATCTTCTCTGGCCTGGCTGAAATGGTTATCGTGCCGGGAGAAATGGGTGAGCTGGGCATATACCCGCGCCACGCTCCGCTGCTCACCCGCATCAAGCCCGGTTCGGTGCGCATCAAAGTGCCCGATCAAAGTGAAGATACGCTGATCTATGTTTCCGGTGGCATGCTGGAAGTGCAGCCGAATGTGGTCACCATCCTGGCTGATACTGCTATTCGCGGTGCTGATCTGGACGAGGCGCGCTCACTGGAAGCCAAGCGCGCTGCGGAAGATGCAATGAAGAATCGCACATCGGACATTGATTACGCCCATGCCCAGGCGGAATTGGCAGAAGCGATCGCGCAGTTGCAGGCGATACAGAAGTTGCGCAAGCCGCACTAAAGGAATGGGTGTGTATTCAGCAAAAAAAGCGGCCTAGGCCGCTTTTTTGTTGTGTAATACTCACTTGACGATACATCAAAATTGGTTTAGCTTGGCGGTATGAACGGCAATGACATCATCAAGCGGCTTAAAGCTGCTGGTTGGCAAGTTAAACGCATTCGCGGCAGCCACCACATGATGGAAAAAGATGGGCGGGTTATACCCGTTCCCGTCCATGGCACTGCCGATATTGGCAAAGGTTTGTTGGCAAGCATCGAGCGACAAACTGGCGTCAAGTTGAAATGAGTTGAGCAAAGGAAAAAACATGGACATTCATTATCCCGCAATCTTTGAGCCGCAAAAACCCGCCGGATTTTTTGTGCGGTTTATTGACATCCCCGAAGCGGTCACCCAAGGGCAAACCAAGGACGAGTGCGAATTCAACGGCGCCGAAGTGCTTTCCCTGATCCTTGAAGAATACATTGAGTCGGGACGGGAAATACCCACACCCAAACAACGCGTCAAAGGAGCGCATTACATCGCGCCGGATGCCAAGGTGCAAGCGGCGATATTGATGCGGCTGGCACGTGGTGACCGGTCTCTGGCCGAGCTGGCACGCGCACTGGAAACCTCATGGCCTGCTGCCAAAAGACTGGAAGACCCGCGCCACTACCCCACCCTGAAACAACTGGAAAAAGCTGCTGCCGCGCTGGGGAAAAAGTTGGTGTTGTCGTTTGAGTGAAACGTCTTTTGCGTGCTTGCAAGACTTGACCCTCGCTCCCATTGCTCGCTCCCCTTGTGATTGGTGAGACCGCTACGGGATGGATTGCACTATTTTTGCGGCACATGGCTGCGTTGCAACTCCTTGGAATGGAACGACCAAAGCCGCGTCGATGCGCCTTGCCCTGCACCGCAAAAATAGCACACTTCATTCCGTTCAACCGAGGTTTCTAGGGTTAAGCGAGGATGGCCCAACCGTTCAAAACGCCATGCGCCAGTTGGCAGCCAGCCAGGCGTTGGCCGCTTCGCCCTTGGTCGTGGCGTTGAGCATCAGGGTGCCGGTACCCGCGCCAAGTTTGCCTTCCACGCCCACCCCGGCGCGCAGCCAGTCTTGCTGGTTGTCCTGGCCGGGCAGGTCGAAGCCGAACAGGCCGACCAGATTGCCCGAGGTGCGCGCGCCGCGCTTCTCGAAGCGGTGCGCGGCTTCCAGTGTGCCCAGCAGACGGACGTTGGTGGCCAGCGGGCGGCTGGCATTCACGCCCAGGCGCAGTTCGGTGGCTTTCTCCTTGCGCGCGGCGAAGGTGGCCGGAAAGCCGCCGCCGGTTTCGGTGTAGGCGTCCAGCCTGGCTACGCTGTAAGACAGGTCGGTATAGGGTGTGAAGACCGCGTCAGCGGCAGCAAAAGCCTGGTCCCAGTCGAGGCGGACGCGCAGGCTCGAGGTATCGACATCCGGTGTGCCGGTAGAAGCGTCCGGCAGCCCGGCGTTGAGGTAGCCGCGCCGCTGCTTGGCTTCGCCCCGGTGCACGTAGCCGCCCACTGTGGCCCACAGCTTGTCCGAGACGGGGATCAGCGCATCGGCCAGCAGATAGGTGCCATCGACCTTGTTTTGGCCGGAAAGTGCCAGATTCTGTTGCGCCCAGGTCTGGCCCAGCGCCGCATTGACCTGCACCGCGCCGAAGTTGCGCCCGATGCCGGCCTCGGCCAGGCCGAAGTCGCCCGAACGCGCGCCGTGGCTGTCCGTGCCCCAGTCACCGGCCAGCCAGAAGGTGTTCTGCCCTTGTCCCACGCGACGCATGAGCGGATTGCTGTGCGCGCCGTGGATCAGTGTCTGGGCACTTATCAGCGCCATGCTGCCGCCACGGGCGGTGGCGGCAAGGCTGGTTTGCACGTCGGTCAGGGAAATCGCCCCGCTGCCGAGGGCCGAAACGCGGGCGATGAATGCCTCGGAGTCGTTGAGGGCGTTGTTGCCACTACCCACCACGACCGAACCATCGGCGGAAACACCGCGCGCAGACTGCATCGTATATCCCGCAGCCACTGTCACCCCGGCGGTCTGCAGCCAGTCTTTGACGCTCACCATGCCGCCCACCTGCGTCCAGCGGAAGGCCTCGCTGCCGAAGGCGCTGTCGCTCTCACCCACCACCACCGAGCCGTCGCTGTTTACGCCGTTGGCAGAGCTGTAGAAAATGCCGCCGGCCAGTTCGCCCAGGCCGACCATGCCGCCC
>CAMTXD010000005.1:0-18291 GCA_947085625.1 uncultured Gallionellaceae bacterium | reverse complement strand
TTCCGATCTGGGGTGTATCACATCGACGCAGTTGACTGCGTTAACCAGCCATTTAGCGCAGGTTTCATCGCGCTTAGTGAATGGCATGACCAACGACTAAGCGCACGTTTTATCGCGCTTAGTCGGATGGCCAGCAGCTCTACCAGTAGTTTCATCAGACACAGATGCAGTTCGTCGCCACCTGCGAGAAGATCAGCGAGGCGTATCTGCGCACAGATCATCCGGCAGCTGTTGGATGGGTTCCCGTTTGTCATCCTTGGCTTTCATTCGGATAACGCTTCGGAGTACATCAACTACAAGGTGGCAAAGTGGCTTCCGAAGCTGCGGGTAGAGCTCACCAAGCACGCCCCCGGACGTCTAATGATAACGCGCTGGCGGAGTCCAAGAACGCTTCCGTGGTGCGCAAACACCTGGGCTACGCGCATATCCCGCAACACTGCGCCAGCCTGGTCAACGCCTTCTGTACCGGGCACCTCAACCCCTACGTCAACTTTCACCGCCCGCGCTTCTTCCCGGAGACGATCACGGATGCCAAGGGAAAAGAACGCAAGAAATACCGCTACGAGAACATGAATACGCCGTACAAGAAGTTAAAATCTTTACCCGATGCCGACCAGTATCTCAAGCTGGGCATCACCTTCAAACAACTGGATGCGCAAGCAGCAAAGATGAGCGACAATGACGCCGCCCTGGCGATGAACCATGCAAGAAAGCAAAGCGTGTGATCGATTCACCTGCGCTGCTGCAAAAACTCAAAGACCCGTGGCCTTGTCGGCACCTTCTTCTTGCCGGCTAGCCCGGAGGCGCCGTTCGATCCGATCTGGCGCCACCTGAGGTTCAATTCTCCAAGTGAGCTCCGAGAGCAGTGTCGCCTTGTGATCTGGCCACGGTTGAAGCTGTTCGTCCGCTGCTGTCGGATATGGATTTATCGGCACCGGCCTCCAGAAGCATTTCGACCTGCGCGGTCCGTCCAAATAATGCCGCCATCATCAAAGCGGTTTGCCCTGCATGGTTGCGGGCGTTGATGTCACATTTCGTTGTGATCAGTCGTTTGGCCAGTGCATCATAGCCTCTGAACGCTACGCCCATCAATGCGGTATTGCCCTGGCTTTGATCGGCTTTGCATGGATCTGCCCCGGCATCAATCAATGCCTCAAGCATGTCGAACTGATTGTTGTAGACGGCCAGAATCACCGCGGTGAATCCGCGCTGGTCATAAGCGTCGAGATCAACTTTCTGTGCGGCAAAGGCTGGCAGAAGGTCTGTTCGACCCAATTTTACAGCATCAAACAGCAATATTTGTGCCCGCTCGGGGGACGGAGCATCAGCGGTGTCGGCCATCGCTATGCCCGAGGTGAACATCATTGCGGCCGCTAAGGCCAGACCGTGTCTCATGGAATTTCTCCTGTCAGGTAAAGGCCGGGGCGTTGCTGCCCCGGCCAGAATGTGCGACTAGCGACCGGCAAGCTTTGCTGTGATGGCCGCCTGGTACTGCGCAACGGCCTTTTTGACTTCTTCCATGGGCACACCCACCGCTTTGGCGACGCGGGTGCCATAGTCCTTGTCCGCTTGGTAGAAGTAGCTAACCATAATGGTCTTTACCCGCGCATCCCGCACCTGACCAAGGTCGCCTGCGATGTTGGCGATCAGCGCTGCCTTCGTCTCCGTGTCATAGCTGTTGTAGAGATACCCGGCCTGCGCAAAGTTGCTGGTTTTGCTGATCGGCTTGGCCTGGGCGACCCCGTCAACGGTGTAAGAAGCCATATTGTATTGCGGCGATGTTATCTTCTCGTTCGTCACGCTAGGGAAATA
Organism: uncultured Gallionellaceae bacterium; assembly: GCA_947085625.1. Classification (GTDB taxonomy): domain Bacteria; phylum Pseudomonadota; class Gammaproteobacteria; order Burkholderiales; family Gallionellaceae; genus Nitrotoga. The sequence continues at coordinate 16,479 of CAMTXD010000005.1, read as the reverse complement.
GTTGATGTTCGAGGTGGGCAGCTTGACCGAGAGCGGGCCATCCTGGTTGTTGTTGACCACGGCAACACGCGGCGCGTTAACTGGCAGCTGCATGAAATTACCGCCCAGCCGGTGTCGATGCGTGTCGGCATAGCTGAACAGGCGACCCTGCAGAAGGCGGTCCGGTGATGCGTCGATGCCAGGGATCAGGTTGGAGGGGGCAAAGGCCGATTGTTCGCTATAAGCGAAGAAATTTTCCGGCACTTCGTTGAGTGTCATGGTGCCCAGCTTGACCCTGGGCACGCCATACCACTCCTTGGTGGCATCGAATGGATTATAATCCAAGCGCGCAATATCCTCTGACTTCAGAATGCGGACATACAGGTCCCATTTGGGGTAGTCGCCTGCTGCAATATGATCGTACAAGTCCTTTGTCTTGAAATCAAACGGCGTGGCATTAGCCTGTGCCGCAGTCAGATTTTTCATGCCTTGCTGCGTTTTCCAGTCGAATTTGGCAAAGACTGTTTCGCCCTTGTCGTTGACGAGCCGGAAGGCGTGGACGCCGTTGCCGCGCATTTCGCGGTAGCTCGCGGGCGTCCCCTCGTTGGTGTAGAGGATGGTCAGCATTTGTGTGGCTTCGGGCGTGGCCGAAAAGAAATCGAAGAAACGGTTCGGATCCTGGCGGTTGGTAATCGGGGACGGCTTCAAGCTATGCACCATATCAGGAAATTGTTTGGCATCCCGGATGAAAAAGACCGGCAGATTATTGCCTACCAGGTCCCAATTGCCCTGATCAGTATAGAATTTGGTCGCAAAACCCCTCGGATCGCGCAGACCTTCGGGCGAATCCTTGCCGTGTACCACCGTTGAGAAGCGGACGAACACAGGCGTCTGTTTGCCGGGCTTGAACAGGCTGGCCATCGAATATTGCGATAGATCGGTGCTTGCGACGAACACACCCTTGGCTCCGGTGCCGCGCGCATGGACAACGCGCTCGGGGATGCGCTCGCGGTCAAAACGTGCGAGCTTCTCGATCAGATGGATATCTTCCAGGAGGACGCCACCGTTTTCGCCTGCCGTCTTGGAATCGCGGTTTTCGCCAACTGGCGCTCCGTTGTCGCGGGTTAGCTGCGCTGGCGTCGCAATGGCCGCGCTTGAAATGAGAGTGAATGTCAAAGCCGTCAACAATTTTTGTTTCAACAAAATATTCTCCTTTTGAATTTCCATGACTCTCTCCTATCAATTAATCCAGCGGAAATTGCTGGGTTGAGCGCATTAAGCTACAAGTGCTATTATCAGTCCAATGAATTATTTAGAATGAATCAATCTAAAATATCAATAGGCAAAACAACATGACCCTGTAAGAGCTGAAATACATTCTGGCACTGGCCGAGACTGGCCATTTTGGCCGCACGGCGGAACAGTGCTTTATCAGCCAGTCCACCTTTTCAACGCAAATCAAGAAACTGGAAAATGAACTAGGCGTGACGCTGTTTGACCGTGGCCGCAAACAGATAGCCTTAACACCGAAGAAATAAATTGGTGTCTGACACTATTTATTTTGGCATATTCCCAGATGATTTTAAAATAGGAGGGCCGAGCCATTAAAATAGGGGCAGGTCTACTGTCATACCATTTTACCCATGGGATGGTACGTAAGTAGACCTGCCCCTGACATCCGCCATAGCCGGGAATGATACTCACCTGACTGTGACACATCCTTTATTAGTCCAAGTTATAATTGCACCACCATGACCGACAAATACGCCGTTATTGGCAATCCCATCGCGCACAGCAAGTCACCGCAAATCCACGAGATGTTTGCGCGACAGACCAAGCAGGATTTGAGCTACGAAGCCGTGCTCGCGCCGCTGGATGGGTTCGCTGCCACGGTCGAGCGTTTGCGCCACGAAGGTTACCTGGGTTGCAATGTCACCGTGCCTTTCAAGTTCGAGGCGTTTAAACTCAGCACAGCACTCACGCATCGCGCAAAAACTGCGCAGGCGGTGAACACACTGAAATTTGACGGTAACGAAATACTGGGCGACAACACCGATGGCGCCGGATTGGTGGCCGACATCGAACGCAATCTTGATTTCATATTGCGTGGCAAGCATGTCCTGCTACTGGGCGCGGGTGGTGCGGCATATGGGGTATCTTTACCATTGCTGGCCTCGGGCGCAATGCTGACCATAGCGAATCGCACCAAAAACAAGGCCGATTTGCTGGTGACGACACTCAGAAAAATGTCGCAGGCAAATTCCGCTCAAAAAAACGGTCAAATTAATGTACTCGCAGGTGGATTGCTGCTGGGCAGCGTTCGCAGCCGCAGTTATGCGTCACTGGCTGGCAACAAATTTTATGCGGTCATCAACGCGACCTCCAGCGGCCTGTCTGACGAAATGCCGCCCTTGCCGCGCGGCGAAGAAATCCCCCTGCCCCCCCTTTTACAAAGGGGGGGAGCGCTGAGCGCGAGGGGATTTTCGCGCCCGGCGCGCTGGCCTACGACATGATGTATGGCACAGAAACGCCGTTCATGAAATTCGCCCGCGAACAGGGTGCTGCCAAAGTTGCGGATGGCCTCGGCATGTTGGTGGAACAGGCGGCGGAAGCCTTCCTGCTATGGCGCGGAGTTCGCCCGGACACCCAGCTAATTCTCGCCAAGCTGCGCCAACCTTGAGCATGTCGAAAGTGCCCCCAACGAAATGGCTGTGGTCATGGCTATGGCGCGTGTTTGCGGGGCTGCTGCTACTGCTGTTGCTCTACCAACTGTGGATATTCGCACAAATTATCTGGTGGATTAAGTTTAACCCTGCCACCAGTTCGTTCATGGAAACCCGGCTGGAAATCATGCAAGACAGGAATTCAGACGCCAAGTTGCGGCATCGCTGGGTACCCTACGCAAAAATCTCCAACCATCTCAAACGCGCACTGATCGCCTCAGAAGACGCCAAGTTTGTTGACCACGAAGGTTTCGATTGGGAGGGCATCCAAAAGGCTTATGAGAAAAATATGCGTAAGGGCAGGATCGTGGCGGGCGGCTCCACCATCAGCCAGCAACTGGCGAAAAATTTATTTCTCTCCACTAAACGCACGCCGTGGCGCAAGGCCGAGGAAGCGCTCATCACCATCATGCTGGAAAGCGTGATGGACAAACGGCGCATCTTTGAAATTTATCTCAACGTCATCGAATGGGGCAATGGGGTGTTTGGCGCAGAAGCTGCAGCACGGCATTATTACCAGGTCGGCGCGGGGCAACTGTCCGAGACGCAAGCCGCCAAACTGGCGGCCATGGTGCCCAACCCGCGCTACTATGACAAAAACCGCGCAGCACCAGGTTTACAGCGTAAGCAGGCGATTATTCTGGCGCGCATGAACAGCGCGGTGATACCGTGATACTAGATAGTCTATACCGGTTGGTCTGACGGGGTCAGTGCATACTGCCTAGTATCTCAACCTATTAATTACGAGACATGTGCTACAGATATATGGCGGGTTTACCCGCCATGGCGGGCATAACCAGCCACTTGCACAGTTTTATCGTGCTTAGTGGAATGGCTAGTAGTTTCATCGGAGCCCGCCCTACTGCATGTAGCCTCAAAATAAGATATTTCATTATTATGATTTTCGACACTAGAACCCGCACAATCTAGCTGTCCGCCATATAAATTCTAGTAATTCATGACTGATGCAATTAGTAGAGGCACGGCGCGCCGTGCCTCTACTTTATGGCTTCCCGGCTGCCATCTTCACCGCCCGCAACACCGTCGCCCCTATGTCCGCCGGATTACGCACAACGTACATACCCAACTCTTCCATCGTGTCAATTTTGGCAGTCGCGGTATCGGACTCGCTGCTGATAATCGCGCCGGCATGTCCCATGCGTCGTCCCGCCGGTGCCGACAATCCGGCGACGTAGCAGACCAGCGGTTTGCGCATGTTCTTCTTTGCCCAGCGCGCCGCATCCACTTCCTGCGGGCCGCCGATCTCGCCTATCATCAACACCACATCAGTATCCGGATCTTCTTCAAATAACTTGAGCACGGTGGCGAAGTCTGTGCCATTGACCGGGTCGCCGCCGATGCCGATGGAAGACGATTGGCCGAGGCCGAGCTCGCTCATCTGCGCGACCGCTTCATAGTTAAGGGTGCCGGAACGCGACACAATGCCAACCCTGCCTGGGCTATAGATATGGGAAGGCATGATGCCCACCTTGCCTACGCCAGGAGTAATGATGCCAGACGTATTCGGCCCGATGATGATGGCATCGGTGCCCAGCCGGTAACGCTCGACCTGTACCATGTCCTGCACCGGGATGCCATCCGCGATAACGACTATCTTTTTTATCCCCGCGTCTATGGCTTCCATAATCGCATCGGCAGCGAACGGCGGCGGCGCAAAAATCCCGGATACATCAGCACCCGTGGCCTGCACCGCTTCCTCCACGGTGTCAAATACCGGCAAGCCCAGATGCAGCGTGCCGCCCTTGCCCGGCGTCACGCCGCCGACGATGTTGGTGTCGATCCTGATCGCCTCTTGGGCATGAAAAGTCGCGTGCTGGCCGGTGAATCCCTGAATGATGACCCGAGAATCTTTGTTCAATAGCACGCTCATGCTTGTTCCTTTCTTAGCGGCACTACTTTTCCCGCAATCTTGCTTGCTTCTGCCACGGCCTTGGCTGCCGCATCATCGAGGTTACTGGCCATGATAAAAGGAAACTTGGAAGCATTGAGAATGGCGCGTCCCTCTTCCACATTGGTACCAGCCAGGCGCACGATGATAGGCATGGTTATATTCTGGTCGCGCATGGCCTCGATGATGCCGGTGGCAATCCAATCGCAGCGGTTGATGCCGGCAAAAATATTGATGAGGATGGTTTTAACAGCAGGATCCTGCAACACAATGTGAAATGCATTGGCCATTTTTTTCGGCGTGGCGCCACCACCCACATCCAGAAAATTGGCCGGTCTGCCGCCATGCAGGGTAATCGCATCCATGCTCGCCATGGCAAGGCCTGCACCATTGACTATACAACCCACATCGCCCTCCAGCGCGATGTAATTCAGGCCGTGCGAAGTCGCCTCCACTTCCTTGGGATCTTCTTCGTCAAAATCGCGCAGCTCGAAAATAGCTGGCCTTCGATAGAGCGCGTTGCCATCAAAAGTCATTTTTGCATCTAGCGCTAGCAGTTGCCCATTATTAACACCATTGTTAACACCATTGTCTACAATGGCCAGCGGATTAATTTCCACCATAACCGCATCGTTGTCGCGCATGCAGCGATAAAGGCCCTTCATGATTTTTACCGCCTGCGGCAACAATATGCCTTTCAGGCCGATCTTGTTGGCCACTTTGCGGCACTGAAAATCGAGCAGCCCCACTGCCGGATCGATGACCTCTTTGATGATGAGTTCAGGCGAGTGCTGCGCGATTTCTTCTATCTCCACGCCACCCTCCGCAGAAGCGACCAAAGTTATGCGGCGCATGGCGCGATCGATCAACAGTCCAACATAAAATTCGCGCTCGATAGTGCTCGCCTGCTCCACCAGAACCCGGTGCACCAGCCGTCCTTCTGGCCCGGTCTGATGAGTCACCAAACGGCTGCCTATCATTTCATCAGCGATCGTTTTTACTTCTTCAATACTGCTGCCGATTTTTACCCCGCCGGCCTTGCCGCGCCCGCCGGAATGAATCTGCGCCTTGACCACCCAGCGCGATCCGCCAATTTCTTCCGCCACACTGGCGGCTTGCTCATCGTTGTGAACTACGCGTCCAGGCGGCACCGGCACACCGTAGCGCTTGAGCAAATCTTTAGCCTGATACTCATGAATGTCCATTTAAATCCCCCTCGGCCCCCTCGTAAGCTCTCCCTCTTTATTAAAAGGGAAAATAAATTATTTTTTAGCTGCCACTATCTGATCGGCCTTGGCCACCAGAACTTGCGCTTGCCGGATAGACGCCGCATCAATCAAACGGCCATCCAGTGACACCGCCCCTTTGCGCTCGAGTGCCGCCTGCGCCATAGACTCCAGGATGCGTCTGGCGCGACCGACTTCTTTTTCGCTGGGGGTAAAGACCTCGTTAGCCAAGGCAATTTGCGATGGATGGATAGCCCATTTTCCTTCAACCCCAAGCGCCGCCACGCCGCGTGCGACTGATACAAATCCGTCCGGGTCATTGAAGTCACCATATGGCCCGTCAATCGGCCGCAGGCCATATGCACGGCAAGCCACCACCAACCTCGACATTGCATAATGCCATTGATCGCCCCAATGGCGGTCGCGTCTACCGCTGTCATCGGCATCGGTGAGCACCGCGTAATTGGGATTGGCGCCGCCCATCTGGGTGGTGCGCGCCTGGGTCGAAGCGGCGTAATCGGCTACGCCAAACACCATCGCCTCCATGCGCGTGGGGCAGGCTTGTGCAATCTGCTCGATGTTGGCCATGCCCATTGCCGTTTCGATCAGCACATGAATATTCACTGGCTTGAAATTTTTTGCTGCTTCAATTTGCTCCATCAAGGTCGCGACGAAATACACATCGGCCGGACAGTTAACTTTTGGAATAAGGATCGTGTCCAGTTTATCCCCGGCGGCCTCCATTACATCCACGATATCGCGGTAACACCAGTGCGTGTCCAGCCCGTTGATGCGCACCGAAACTGAACAAGCAGACCAGTCCATGTCATTCAATGCGGCGATGACATTTTTGCGCGCTTGCACTTTATCATCCGGCGCAACAGCATCTTCCAGATCGAGAAAGACCACATCGGCACCCGCGGTTGGCGCCTTTTCCAGCATACGCAAATTACTGCCCGGAACAGCCAATTCGCTGCGATGAAGTCGAGTTTTAACTGCCACTATATTTTCCCCTTTTTGATTTTCAGTATCGAGTCAAGCGCTACATTTTTTGGACACAAATTATACCACGAGGCCGCACCTTAATTGACTGACTGGTTACCCCCAACTTTCTTGGCGCACGCCAGCCAATTTCTTTACAATAGCCGCCAACCAAACGGTCATGGCGAATCACCGCCCCGAATAATGAAACGTTGATTCGCCATGACCGTTTCCCTCTCCCCAGCCCTCTCCCAACGGGAGAGGGGGGCAGGGTCTCGCTAGGCGAGTTTCACATTATAGGGTACGGCTTGCCATGACCGAAAACCACGAACCCCATTACACCGAAAACGTGCAGGAGCACCTGCTGCAAGTGCAACACCTGCTGGATCAGCACGCGCTGGTGGAAGCGGTGGCGCACCAGCAGGAATTGCCGCGCGCTGCACGCCACGAACTGGTAGACCGAGTGTTGCACAAGCGGCATCTAGACGAACTGCGCGAGAAGCTGGGCAGCCTGCACTCGGCCGACATCGCCTACATCCTGGAAGCCCTACCCATCGAACAGCGGTTGCTGGTATGGGATCTGGTCAAGGCCGACCGCGACGGCGAAATCCTGATTGAAGTTTCCGATGCGGTGCGCGAATCGCTGATCGCCGCCATGAGCCGCGAAGAATTGCGCGAGGCGGCGGAGCAGCTTGACACTGACGAGATCGCCGACCTGGCGCCAGACTTGCCGCAGGCGGTGATGCGCGATGTGTTCAAGTCGCTGTCCATCGAAGAACGCGAACAATTGCGCGCGGCCATGTCTTATCCGGAGGGCGCAGTTGGCGCGCTGATGGATTTTGACATGGTGACCATACGCGAGGATGTCACGCTGGAAGTGGTATCGCGCTACCTGCGCCGTTTCGACGAACTGCCCGACCACACCGACCAGTTGTTCGTGGTGGACCGCGACGACATTTTCAAGGGCGTGCTGCCGCTCCACCGCTTGCTGGTGAACGAACCAGATATGGCAGTCAGCGCGCTGATGATCACCGACACCATCAAGCTGCGCCCCGGTGACAAGGCCGAACAGGCCGCGCAGGCATTCGAGCGCTATGACCTGGTTTCCGCGCCGGTGGTGGATGAGGACGACAAGCTGATCGGGCGCGTCACGGTGAACACCGTGGTGGACTACATCCGCGAAGAATCCGACAGCGATGCGTTCAACCTGGCCGGCTTGCGCGGGGAGGAAGACCTTTTCGCGTCGGTGTGGAAAAGCGTAAAAAACCGTTGGGCCTGGCTGGCCGTCAACCTAGTGACAGCATTCATCGCCTCCCGCGTGATCGGCGTTTTTGAAGGCTCCATCGAAAAACTGGTGGCGCTGGCAGCGCTGATGCCCATCATCGCCGGCATCGGCGGCAATTCTGGCAATCAGACCATCACCATGATCGTGCGCGCCCTGGCCATGGGGCAGATCAACGCCGGCAACGCGCGCAAGCTGTTCGCCAAGGAAATCGGCGTGAGCGCGCTGAACGGCCTGGTGTGGGGCAGCGTGGTGGGAGTGTTTGCTTATCTCATCTACCAAAGCATTCCGCTCGGGTTGGTGATGACACTGGCGATGATGCTGAACCTGCTGCTGGCGGGGGTATTGGGGGTGTTGATTCCGCTGACCATGCACAAGCTCGGGCGCGACCCCGCCAGGGGCGCCAGCGTGATGATTACCGCCGTCACCGACAGCGGCGGTTTCTTTATTTTCCTGGGGCTGGCGACAGTATTCTTGATTCACTAAAGAAATTCAGCGGCAGTTCCGGGATAATATTGTAGGTTGAGCAGGGATTAGATGCTTCTTTTGCGAGTTTTCTTTGCTGGCGCGGCAGGCAGCAGGCTGGTGAGTTGCTGGTAGCGGTCGAACAGGAAGGCGACACGCTCGGCTTCGGAGGCGAAGGATTTTTTGCCGTAGGCAGCATCCACGGCGCGGTCGAGGGCTTGGTGTGCTTTGGACAATTCCGGCGGCATGGCGAGCGGGTCGTAGAGGTCGGCCAGCGTCGCGCTGGGGAATCTGGCGCGCGCATCCAGCACGGCTTGCGCGGCGGCTTCGATTCTTCCCTCTCCCTCCGCTGCGCTCCTCCCTCTCCCCGGGGGAGAGGGTTGGGGAGAGGGTGGTTCTGGCCACGGAAAGTTGTTATAGACGATGCCTGCTGAATAGCGATAGTCGCTTTTCAAGCGGCCACACACGGTGCGCATCCATGCATTGTGCATGGCCGAGGTCAGGATGCCGAAGTGGTAAAGGGTGGCGTTGGGTATCGCATAAACCAAATTACTGACGACTACTTCTGGCTGTAAATATCCAATCGGAACATATTGCCTATTTTCGGAGGAGACGCTTGGAACGAGCAAATATGGTTCTGTCGGCTGGCGAATTTTCTGGAACAGTGTTGGGGTAGATGCATCCTTTTTTGTTTGTTCATCCTTGCTGGCTATGCGCATCGCCTTGACTGCCTCCACACGCTGCACCACATGCGGCATGGCACGCAATTCAGTCGGTGATATACCTACCAGCCACAAACACCAGCGCGGAATGTTGTTGATGAATTCCTCTGCACCAAGGAAGGAGCGTATCCATTTTTCGGCTTGTGGTTCTGCGGCTATCAGCGCGCGTTTCTCTTCATCGCTTAATAGCAAGTTGCCGCCATCCGTGGGCTTGCTGCCATTCACCATTTCCGGAACATCGCAAATCGGGCGTGTACGGTTTTCCAGCACCGCATTTGGCGCATCTACCAGATAGGGGTTGATGTTGCTTGCGGGAATGGCATACGGTTCGCCTTTGATGTCGGCGTATTCAAAGATGGTTTTGTTTGCGGCTTCCTGTAAGCCAAAGCCGATGATGACGCAATGCACGGCAGCTTTGCCTTTAGCTTCGCTCATCCATTGGAAGGTGCGGTGGGCGAAATGGATATGCACGCTGCGCTTGAGCAAGTCCGGCCACAGCACGCCGACTTGCTCACCCTGGGTGATGGAGTTGGTAGAGACGAATGCGGTTTTGATTTGTATTCCCTCCCTTTCAAGGGGAGGGTTAGGGTGGGGATGGGATAAGTTTGATACGCTACCCATCCCCCTCCCAGTTGCCCCCTCGCTAACGCTCTCCCCCTTGAAGGGGGAGGAGCTTGCGCACCGCATGTAATCCGCCGCCTTGCGATACCAGCACGCAACGTAATCCAATAGACCCGCACTCTTGGTGTCGTGGAAAATCCTGGCAACATCGGCGCGTTGTACATCGCTCAAATAGGTTTTACCAATAAACGGCGGGTTGCCCATCACATAGCTGCACTGCTCGGCGGGTAGCACGCTTTGCCAGTCCAGTTGCAGGGCGTTGCCGTGGACGATGTGCGCAGAATTCTTGAGCGGCAGGCGCGCGAAGTATTGGCCAAATTCTTCCGACACTTGCGCGTTCATCTGGTGGTCGGTGAGCCACAGCGCGACTTGGGCGATCTGCGCGGGAAACTCTTCGATTTCGATGCCGTGGAATTGATCCACGTTCACATGCACGATGCTGGAAATATCCAGTTTTTGCTGGCCGCTGTCGTATAGGGCGCGCAGCACCTTGAGTTCAAGCTGGCGCAGTTCGCGGTAAGCGATCACCAGAAAATTGCCGCAACCACAGGCGGGGTCGAAAAATTTGAGCGCGGCGAGTTTTTTGGTGAAAGGCTTGCAGGCGCTTGGCGTTGTTTTTGATCTTGTCGAATTCGGCATGGAGATCGTCGAGAAACAGTGGGCGGATCACCTTGAGGATGTTTTCTTCGGTGGTGTAGTGCGCGCCCAGATTGCGCCGCGCGTTGGGCGTTTCGTCCATGATGTTCTGGAACAGTGAGCCAAAAATCGCCGGAGAAATTTCGCTCCAGTCCAGCGCGCAGCAGAACAGCAACGCCTTGCGCATATCGGTATCAAAGCTGGCCAGCGGCAGACGTTCCTCGAACAGTTTGCCGTTGACGTAGGGGAAGCGAGCCAACGTTTCGTCGAGGTTTTTCAGGCGCGCCCGCGCAGTTTCCGAAACATTGAACTCGTCCGGCGTGTTCAATATCTCGAACAGTTGTGCCAGTTGCGCGGCAAGGTCGCTGCCATCTTCGCGGGTATTGCGTTCGATAAATTCGGTGAACTGGGTGCGCTCGAAAATGCCGGTGTCTTCCGCAAACAGGCAAAACAGCAATCGCACCAGATACACTTCCAGCACGTGCCCGGTGTAGCCGATTTGCTTCAAGCGGTCGTGCAGTTTGGCCATGCGCTGCACGGCTTTGGCGTTGACCGGACTTTGCGGGGAAATCTTCAACGGCTGGTATCCGGCGATAAACCAGAACAGCTTTACGTGCTTGTGAAAATCCTTGAGCAGGAATTCTGTTTGCGATCCGTCCTGAGTATCGTAGAGACGGAAGCGGGCAAAATCGCTCACCAGCACGAAGCGCGGCAGCTCGTGTTCTTTCAGGCCGGGGAAATAATCAATCGCTTGCTGGTAGGCGCGGTCGAGGTTTTTGCCGCGTGATTTGTGCTCGATGAGCAGGTTGCCCTTCCATAGCCAATCTATGTAGCCGTCCTTGCTGTCGAGCTTCTTGACCCGTTGCTCGAAGCCGCCGATGCGCTTCGAGGTAATACCGAAGACGTTGAAAAATTCGATCCAGAACGGCTTGGCATCGGCATCTTCCGATTCGGCTTTCGCCCAGTCTTTGGAAAAGGCGAGGGCGCGGTCTTTGATTTCGTTCCAGGCAAGAGCCATTCAGTACCTCTGGTTGAATGATGGGCGCGTTGCAGGTGTGGCGCAGCAGACGCAGATTCTACGCGATTTATATTTTTTCGGAATTAATCTAGCCTTCGGGTTAAATCGAACAACTGCGACAACAGCCTCTCGGCCTATATATTTTTAGCTATGGGTGGTAGTTTTCTGATAAATTGGTAGCTGATGTATTTATAGCCCTTGTGTTACTTGGACGGGGGTGGTGCAATTATTTGGTTAGCTCTCAATAACACATGAACAAAATTCTCTCGTCGCCAAATATGATGGTGTGGCAGTATTTTCAAGCACTGCGACGGCTTTGTTATGCGATAGATCAGCATCAAGATCACGATAAGGAGACAATCCAACAAGACGCGGCGCTTGGTGTAATACTGGCCGTCACAGGAGTTGAAATATTCATGAACGTATATTTCCGGGTTCTGGTCGATGAGGCGCCATATAAGTACGCAGCGCCGTGCATCATTTATGACTTGGAGAACCAAGTATCTTTGGAAAAGAAGATCAAAAAATGGCCTGAGGCAGTTTTCGGTCAAAAATTAAATTTCAATGCGGGCATCGGACAGCAATTTACAAACATCAAGACATTGAGAAACAAATTAGCTCACTTCTCCAGTTCACACGAAACAATTGAGTTGCCCGGAGTAAAGATTCAAGGCATGGCTGACACAAGCGTCTATGCATCACTTACGGCGCACTCTGCGGTGAATGCCCTTGAAGTAGCAGAACGATTTATTTGTGAAATACTCCGCCTTCGTGGCATTAGTGAACAGGAGTGCCCACATGCCCTGCATGCGTGGACGGGTAAAGTACCAACCCAATGAGATATAACAATACTGTCAACATAGGCAGCAAAAAGCGGCGGATTCCCGGTGCCCAGATTTATCTGAACCGGCGAACCAGACTGTGGGGTTGATTTCTTTAAGAGTGAAGCGCCCTCAGTGCTGCGTCCGGCTCTTTTTCCACGATGGTCAATAAAGCGGCGGCGGCTCCAGTCGGCTGGCGACGATGTTGTTCCCAATTTCTCAGGGTAGCCACTTTTACGCCAATCAGCCGGGCAAACTCAGCCTGACTTAATCCAACTTTTGCGCGAATTGATTTCGCGTCGGGCGTACTGATTTCTGTTACCCGTCCCGGCGCAAGTTCTCCACGACGAATTGCAGCCGCTTCTTTCATGCCTTGCCTGAGACTTTCAAAAAGTGCTTTATCCATTGCTATAGCTCCTTTACAAGTTTCCGTAACACGGCGGTTTATTTATCACTCAGATTATCTTTTACGCTTTTGGGGTAAGCCACCAACATTAGAATCTGGTCATCCTCTGTAATCCAGTAGTAAATCACCCGAATGCCGCCGCTCTTCCCTGTTCCAGCGCGTTTCCAGCGGAGCTTGCGAATTCCTCCACCGTCTTTTATGAGGTCTCCCGCGTCAGGACGCTTGACTAGATCATCCTGTAACTTCGAATATTCTTCGTCGTCTATCAGGGTGGCTATCAGGCGTGTGAATGTCGGGGTCTCAATAAAAAGCATGTTTTGTACTATACGCCAATGGCGTATATCGTCAAGTATTTCTGCCACAAGCACGAGTTGGGCAATAACCAACGGGCGTTGCGCCGCATGTGCTGCCACCAATATTCGGAGCAATACGCTACGCTCCACCCATCCTACGACCGCGTTGCTGCCAGCGTTGCAAGCCGTTTTCCACCAGCGAATATACCGCCGGCACCACCAGCAGCGTGAGCAGCGTGGAAGAGATCATGCCGCCGATCACCGCCACGGCCAGCGGGCCGTTGGTTTCTGAACCCGCGCCCAAGCCGAGCGCGGCCGGGAGCAGGGCGAGGATGAGGGTGGCGGAAGTCATCAGCACCGGGCGCAAGCGTATCGGGCAGGCATTTTGTAACGCGTCGTCTATGCCCATGCCCTGGCTGCGGCGCTGGTTGGTGAGGTCAACCAGCAGGATAGAGTTCTTCGCCACCAAGCCGATCAGCAGCACCAGGCCGATCATGGAATAGATGTTGAGCGTGTGCCCCACCAGCCACAGCGCCATCACGCCGCCAATGATGGCCAGCGGTTGCGCCAGCATGATGATGAAGGGCTGGACGAAGGAGTTGAACTGGCTGGCCAGCACCATGTACAGCAACACCAGCGCCAGGCTGAAGGCGAAGATCATGTAGCCCACAGTTTTGCCGAATTCCTCGGCCTGGCCGATGAGTTTGACGCGGTAACCGGCAGGCATCATGCCTTCGGCAATGGCTTTCACCGTGGTGGCCGCCTCGCCCAGCGGCATGCTCGGCGTGGCGTAGAAAGTGGCGGCATATTGCAGGTCATACCGCCCCACCACCGCCGCGCCCAGTGTCTGCTCGAACGAGGCCACGCTGTCCAGACGCACCATGCTGCCATCGCGCGCGCGCAGGAAAATGCGCTTCATATCCTGCTGTTTTTCGAACCAGCCGTCGCCCGCCTTGAGCCGGATGGTATAGCGTTGGCCGTCACCCGGTTGATCGCTGTATTGGGCGATGTCCACGCCGCCAGTGTACATGCTCAGTGCCAGTGCCACATCTTGTGCCGACAAGCCGAGCGCGGCGGCGTAGTCGCGATTAAGCTTGATGGTCAGTTGCGGCAGACCCAGTTGCAAATCCAGATCCACGCGCCCCAGACCCGGCATCTCCCTCGCCAGCTTACGTTGCAGCTCGCCGGCCAGCCGCGCCACTTCATCGATGTTAGTACCGGTCAGTACAAACTGCAACGGCTCGCCGCGCTGCCCGGCGACCACGGATATCGGCGTCGGGAAGGCGCGGATGCCGGGGATGGCACCCAGCTCGCGGCGTAACTGGGCGATCAGCTCCTGCTGCGAAATGTTGCGCTCATTGCGCGGAGTCATGCGCACGAAGGAGAAGGCCTGGTTCACCTGTCCAGCCTGGCCGATACCAATCGCGCTGAAGTTGGAAATAATTTCCTTGTGACCGGCCAGCACCTTTTCGACCTCAGCCAGTTTCGCGTTAGTGTAATTGATCGAAGATCCCAGCGGCGCCTTGGTGAACACCATGAAGCGGCTCTGATCTTCATCCGGCATGAAGGTCTTGCCGATGCTGGCGAAGAAATATCCGCTGGACAGCACGACCAGCACTGTCAGCAGCACTACTTTCCAGCGATGGCGCAGCGCCCTGTCCAGCATATTGCGATAGAAGTTATCCAGCTGGCGGAACATCGCATCGAGCGCGTAATACAGCCTGCCGTGCTGCTGCCCCACCTTGAGGTAGCGCGCGCACAACATCGGGGTGAGCGTGAGCGAAACGAACAGCGACACCAGCACGCCGCAGGTCACCACCACGGCAAACGACTGAAAAAATTTGCCAATAACCCCGTCCATGAAAATCACCGGCGCAAAAATGGATACCAGCGCCAGCGTGGACGCTAGCACCGCGAACGTCACCTCACGGCTGCCGTTGATGGCGGCGTTGACCGGATCGGGATCAATATCCTGGCGGTGGCGGAAAATATTTTCCAATACCACGATGGCATCATCCACCACCACCCCGATCAGCAGCAGCAGGGCCAGCATGGTCATGGCGTTGAAGGTATAACCCGCGAAATAAATAACCGCAATGGCGCCCAGCAACGACACGGGAATGGCCAGCGAAATAATGATGGTGGAGCGCACACTGCGCAGGAAAAACCACACCACGAGGGCTGTCAGCAGAGTGCCTTGGAGCAAGTGATCCTTGAGCGCGTTAATCATTTCCTGGATGAAAGTGGCGTCGTTGGTAGCGATATTGACCTTCATGCCGGGCGGCAAGGCGGGGATGATTTCCTGATCCAGCCTGCGCTTCACCTCGGCCACGATGGCCACGGTGTTGGCATTGGACACCTTGACGATGCCGATGCCTACGCTGGGTTTGCCGTTGAAGCGCGCCAATTGGCGGTAATCGGCCAAGCCGTCATCTATGCTGGCAATGTCCCGCAAGCGGATGGGTGCACCGTCGCGATAGGCGATGGTCATGCGTTGCAGCTCATCCAGTTTATGGAATTCCAGATCGAGCTTGAGCAGGAATTCACTGCCGCCGCCCACTAGAAATCCGCCGGGCAATTGCAGGTGTTCGCGGCTGAATGCAGCCGCCAGATCCTGCGTGGTCAGGCTGTGCGCGGCCATGCGCTGCGGATCAATCTGGACGCGGATGGTGCGATCGCGCCGCCCGCCCAGGCGCACTTCGCCCACCCCATCTATGGTTTCCAGCTTTTTCTTAATGACGTTGCTGGCGTACTGGTTGAGTTGCTGCTGCGTGCGGTCGCCCTGCAACGCCAGCCACATCACCGGGCTGGAGCCGGTATCCACTTTTGCCACCACCGGCGCATCCGCCTCCCTGGGCAGGCGGCGTATGGCCTGATTAATCTTGGCCTGCACCTCGTTGAACGCCACATCCACGTTCTTCTCAAGATTGAAGGTGAGCGCTACTATAGATACGCCGGGCGAAGAACTGGATTGCACATGCTCTATGCCAGGCACACTATTGACCGCAGTCTCGATGACATTGGTCACGCTCATATCCATGTTGTCCGGGTTGGCGCCCTTTAACGTGGTCGTGATTGAAATGATGGGGAATTCGATGCGCGGGAACTGGTCCACGCCGATGCGCTGATAGCCTATCAGGCCCAGCAGCACCAGCACCCCGCTCAACATGTAAGCCAAGACGTGGCGCTTGATGGATAGTTCAGGCAGGTTCATATGAGGTGATCTTTAGTTCTGTAGTTCTGCAGGGCACCTCTAAAAATCCAGATTTTAGTTCCGGCTAACCTTTAGCTTATGCCGGAACTAAAATTTTTTCCGCGCCTTGCATTTGGGCGAACTCTGAATTTTTAGAGGTGCCCCGTAGGATGGGTGGAGCGTTTTTTGCGTAACCCATCATTA
>CAMTXD010000004.1:0-12804 GCA_947085625.1 uncultured Gallionellaceae bacterium | reverse complement strand
GTGCGCGATGTGGATCAGTCGGTGGGGTTTGCGAGTTTTGCGCCGCGCGTGATTTTGAATGCTGACGACTTGCCTGCCAGCGGTCTGGTGCAGGTAGGCAGCCGCATCAATTATCGTTTGCTGGTGGCGGGCGAGGCGCAGCAGGTGGCGGATTTGCGGGCCTGGTTACAAGAAGGGCGGCTGACATCGGGTGAGAAGCTGGAGGACGTGCGCGATGCGCGCCCGGAAATCCGCAGCGCTTTGGAACGCGCCGAACATTTTCTAGGGCTGGCCGCGCTCACTGCCGTGGTGCTGGCAGGGGTGGCGCTGGCGCTGGCCGCGCGCCACTTCATCCTGCGCCACCTGGATGCCTGCGCCATGATGCGCTGCCTGGGGGCGAGCCAGGCGCAGGTGTTGCGCATTTTTTTGGTTCAGTTTCTGCTGCTGGGTTTGGCGGCTGTGTTGTTGGGCAGCTTGCTCGGCTATGCGGCGCAAGCGGCGCTGGTGCAATCCATCGCGACCATGCGCGATGCTTCTTTGCCGCCGCCCGGCTGGCTACCTCTGTGGCAGGCTGCGGCCAGCGGTATGGCGCTGCTGCTGGGTTTTGCCTTTCTGCCGCTGTGGCAGTTAAAAAGCGTCTCCCCGCTGCGTGTCATCCGCCGCGAGCTGGGCGTGCCAGAAATGCGCACTGGCCTGTTGTACGCATCCGGCGCGGTGGTGCTATGCGGGCTGTTTGTGTGGCAGGCCGGCTCGCTCAACCTGGGTCTGACCGTGCTGGCGGGAATGGCGGCGGGTCTGTTAATATTTGGTTTGCTGGCGTGGTTTATAGTGCGCGCCTTGGGCAAGTTCGGGTTTCATGCGTTTGCCAATCTGGCGCGGCACGGGCGCAGCAACGCAGTGCAAATTGTCGCGCTCAGTCTGGGCGGCATGGCCTTGCTGCTGCTCACCTTCGTGCGCGCCGACCTGATGGAAAACTGGCGTGGGCGTCTGCCGCCGGATGCGCCTAACCGCTTTATCGTCAACATCCAGCCCGATCAACTTGACGCGCTAAATAATTTTTTTGTGCAGCGGCATTTACCGGTGCCACAATTGTTTCCCATGGTGCGCGCGCGCTTGATAGCCATCAATCAGCGCGCGATCAGCAGCGACGACTACCCTGACCCGCGCGCACGCAGACTGGTGGAGCGCGAGTTCAATCTGTCATGGGCAGAAAATTTACCGGCAGGGAATGAGATTGTCAGTGGAGGCTGGTGGCGCATCAGAGGACAGAAGACAGAAGACAGAGGACAGAAAGACTGTGCGCCGCCGTGTCTGGATGATCGTGACGACACGGCGCAGTTGTCGGTCGAAGAAGGCATCGCCAAAACCCTGAACATCCATCTCGGCGATACCATTACCTACGATGTGGCGGGCAGTCAGTTCAGTGCGCAAGTGGCAAGCCTGCGCCAGGTACAGTGGGATTCCATGCAGGTGAATTTTTTCGTGCTCGCCGCGCCCGGTGTGCTGGAAGATTTTCCGGCCAGTTACTTAACCAGCTTTCATTTGCCGGCGGACCAGGTGCAGGCTGGTGTAGCGCTGGTCAAGACCTTCCCCAATCTGTTGCTGATTGATACCGACGCGGTGATAGCGCAAGTGCGCCACATCATGGACCAGATCGCGCAAACCATGAGCGCGGTATTCCTGTTCACCCTGTTGAGCGGGCTGGCCGTACTGTATGCCGCGCTGCTCGCCACGCAGGACGAACGCATCCAGCAGGCCGCCATTCTGCGCACGCTGGGGGCGGACAGCCGCTATTTGCGGCGGCTGCACCTGACCGAATTTGCCACGCTGGGCGCATTGAGTGGCTTGTTCGCGGCGGCGGGCGCGGCATTGCTGGGCTGGGTGCTGGCAATCAAAGTGCTGGAAATCCCCTACCATCCCAGCGCACTGCTATGGCTGGTCGGGGTGGGCGGCGGTATTGCCACAGTGACGCTGGCGGGATGGCTGGCCACGCGGCGGGTGGCGCAGATGTCGCCGTTGCGGGTGCTGCAATCTGTTTAGGGCACCTCTAAAAATCCAGATTTTAGTTCCGGCCAACCTAAAGGTTACCCTACACAGCAACTTCGTTGTATCCAAACTGCTGTGTTGCGGGAAAAGTTTTTCGCTAATGGGTCAGGAAATTACTAATGTACCGCTTATAAAAACATTTGCAATGTGGAGTGCGGCAGCTTGCCGCCGCTTTAGCAACGGTGTACATGCAGGTCTTCAATCCTTGGGAAAGATAACGTAGCGTGCGCTGTACGCACGTTTTTTAATCATGCCGTACAGTGCGCGCTGGCCGCGAGGAAAGGAAACCGTCGATGGATCGCTTACAACGTATATATAAACTGCATCAGGCAGTTTCTTCACGCCGCCATCCCGTATCCTGTCAGACATTACAAGATGACCTCGAATGCTCGCGCGCCACGGTCAACCGTATCATTCAAGAGATGCGCCTGTATTTCAATGCGCCGATTGAATATAACCGCCAGCGCAACGGCTATCACTACGCACTGACTGACGGAAAAACCTTTGAGCTTCCCGGATTCTGGTTCAGCGAAACCGAACTCTATGCGCTGCTAACTACCCAGCAACTGCTCGCACACGTTCAACCCGGCCTGCTCGACACACAACTCAAACCCGCAAAAGAACGCATCGAACAAATCCTCGCAGCCAGACATCTTGGCAGTGAAGAAATCTCCAAACGAGTGCGCATCCTGCGCATGACCGGACGCAATGTCGCACTGGAATGTTTTCAGACCGTAGCGGGCGCACTGCTGCAAAGAAACGGTCTGCGCATCAGCTACCACGGGCGCGGCAACGACGAAACCAGCCAGCGCGAAATCTCCCCGCAACGGCTCATCCACTACCGAGACAACTGGTATCTGGACGCTTATTGCCATGCCCGCAACGCCTTGCGCAGCTTTGCCGTAGAACGCATCATTGCTGCTAAAGCATTGCCACAGCGTTGCCGTGACGTGCCGGAAAAACAGCTTGATGCGCATTACGCGAGCTCCTATGGAATCTTTGCTGGCAAACCCAAATACACTGCTGTGCTGCGCTTCACCCCGGAACGGGCGCGTTGGGTGGCTGAAGAACACTGGCATCCGCAACAACACGGGGCATTTCTTAAGGATGGCAGTTACGAATTGCGCATCCCTTACGCCGACCCGCGCGAACTGGTGATGGATATACTCCAGCACGGCGCGGAAGTCAAAGTGATCGAACCTGTTTCTTTGCGCCAACAATTGCAGCAACAACTTCAACAGGCATTGAAGCAATATGAAAAATAAATTTGGCAGGCTCAGCTTATGAGCCTGCGCGTAGAGTACGCTTGTCCACATGGATAAAGTAATTACCACACGAGACACGCCGATTGCACACCATCGTAAAAGCGATGGTGCAAATCAAAGCCTTGAGCAACACCTGCTTGGGGTGGCGCGTATGTCGTGCTTATATGCCAAGAAATTGAATCTGGAAAACCAAGGGGAATTAATTGGCCTTCTACATGATTTAGGCAAATACAGTCAGGCATTTCAGTCCTACATCAAATCTGCTGTCGGTCTGCTCAATCAAGATGAGGATGAAGAGTTTGTTGATGCTGTGGGCTTGAAGGGCAAGATTGACCACTCTACTGCTGGCGCACAAATGATCTGGAAAGAACTCTCGCAGCAAGGGCAGCTTGGTCAGATTGTTGGTCAAATCATTTCCCTATGTATCGCCTCGCATCACTCCGGCCTAATTGATTGCCTGTCGTCTGATACGAACAGCCTTGGTGAAGATATATTCGGCAGACGAATGAACAAGGTCGATATGCGCACCCACCTGCAAGAGGCGCGTGTCAAGGCAGATGCTTCGATCCTCTCCCGCGTTAAGGAACTCACCGGCAAGCCGGACATGCTCCAAGCGATACAGGCAGCGCTCGCAAAGATTGTGCGAGCCGCGCCAATCAAAGATGATAAAAGTATTGTGGCTCAACAACAGATCGGCCTGCTGGTTCGTTTTCTGTTCAGCTGCCTGATTGATGCCGACCGCGTTGATTCCGCAGATTTTGAAAATCCCAAAGCGGCGAAGTTAAGAATGCATGGTCGATATACCGAATGGAATATTTTGTGCGACCGTCTGGAGGAACACCTTGCAGGACTTAAACCCAGCAAGCCGATTGATTATCTTCGGTGTGATATTTCCAGTCACTGCCAAAATGCTGCATCACGCGGCAAAGGCACCTATACCCTGACCGTACCCACTGGCGGCGGAAAAACCCTCGCTAGCTTGCGCTTCGCTCTGCACCATGCGAAGGAACACAAAATGGATAGGATAATTTACGTTATCCCATTTACTTCAATCATTGACCAGAATGCCGAGGTGGTGCGCAAGATTCTGGAACCCGATGGAACAGAACCGGGCCGCGTGGTTCTCGAACATCATTCCAACCTTACTCCCGAGGAGCAAAGCTGGCGCGGGAAAATTTTGGCGGAAAACTGGGATGCACCTGTTATTTACACAACGAGTGTGCAATTCCTAGAAACGCTCTTTGGCGCTGGAACCCGTGGCGCACGCCGGATGCACCAGTTGGCGAATGCTGTGCTGATCTTCGATGAAATACAGTCGCTGCCAGTGAATTGCGTCCACCTATTTAACAACGCCATCAATTTCCTGGTCGAACAGTGCGGGAGTACCGTTGTCCTGTGTACCGCCACTCAGCCGCTTCTCGATCAGGTCGAATCCAAGAAAGGTGCCATCAGGATACCCGAGGGCAATGAACTGATGCCGGACGTGAAAAGACTGTTCGACGAATTGAAGCGGGTCGAGGTGAAAAACCGACGCAAATCCGGAGGCTGGTCGAATGGAGAAATTGCTGCACTAGCGTTGGAAGAGACACGTCGAGCCGGAAGCTGCCTGGTGATCGTCAATACCAAGAACGCCGCACAAAGCCTGTATCGGATGTGCAAGGGACAGAATGACATCCCGCTCTACCACCTGAGCACAAGCATGTGTCCAGCACATCGCAAGGCGATATTGAGCGAGATTTGCGAACGATTGGCAAATAACCTGCCTACACTTTGCTTTAGCACGCAGCTCATCGAAGCCGGTGTGGATGTGGATTTTGGTGCGGTCATCCGTTTCACTGCCGGACTGGATTCAATCGCCCAAGCGGCTGGAAGATGTAATCGGAATGGTCGTCCAGAAATGGGGCATGTTCATGTTATCAACCCGAAGGATGAAAATTTAGATATGCTGCAAGACATCCGCATTGGACGTGATAAAGCTGAACGTGTGCTGGATGAGTATGAGGCTGATCCTATTAAGTTTGGAGACGACCCAATTGGCCTCGAAGCAATGAAGCTGTACTACACCTACTATTTCTTTGATCGAAAGAATGAGATGGATTACCCGCTTTCAGCTAAAGCTATCGGACACAACGACACCCTGCTCAACCTGCTATCCGGCAATTCAATAGCAACATCCGAGCACGGCAAGCACACAGGCCAAGCACCTAACATTTACCTGCGTCAATCTTTCATGGCCGCAGCCAAGGCGTTCAAAGCCATTGATGCACCGACGCGGGGCGTCATTGTTCAGCATGGCAAGGCGGGGCAGGCAATCGTCGCCGAACTTTGCGCAGCTTACCTGCCTGACAAAGAGTTCGATATGCTGCGCCGTGCGCAACAATTCACGGTCAATGTTTTTCCAGACGTTCTGGAACGACTGACAAAAGCGGGGGCGGTACGGGAAATTCAGGAAGGAACGGGTATCCTGTATCTTGATTACTGTTACTACAGCGACGAGTTTGGCCTAAGCGAAACACCTGTGAGAAATATGGAGGTACTTTGTGTCTCAGAGAAACAGCATTGAATTTAAGGTTTGGGGGCGACATGCCCTGTTCACCGACCCGCTGACCCGCATCGGCGGAGAGAAGTGCTCTTATCACGTTCCCACCTATGAGGCGCTTAAAGGCATTGCCAAGTCAATCTACTGGAAACCCACATTTATCTGGGTCATTGATGAGGTACGAGTAATGAAGCGTATTCGCACCCAGACGAAAGGCGCCAAACCTTTGGAATTCAGCGGCGGAAATACCTTAGCCATTTACACCTTTCTGGCCGACGTGGAATACCAAGTACGCGCTCATTTTGAGTGGAATGAACATCGCCCTGAATTGGCCGATGACAGGAATGAAGCCAAACATCACATCGTCGCCAAACGTATGTTGGAACGCGGTGGGCGACAGGACATTTTTCTGGGGACACGAGATTGCCAAGGATATGTCGAACCGTGTATGTACGGATCAGGAACCAGCCCTTACGATGGCGAAGGCGAGTTGGCTTTTGGCTTGATGTTTCACGGCTTCGACTATCCTGACGAGATTGGTGAAGAAAAACTCTATGCGCGATTTTCACGATCTACCATGATTAACGGAAATATTCGTTTTGAACGTCCGCAGGTTTGCACGGTGCGCAAGTTCATTCGTGATATGAGCGCCAAAAAATTCGACAAGGAACGCAATCTACTTGGCGTTGAGGTAGAAGAAGCACGGTTGGAGGTTTGATATGAGCTGGATTCAGAAACTTTATGAAACCTACGAGCAGTGCAAAGGGCATGAGCCACCTGGATCGGTGCGCCTGATGCCCATCAGTCATAACCCGCAACAAGCCCATATCGAAATAACGCTTGATGTTGATGGAAATTTCAAAGGCACGAGAATTGTTCAGAAAGAGGAAACAGTCGTTCCTGCCACTGAAAAATCAGCGGGCAGAACGGGTTCTAAACCTCCACCCCACCCACTCTGTGACAAGGTGCAATATTGCGCGAATGATTATTTAATGCACGGGGGAAAGAAGCCTTCATTTTTCAAGGAATATGAGGAACAGCTATCCGCGTGGTGCGACTCTGAATTTAGCCATGCCAAAGCCAGGGCAGTGCTTGCATATGTTCGCAAACACAGTGTGGTGTCCGATCTGGTTAAGGAGCAACTTCTGCATGTCGGAACAGATGGAAAGTTGCTTACCCAATGGGTTGGCAATAACGACGCACCTGACATCTTTCGTTTGCTTACAGCAAAGGAGGGGGAACGGGATCAAGGAGATGCATTCATCCGCTGGCATGTCAGGGAAGGCAGCAACCCATGCACGGCGGTTTGGGAAGACACATCCTTACAAGATGCATGGGGGTTGTTTGATGCCAGCACGAAAGAACTAAAAGGTGTGTGCATGGTTACTGGCAATAACCATGCAGCACTCGCAGCGAACCACCCCAAGCGAATTCGTCATGCAGGGGATGGTGCAAAGCTGATTAGTGCCAATGACAGTACAGGCTATACATTCCGAGGCCGGTTCACAGATGACACTGGACAGCAAGCCTGCGGTGTCAGTTATGAAGTTACCCAGAAAGCCCACAATGCTTTGCGTTGGCTTATTCATCGGCAGGCCTACAAAAATGAAGATCAGGTGATTGTCACTTGGTCGGTTGCAGGAAAGCCCGTGCCCGATCCATTCAAGGACTCGCTCTCACTTTTTCTCGGCAGCGAGGAATCTCCCCAGACAGGTACAGAAATCGAGCAACCTGTTGTCGGCGATGTTGGTCAAGCCTTTGCGATTAGATTGCGTAGGGCGATGGCTGGCTACGGTGCAAAGCTCGCCCCCACAGAAGACATTGTTGTCATGGGGCTGGACTCCGCCACACCGGGACGCATGGCTATCACGTTTTACCGGGAACTGAAGGGCTCTGATCTTTTGAATCGAGTACAAAGTTGGCATGAGCAAAATGCTTGGCTACAGAACTTTGGCAAGGAATCAAAGTTTGTCGGCGCACCGGCCCCGCGAGATATAGCCGAAGCTGCTTTCGGTCGTCGTCTCGACGACAATTTGCGCAAAGCCACGGTGGAGCGGCTGCTGCCCTGCATCATTGATGGGCAAGCGTTGCCGCGCGACCTAGTTGAATCGGTCGTGCGCAGAACCTGCAATCGCGTTTCCTTCGAGAAGGATAAAAACGGAAAGCAATGGGAGTGGGAAAAATATCTGGGCATTGCCTGCGCCCTGTTTAAAGGTTCTTACAAAGAAAGGAAATATCAAATGACATTGGAAACGGATCGGACATCACGGGATTACCTTTATGGACGGCTGCTGTCCATCGCGGAGCATATTGAAGGCCGGGCATTGTATGTCGGCGGCGAGAAGCGCGACACAACTGCTGCCAAATTGATGCAACGCTTCGCGGACCACCCCAATAGTACGTGGCGAACTATCGAACTCGCGCTAACGCCTTACAAAGCTCGCCTACGAGCAAAACGGCCAGCTTTTTTGCACGGGATGGAAACGTTACTTGATGAAGTCGTCGCAACATTTGAAGGGGATGAGTTTTTGAGTGATAGAAAACTCTCCGGTGAATTCTTGTTGGGCTATCACTGCCAGCGACAAAAATTGAATCCGCCCAAGACAGACAAAGCGGATGAATCTGCCACCGATGACGACACGACCGATACTGATAACTAATTGACCCAAGGAGACCATGACATGAGCACGCTGCAAAACAAGATCGACTTCGCTGTAATTCTTCGCGTCAAAAATGCAAACCCAAATGGCGATCCGCTTAACAGCAATCGTCCCCGAACCAACTATGAAAATTTCGGAGAAATCACTGATGTTTGTATCAAGCGGAAAATCCGCGACAGACTGGTTGAACGGTTTGAGAATCTCGTAGAAAAAGAAGGTAAGGAAGCGGCAAAAGGTCAGGCCGTATTTGTCCAGGCCAATGATCGTAAAATTGATGATGCGTCAAGCCTGCGAGATAGAGCCGAAAAATTCTTTAAATCCATTGAAAAAACGCTGGGAGCGGATGAAACGGTCAAGCTCGCTTGCTCAGAATGGATTGATGTGCGCGCTTTCGGTCAGCTATTCGCACTGTCCAAAAAGAAGGGTAAAAAGAAAGAGGATGGCAGTGATGAAGAAGGCGATTCCGGAATTTCCATCGGCATCCGTGGGCCAGTGACGGTACAGTCAGCATTCAGCCTAGTACCAATCGACATCACCAGCACGCAGATCACAAAAAGTGTAAACGGCGAAGATACTAAAGATGGCAAGAGAAGTTCCGACACGATGGGCATGAAACATCGTGTAGATCAGGGCATCTATGTTTTTTATGGCAGCATGAATCCGCAACTTGCAGAGAAAACAAAATTCAGCGAAGAAGATGCCCAAGCTATCAAAGAGATTTTGCCAAAGCTTTTTGAGAATGACGAATCCAGCGCCCGTCCCGCAGGAAGTATGGAAGTGCTCAAAGTCCTTTGGTGGAAACACAACCGCAAATCCGGGCAATACTCTTCAGCCAAGGTACATGGCTCACTGAAAGTGCAAGCCGATGGCAATTTTGACTTGATGGAGCTAGGTGGTCTTAAACCAGAGCGGATTGAGGGTTTTTGATAGGCGATGTTGCCTATTCAGCCCAAACTCAAAGATGGTGTTGCCGACCCGCGCGATTTCAGCGATTACACCGTAACGGTGGATGATTCCAAAATACCAGGCGTGGAGTTGTTGAGGAAAGTTGGATAAGTTTAGCGCCGCCCAGTCCAGTATCCGGGACGGCGGCTGTGATGGGCGATGGCGATGATGCGGATTACATCGGCTTGCAGACGGTAAATCAGTGAATAGGGGAAATTATGGAGAGGCAGCATCCGCGTGTTATATGCGCAGATTTCGCCCAACTCGGGAAATTGTGCAAGCAGGCCGAGCGCCCGCTCGATCTCGCCGACAAAATCATCTGCGGCGATGAACGCGCCTTCGCCGATGTACCAGTCAACGGCGGCGTCGGAATCGGCCTGAGCCTCGCGGCTAAGGCTGACCGGGAGCGGTTTTGGCGACATTGATTTTCGCGCGGAGCCGCGCCATCACCTCGTCGGCGGGTATCCATTGGGTGCGCCCGGCTTCCATGTCCGCCACGCGCCGGGCGATTTCTTCGTCCCAAGCCTTGGCAATTGCTTCCGGCGAGTCTTCAGGCTCGCTTTCCAGGCTCACGATGAGGCGATGGATCAACTCGCCACGTTCCTTGGGCGATAGATGCAAAGCTTCGGCTTCCAGCTTTTTCAGAGTTTGCGCCATGAGATTCTCCTACACTTAAATATACACAGCAGCATCATAGCATCCATGAACGAAGCCGCCGATCCCATTATGCTTTCCGCCCTCCAGCACTGGAGCTATTGTCCACGCCAGTGCGCGCTGATTCATGTCGAGCAGGCATTCGATGAGAATGTTTTTACCATGCGCGGCAACGCGGCGCATGAGCGGGTGGATGATCCGGGGTTTGAAACTTTCGAAGGCGTGCGTGCCGAACGTGCCTTGCCGGTGTGGTCGGATCGGCTGGGGCTAATCGGTAAATGCGACGTGGTGGAGTTTCATCCAGACGGACGCATCTATCCGGTGGAATATAAACATGGTCGCAAGCGCGAAAAAATCCACGATGATCTCCAACTTGCTGCGCAGGCAATGTGTCTGGAGGAGATGACTGGCAAGGCCATTACGCACGGTGCGATCTATCACCACGGCTCCCGACGCAGACGTGAGGTAGCGATTACGCAAGAATTGCGCGACAAGGTGGAAGATGCCGTGAACGCCATCCGCGCCATAATGGCGTCCGGAAAATTACCGCCGCCTGTAAATGACGCGCGCTGCAAGGAGTGTCCGCTGAAGGAAATTTGCCAGCCGCATGCTGTCGCTGAACGTGCAGCGCAGCATAGTCTGCTGGAAACTCTGTTCGAACCGGAGGCTAAGTAATCATGGCGCGCCAACTTCTCAATACCCTCTACGTCATGACACCGAATTCCTACCTTCATCTGGAGAACGACACGCTGCGGGTGGATGTGGAGCGTGAGAAAAAATTGCAGGTGCCGCTGCATCATCTGGGCAGCGTGGTGTGTCTGGGCAACATCATGATTTCCCCTGCGTTGATGCATCGCTGTGCGGATGACGGCATCAGCCTGGTGTTGCTGAATAGCCAAGGGCGATTCAAGGCTCGCTTGGAAGGCCCGGTTTCCGGCAATATCCTGTTGCGCCAAGCGCAACATCGTCTGGCACTGGATGAAAAATTTGCACTCGGTATTGCGCAAAGTGCGATTGCCGGAAAGTTGCGCAATTCGCGTCAAGTCTTGCTGCGCGGCGCGCGTGAAGCAGGGGATGAAGAAGACAGCCGCGCACTTGCAGCCGCCGCAGAAATGCTTTCCAATTCATTGCGCAATCTTCCGTATGCTCCAGATCTGGATGTGGTGCGTGGCATTGAAGGTGATGCGGCAAAAAATTATTTTGCCGCGTTGCCGCTGTTGGTCAAGCGCGAGGCGCGTGATAAATTCACAATGGATGGCCGCACCCGGCGACCGCCGCGCGACCGGTTCAACGCGCTACTTTCTTTTCTTTATTCCATACTGATGAACGACTGCCGTTCCGCGCTGGAATCTGTCGGCCTCGACCCCCAGCTTGGTTTTCTGCATGCCGTGCGTCCCGGTCGCGCCGCACTCGCGCTGGATTTGATGGAAGAGTTTCGCGCCATTTTCGCTGACCGCTTGGCGCTCACCCTGATTAACCGGGGGCAGATCGGCGCAGGCGATTTTACCGAACGTGAAGGTGGCGCGGTGCTACTCGAAGACAATGTACGCCGCACCGTAGTGGCTGCCTATCAGGAGCGCAAACAGGAAGAGGTGATGCACCCACTGCTGGAAACCAAGGTGCCGATCGGCTTGCTGCCATTGTTGCAAGCGCGCTTCATGGCGCGCACCTTGCGCGGCGACATGGAAGGCTATCTCCCGTTCCTCTACCGTTAAATGCCATGCTGATTATTATTACTTACGATGTATCTACCGTAACCGCAGCCGGTCGAAAACGGCTGCGTCGTGTCGCGAAAGTTTGCGAGAGCACTGGGCAACGTGTGCAAAATTCTGTGTTTGAATGCAAGGTCGATCAGATGCAACTTGAAACATTAGAGCGGCGTTTGCTTGCTGAGATAGACGAAAAAGAAGACAGTTTGCGCTTGTACCGCTTGACCGAGCCGGTAGCGCTACACATCAAGGAGTATGGAAATTTCCATGCAGTGGATTTCGAAAAGGCGCTGATAATATGAAACGCGAACCAGTAGCGACGACAAGAACACGGCAGGTTCGCGTTTCGGCTAATATATTGACGAAGGATGATTTTCTGCCTTCGTCATTTGTTTGTGTTGACTTTCGGTGGCAAGAAAACCGAGGGTTCGCGCAAAGTTTGTTTTTCAACGTTGATAGTCATGGCGTTGTAAGCGAGCTGTAGCGCCCGCACCTCGGTGCGGGCGAGGATTGAAACTCCTTTTGAGATTAATTAAAGCCTTGAGATATTAGTAGCGCCCGCACCTCGGTGCGGGCGAGGATTGAAACTCGTCGTCCTGCTGCGCCGCCGTTTCCAACTGGCTGTAGCGCCCGCACCTCGGTGCGGGCGAGGATTGAAACAGCGGGTCTATTACCATCAAAACGTGGAATCCAAGTAGCGCCCGCACCTCGGTGCGGGCGAGGATTGAAACCGACGCTGCCTTCGCTGATCAGCAAGATCGCGCCGCGTAGCGCCCGCACCTCGGTGCGGGCGAGGATTGAAACCTTAGCTTGCACCTCAGCAAAATCGGCGCCGTCCTTGTAGCGCCCGCACCTCGGTGCGGGCGAGGATTGAAACTTTTTTGGCCGACACCTGACCAAGCATACACCGCGAGTAGCGCCCGCACCTCGGTGCGGGCGAGGATTGAAACTTCGGCAGCTGAATAACTTTTGAACGCTTCATGAGTAGCGCCCGCACCTCGGTGCGG
>CAMTXD010000003.1:0-16614 GCA_947085625.1 uncultured Gallionellaceae bacterium | reverse complement strand
TCGATCCATATGCCCCAATGCACCGCAAAGATGCTCCAGATAATCTTCAAATTCCTTCAGACTTACCATCACAAATCTCCCGCCACCATGGAATGGTTTAATTGTAGCAGGTGTTTTCATTTTTTGACACAGTAAGACTAAGTTATAGGCATTTTGGGCAGAGGGCTGGTTTGATGCGGGACAAGGTTGGGAGGGCCACTGCGGCGAGTTGGCATTGACCGGCTGGGCGCAGGATCGACGCGTGATCGTGCTGCGTCGCGCGCTGGTTGGCGAAGTGTTATTGGCTGACGATACCGGGTAAATGGACTTGGGGTTTGTCGAATAGGAGATTGCTGCGGTCGCGCCCCAAGGAATACCACTCACGGCGATGGCTGTGACAACCGGATAAGCACGGAATAATGTAGCGCACCAGGCAGGCTAAGTTAACGCAATAACTTTTTTAAATACGTGCCGGTCACACTGTCCGGGTTGGCAGCGATGCTCTTGGGTGTACCTTGCGCAATAATGCGACCGCCGCCTTCACCGCCCTCGGGGCCAAGATCAATGATCCAGTCGGCGGTCTTGATGACGTCGAGATTGTGCTCGATCACAACCACTGTATTGCCTTGGTCACGCAGTTTGTGGATGACTTTCAGCAGCAAGGCGATGTCATGAAAATGCAATCCGGTAGTGGGTTCATCCAGGATGTACAGGGTGCGGCCAGTATCGCGTTTGGACAGCTCCAGCGACAGTTTCACGCGCTGCGCCTCGCCGCCGGATATGGTGGTGGCGCTTTGCCCCAGCGTGATATAGCCCAGACCTACATCAAGCAAAGTTTGCAGCTTGCGCGCAATGATAGGCACGGGCTTGAAAAATTCGTGCGCCTGCTCCACCGTCATCTGCAAAATCTGGTGGATGTTCTTGCCCTTGTATTGAACCTCCAATGTTTCGCGGTTGTAACGCATGCTGTGGCACACGTCGCAGGGCACGTAGAGGTCGGGCAAAAAATGCATTTCGACCTTGATCATGCCATCACCCTGGCAAGATTCGCAGCGCCCGCCCTTGACATTGAATGAAAAACGCCCCGGCCCATAACCGCGTTCACGCGATTGCGGCACACCGGCAAATAATTCGCGTATAGGTGTAAACAGGCCGGTATAAGTGGCAGGGTTAGAGCGCGGCGTGCGCCCGATTGGGCTTTGATCTACATTGATGACCTTGTCGAAAAATTCCAGCCCGCTGATTTTGGCGAATGGCGCAGGTTCGGTGTGGCTGCCGTACAGGTGTTGCGCGACAGCGCGATACAAGGTGTCGTTGATCAGGGTGGACTTGCCGGAACCAGACACACCAGTGACGCACAGTAGCAAACCGATCGGCAAATCCAGCGTGACTTCTTTCAGGTTGTTGCCGCACGCGCCAACGATTTGCAGCATGCGTTCCGGGTCGGGGGTGAGGTATTTTTTTGGCGTCTCAATATTGCGCCGCCCGGACAGGTAATCGCCGGTCAGCGATTGCGGGTTAGCGCATATCTCCTCTGGCGTGCCTTGCGCGATAATCATGCCGCCATGTTCGCCGGCGCCGGGACCCATATCCACCACATGGTCGGCAGCGCGGATGGCGTCCGCGTCGTGCTCCACCACGATTACACTGTTGCCCATGTCGCGCAGGCGTTTCAGCGTGGACAGCAGGCGGTCGTTGTCGCGTTGGTGCAGGCCGATGGAAGGTTCGTCCAGCACATACATCACGCCAGTCAGGCCGGAGCCAATTTGCGAAGCCAGGCGTATACGCTGCGATTCGCCGCCGGACAGGGTCTCTGCCGAACGATCAAGCGACAGGTATTCCAGTCCGACGTTGTTGAGAAAAGTGAGGCGGCTGGCGATTTCCTGCACGATTCTTTCCGCGATGGCCTGCTTGTGGCCGGGCAGCTTCACTTGCTGGAAAAAAGTAAGCGCCTGCTTCAAGGGCAGTGCGCTGAGTTGGTAAATGGCATGATCCCCCACGCGTACATGGCGCGCCTCCAAGCGCAGACGCGTGCCGTGGCATTCCGTGCAGGTGCAGGTGTTGAGATATTTCGCCAGTTCCTCGCGCACGGCGGGCGACTCAGTTTCATTGTAGCGCCGCTCCAGGTTGTTGATGATGCCCTCGAACGCATGTTCGCGTAGCGTGGGCTTGCCGCGCTCGTTGAGATAGCTGAACGCGATTTCCTCTTTGCCGCTGCCGTATAAAACAATCTGCTGGATTTTTTCCGGCAGACTTTCAAATGGCCGTTCCAAATCGAAATCGTAATGTTTGGCCAGACTGTCCAGCATCTGATAATAAAACTGGTTGCGCCGGTCCCAGCCCTTGATCGCGCCCGAGCTCAACGACAATTGCGGAAAAGCCACAATCCGTTTGGGATCAAAAAAGTTGATGTTGCCCAGCCCGTCGCACTTGGGACAGGCCCCCATCGGGTTGTTGAACGAGAACAAACGCGGTTCCAGTTCGGGCAGCGAATAGTTGCATATAGGGCAGGCGAATTTGGCCGAGAACATATGCTCCTTGCCGCTGTCCATTTCCACCGCCACCGCACGACCTTCGGCATGGCGCAACGCAGTCTCGAACGATTCGGCCAGGCGCTGCTTGGCTTCTGCATTGACCTTCAGCCTGTCCACCACGATCTCGACCGTGTGCTTCTTGTTCTTGGCCAGCTTGGGCAGCTTGTCCATCTCAACCACCGCACCGTTTACGCGCAAGCGCACAAAGCCCTGCGCCCGCAGCTCGTCGAACAGATCTGCCTGCTCGCCTTTGCGTTCTACCACCAGCGGCGACAGAATCATGATGCGTGTGTCCTGCGGCAATTGCAGCACATGATCCACCATCTGCCCTACGCTCTGCGCCTGCAACACCAGATCATGCTGCGGGCAGTATGGATCGCCCGCGCGCGCGAACAGCAGGCGCAGGTAATCGTGAATCTCGGTGACGGTACCGACCGTGGAGCGCGGATTGTGCGAAGTGGCTTTTTGTTCGATGGCGATGGCGGGCGATAAGCCTTCAATTAAATCTACATCCGGCTTTTCCATCAACTGCAAAAACTGGCGCGCGTAAGCGGAGAGCGACTCCACATAGCGCCGCTGGCCCTCGGCATACAAGGTATCAAAGGCCAGTGAGGACTTACCTGAGCCGGATAAACCAGTGATCACCACCAGCTTATGGCGCGGCAGATCGAGGCTGATGTTCTTTAAATTGTGGGTGCGGGCACCGCGAATGCGTATCTGTTCCATGCAAACCATCTTGATTTAGGCGACCGAACAGTTTACGCGATTTTTAAAGCTTCCCCAACCCGCTTTAGCGTTGACACCTGCTTTAGTATTGACAGTGTCCGCCTAATATTAATCCATTTTCACCATAGTTTTTGACTGGCCGAGTATCCACGAGATAGCGACTCCCGCCGAAAAATGTTGCCGCGTCTGGACCAGCGGGCTATCAACAAAAACCGCGCCGCTCAGCGTATCGAACTTTGCAAATCCGCCGACCCAAAAGTCAGGGTAGCGCTTGCTGAGCGCAACAATAAACTGCCCACCGGAATAACCACCGTGCGCACGGTAGGCAGGCCGAGTCGGCGTCGCAAATGCGGGATCTACATCATAAAAATAGCGGTGGTAATTCTGATCTGCGAAGATCAGCCCCGTTACCAGCCCCAGGTTCCAACCGATATTGCCTCCAATATCTTTCATGTCGATGTTTAGCTGAGGTTGAAAAAGCCAGCCAGTCTGCTCCAGTTTGGTAGTCCATACCGGGCGCAACGGCAAGCGCAAATCGAGGTCGGCCTTGCCTCCTTCCGAACGGATTAAATGAAAATTAAGTGAAGGTCCAATCTCAATAGTCGGATCGAGATTCGGCATTCCACGACGAGCGACGGTCTCATTGCTTTTTACAGGAACGGAAGCATTAACGCTGATATCCAATTCCACGTCATCGCGCTTGAACAACATGCCGCGCACGTGCTTGTCGCTGACTTGCAAAAATTCGCCTCGGTAGGCCAGATAGGGAACAGGCAGCACATAATTTTTCCGCTCATTTGAGCCGCGATAAAATGGAATATTAATATATGCCACACCCATCCCGGCCTCCCACAGGGGGCGCTCCTCGGCAGTGGCGCACAATGGTGCAAAGCTAGCAAGAACCAGGCCGGCAGTTGCCATCCAATAAATTGAACTTTTCATCTTTGGGTTCATCCTGAGGCACCCTAAACTCCATGCGCCTATCTGGAATGCGTTCTTTCAGGCATTTATAGTACTGCGGCTCAACAGGAGTTTCCTGTTTTGAAAAAACCACGCAACCATGCCACCCAATGCTCCGCCAGCGACTACGTCTACCGCCACATGCTGCTTCGTGGCCATGGTCGAATAGACGATCGCCACACACCAGCATGCGCTGAACAGGCGCGAACCACGGCCCAATCCCACTGTAGACAGTCGCCAATGCAGCCAGAAAGCGGAAAACACTGCCGTCGCTACATGCAGCGACGGCCATGCATTGCCTGCCGCATCCACTCCTTTGAGGAATTCCACCCCCGGGTACTTTGCCCAATCGATATTTGCCGGTGGCACGGCGCTAGGCCAGAAATAAAATATCGCCAGCGCCACCAGGCACATGCTGCCGATCCACACCCCATATTCGATGATTTCGCGTCGCGTCAGCATCAACATCGGTGGCAGCGACAGATATATCCATAGCGACAGATAGAACGGCAGCGCCCATGGCTCAAAACCCACGAGCCGATCTACCGCCGTGACTGGCATGATCGTCACCGGAAAGGCAGGGTTATTCAACAAGTAGAAGTAGGCTATGAAAAATATCAGAATGAATCCCATGGTGCCAAACCACTTGAACCAGAAATGTGTCATGACCGTAGATAACACCCTGTGCCATACATGTTGCCCGGTTAGAATTCGGTAAGCCAAGAAGGTTCCTATTTACGCTTTGCCAGTTTTTTGCAGGTTGGCTCTTATCCTGAATTTCGGAATTTCGGAAGGATACATTCAGAGTCCAACTTAATAGCGGCCTGATATTTGTATTATAATCTTCATGACGCTATCGCAGTGTACTGCACAATGTACTGCACAAAAGTTTTTGTACCGACGGTAGATCCTTGCAACCCTTACTCGGTTTAGCGCACAATGAATCAACAGCCATCCGCACCCGTATCACCAGATATCGCGCTCGAACGTGAAGTTGCCGCCATGATCGTGTCAGCGCTCAATCTGGAAGTCGGGCCCGATGAGATTCAACCCGAGGATCCTCTATATGGAGATGGTCTCGGGCTCGACTCCATTGACATCCTTGAAATCTCACTCGTGGTATCCAAGATTTTCGGCATCCAGATGAAGGCCGATAGCGAAGACAACTTCCAAACTTTCGGTTCGCTGCGCAGCTTGACTGCCTACATCGCCGAACACCGCACGAAGTGATTTCCACCAAGCAGGTTATTCAACTTGCACTGATCTCAGCAGCAGGTATCGCCTATATCAGCATAGGCCATTTTACGGCGATTTCTGACCACCCGCCGCTGGTCGCGATTTTATTTGGCATCATACCGCTAGGCGCTGTTGCCCTGGTGACTGCCTGGAATTCGCGGGCACGCACCCCGTCACTGCTTCTGCTCGCTGCCTTCGCGTTGGCAGTTATTCTCAATCTTGAAAACCTGCGAAATCACGCCGC
Organism: uncultured Gallionellaceae bacterium; assembly: GCA_947085625.1. GTDB lineage: Bacteria > Pseudomonadota > Gammaproteobacteria > Burkholderiales > Gallionellaceae > Nitrotoga. The sequence continues at coordinate 10,935 of CAMTXD010000003.1, read as the reverse complement.
ATGGGTGTACTTTGTTCAACATGCCGGTGCCATGATACTGTTGTGCATCATGTTTGGCGGAACGCTATGGGGTGGCCATGCAAATGCGCTATGCTCCCGCATTGCCCAGTTTGTGATCATCAAGCCGTTGGATGCGCACTATCTTCATTACACCTGGAAAGTTACGCTAGTCTGGACTATTTTTTTCGCTATCAGCGCAATGGTATCGGTGTCGCTGTTCTTCTTCGAGCCGATCGAAGCATGGTCGGTCTTTGCCAACCTGTTGACGCCACTCTTGCTCGGCGCCATGTTTGCCGGAGAATACCTCATCCGCCTGCGCGTAATGCCCAATCGCGTCCATTTCAGCATCACCGAAACTATCCATGCCTATCGCGAATATTCGCGACGCCACAACCCTCGTTGACCACAACCCTCGTTGACCAGAACCCAAGTTGAACAACCATGAACACGCTGCCACTACTGCCCGATGCCCTGTTAGCCACAGTAATAGCCTACCGCAACTCAAGACCAGTAAGCCGGGCTGAGTTTCTCTGCGAAGTGCTGGCGCTGGCAGCCCGCCTGCCGAAAACAGATCACGTGTTTAACCTGTGCAAGGATCGCTACTGGTTCGCTGTTACGCTGTTCGCGGCAATTTCGCGCGGCATGTTGAGCATGCTGCCCAACTCCACCGCGCCGGAAAGTATTGCCGCGCTGTGCGCCGAAGTGCCAGACTTGGTCTGCCTGGGGGATCAAGCCATCTCTCCTTTTTCTAAAATGCCCTACATACAAGTTTCGAATACTGATCTGGCTGTATCCAGCGCGATCCCGGTCATGCCTCGCATCCCTTTCGATCAACGTATTGTGTGCGTATATACTTCGGGATCCACGGGTAAACCGCAACCGCATATCAAGACTTTCGGACGCATGCAGCAGTGCGCCGCCGCCGAAGCTGAGCGTATGTGGGCTGTGGCGGGCGGCTCGTGTGCGGTATTGGGTACGGTGCCATTCCAGCACATGTACGGGCTGGAGTCGTCCGTGTTGCTGCCTATCTTGGGCGGCGGGCAATTAAGTACGCAACTACCATTTTTTCCAGCCGACGTAGTCTCCGCATTGGCTGAACTGCCCGCGCCGCGCTTCCTCGTCACCACTCCGTTCCACCTGCGCAAACTGCTAGCCGCTGACATCGAGATTCCCCCGGTCGCAGCCGTCCTCTGTGCAACAGCTGCGCTGTCGATGGAATTGGCGAACGAAGTCGAGACCCGTCTGGGTGCGCCGATGATGGAGATCTACGGTTCAACGGAAACCGGCCAACTCGCCACTCGGCGGCCCACCGTGCAGTCTGAGTGGGAAATTTATCCAGGCATTATACTAAGCCAGAGCCAGGGTACCACCACGGCTACCGGGGGACATCTGGAATGCGCGCATGTACTCAACGATATCGTGGAATTGGTCAGCCCCTCCCGTTTTCGGCTGCTCGGACGTAACACGGACATGATCAATATTGTTGGCAAGCGCAGCTCGCTGGCATTTCTCAATCACGTAATCACCAGCCTGCCTGGCGTGCAGGACGGTGTATTCTGCATGCCTGAATATGATCCGGAAAATGACGCTCCGCGCCTGGCGGCATTCGTGGTCGCGCCGGAACTTGGTTCAGCCGATATTCTCGCGGCCCTACGCGCGCATCTGGATCCGGTTTTTCTGCCACGCCCCATCGTTTTTCTGGATGCCCTGCAACGCGATGGGAACGGCAAGATTCCGGCATCCGTGATGAATGCCCTCATGGCCGAGCACCTCTCACACCCTAAATCTTTAGAGGTGTCCTGATATGCCTATCGTTACCCTTTCTTTTGCATCGGATCATCCAGCTTTCATCGGTCATTTTCCAGGACGTCCGATTGTTCCTGGCGTAATGCTGCTCGACCATGCACAGCGCGCCATCGAATCGCAGATTGGGCTGGCACTCGCGGGGCTTCCGGCAGCAAAATTCCTCAGTCCGGCGATACCTGGCAATGTGCTGGAACTGGAATATGAAGTTGCCGAATCCGTAGTGCGCTTCGCAATTCGTTGCGGGGAGCGCCGAATTGCAAACGGCCGCTTTCTCATTGCACCTGGTTCCATAGCGTGAACGCTCAAACAGAAAATAAACCGGCGGACGAAACGCCTGAATGGCTGCAGCGCAAGGAGCGCGGCAACATCTTCTGGCTGCGTGTGATGTGCTGGCTCTCGCTGAGGTTGGGACGACGGTTGTCGCGCATCGTGGTGGTTGGCATTGCGCTGTATTTCGTGCTGGCAGCGCCCGCCGCACGCAAAGCCTCACGGAGTTATCTTGCCCGAATTCTGCAACGACCGGTCACCTGGCTCGATCTGTATCGTCACATCCTGGCCTTCTCCAGCACAATCCATGATCGGATATACCTGCTCAACGACAGACGCGATCTCTTCGACATCCAAGTGTTCGGACATGAACCGGTCTACGACTGCCGTGACTGCAATAGAGGCATTTTCCTGTTCGGCGCGCACCTGGGCAGCTTCGAAGTGATGCTCGCCCATGCCCGCGATACCGGTCTCAAGGCGTGCATAGCCATGTATCCGGAGAACGCGCGCCAGATCAATAGCGCGCTGGCAGCAATCAATCCGCAGGCCGTGCAGGGGATTATTTCGCTTGGCACAATCGATTCCATGCTCGTCATACATCAGAAGCTGGAAGAAGGTGCTGTTGTCGGCATCCTTGCGGATCGCGCAGTCGGCCCGGATCAATACATCAGCATTCCCTTTCTCGGAGCGCCTGCCCGCTTCCCGACTGGCCCCTTCCGCATGGCAGCAATGCTCAAACACCCCGTCTTTTTCATGGCCGGACTCTATCGTGGCGGGAATCGCTACGAGATACACTTTGAACTGTTGGCAGATTTTGCTAAGCCCACCTTCGCCGGACGGGATGATGCAGTGCGCGAAGTCCTTGTAAAATACGTGGCTGCGCTGGAGCGCCATTGCAAGTCAACCCCCTATAACTGGTTTAATTTCTACGACTTCTGGGAATCTGCGAACTGTGACGAAATTTAATGTAGCGTGTATGCATTCCAATTCCAATTTGAAGGTGAAACAAGGCGGCGACGAACGAACGACGAAGACAGTGCATGTGGCACGGCTAGGAGTGAGTGAGGAAGCCAACGCAGTGTCACCGATAAATTGGAATTGGAATCAAGCAATCGTCGGCACCATCCTCACCCTCACGTTCTCTGTCGCCGGTGCGGACGGCTGGCAGTTGCCAGAGTTGATGCAGCTGCTTGCGCAGAACAAGGCGGGCAAGGCAACTTTCGTCGAAAAAAAATACATCGGAATTCTCGACCAACCGATAGTGTCATCCGGCGAACTCGCTTACACCGCTCCCGACAAACTCGAGAAGCGCACACTCAAACCCAAGCCCGAATCGCTGGTACTGGATGGCGATAGAATCACAGTCGATCAACCCGGCAAACGCCGGTTAACTGTCAGCCTCCACGATCATCCCGAAATCACGGCCTTCATAGAGAGCATACGCGGCACGCTTGCGGGCGACCGTTCGGCGCTGGAGAAATTTTTTACGCTAGCATTGACTGGTTCAGCCGACGAGTGGCAACTGGTGCTGATTCCCAACCAGGCACGCATGCTCGGCATCGTCAGCCGCATACGGATCGCTGGCTCTCATGCTGATATAAATACCATTGCTTTTGATCAAAGCGACGGCGACCGCTCCGAAATGGTCATCACGAAAGTTGTTACAGGGCATCTCTAAACCATGAAACATCGAAGCCGTTCCATCGCTTTGGCAATCTGGCTGGCAACGCTACTGGCCTGCGTGCTGGTGATCGCGCAGACCCGCTTCGTGGCAGACATGACAGCTTTCATGCCGAGCGCTCCGAGTGAGCGCCAGCAGCTGCTGATTGATCAGTTTCGCGACGGCATCATCGCCCGCCTCATCCTGGTCGGCATCGAAGGCGGCGATGCCGCCGAACGCGCCAGGCTATCGAATGAGCTGGCGGCGAAACTAGGCAAAACACAAATGTTTGTGGGTGTACAGAATGGTGGCGCTGCCACGCAGGAAAACGACCGCGCATATTTTTTCGACAACCGTTATTTGCTCAGCCCCGCTGTCACACCAGAGCGTTTTACCATCGACGGCTTGCGCACGTCCATCGCCAACTCCATTGCAGCGCTCTCCGGCAATTCTGGCTTGATACTCAAGCGCCTGTTGCCGCGCGATCCAACTGGCGAGACGCTCCAGCTGCTTGAGCAATTTTCTGGTGAAAATCAGCCGCGAAGTATCGAAGGTGTTTGGGCATCCCGTGACGGCAATCGAGCATTGCTGATGGCGCATACCCGCGCCGCAGGCTCTGATACCGAGGCGCAATCTCAGACCCTACACGCCATACAGCAGGTCTTCGACCAGATACCTGAACGCAACGCAGACACCAGACTCGTTATGAGCGGTGCCAGCGTATTCTCAGTCTCTTCGCGTGACACCATCATGGGAGAAGTCAGCCGCCTTGCGACCGCCAGCATCGTTTTAGTGATCTGCCTGCTGCTCGTGGTCTATCGATCGGTGAGGCTACTCGCTCTTAGTTTGTTGCCCATCGTTTCCGGCGCATTGGTTGGCGTTGCTGCGGTGAGTCTTGGTTTTGGCCAGGTGCATGGTCTCACGCTCGCGTTCGGCACAACCTTGATAGGCGAAGCCGTGGATTACTCCATCTATTTTTTCATCCAGCGCTCCGGTGCCACGAATCCCATCAACTTCTGGCGTACGATCTGGCTGGGCGTGCTCACTTCTGTAGCGGGCTTTGCGGCGCTGCTGTTCTCCGGATTTCCAGGCCTGGCCCAATTGGGACTGTATTCGATCAGCGGTTTGCTTGCGGCGGTACTGGTTACCCGTTATGTGCTTCCGGTATTGATGCCGCAGCACGTAGCACTGCGTGATCTTAGTAAGGCCGGGGTGGTACTCGACCGCACCATCGGGCGCGCCGCTCGCCTGCGCTGGCTGGTTGTTGGCCTGTCGCTGGCTGCGGGGGGAACTATCCTGTTTCATTCAGGCGACATATGGAATCGCCAACTGTCGGCCCTCAGCCCGATTTCCAAGGCCGAACAGCAGCTCGATATCGAACTCCGAGGCGACATAGGCGCATCGGACATGAGATACATGGCTGCCCTCACTGCGCCGAACAGCGAGATGGCCTTGCAGGGTGCTGAGCAAGCGGGCGCAGTACTGCAAGGGCTGGTAAAGAACAACATCATAGGAGGATACAATTCGCCCGCCCTCGTGCTGCCGAGCACCGCCCTCCAGCGTGCCCGCCAAGCCGCGCTGCCCGATGCCGGGCAAACCCGTCTGCGGCTTAATGAATCACTCAAAGAGTTGCCGATCAAAGCCGAGCGCCTTGAAGGTTTTATCACGGATCTGCAGGCAGCCCGTACCAGGCCGCCCCTGGTTCGCGCAGATATGAACGGCACATCGGTAGCGCTCTTAGTAGATTCCATGCTGATCAAGCGCGACAAGGATTACCTTGTGCTGATGCCGTTGCGCTCGACGGGCGCGGGACCCTCCGGAGACATCATTGATCTTGGACAGGTTAGCGCCGCACTGAGCTCAAACGGCCTGTCAAATATTATCGTGATTGATCTGCTTGAAGAATCAACCAACCTCTTCGACAGTTACCGGCATGAAGCACTGCTACTCTCGGGGCTGGGCTGTTTGATCATTTTTGGATTGCTGTTTGCATCGCTGCGCTCCTTGCCGCGCACACTAAGCGTGGTGGCACCGCTCGCTTGTGCGGTGCTGTGCGTCACCGCGATTCTCCTGCTTAGTGGCATCCAGCTGACCATTCTGCATCTGGTGGGCTTGCTCCTGGTCGTCGCCGTTGGTTCCAATTACGCCCTCTTTTTCGATAGGGGCGCACAAACCGGTAGCGAGGCGGATCGTCGCCAGACACAGATATCGTTGGTCGTGGCCAATCTCACCACGGTGGGTAGCTTTGGCCTGCTCGGCCTGTCCAAGGTGCCGGTGCTCTCTGCCCTTGGCAGTACAGTCGGCCTGGGAGCTTTCCTCGCTCTCATTTTTGCGGCCATCCTGACGCGGGAGCGTTCTACCGGGAGCGCCGACGTCCTCGTCGGCAATTGATGGCAGATGCCGACGGGGACGTCGGCGCTCCCGGCACACAATCAACCTCGGCGGAACAGCAGAAAGGCACTGGCTAGCTGTTCGTTAAAAACGTTTATGAACACCCGGGGCTTGACATACGGTGTATCCTAGCTAATTATCCAGAGCATTACAGAGCAACGAAGTCAGGGAAAACTTCTCTGCTCCCAAGGAAATCCATCACATGGCCGTGGCGTTACCCGTCAAAATTACTCGCCCCAAGTCTTCACGCCTAACAGAGCGGCCTCGACTCTTCGCGGCGCTGGATGAGGCGCGGCACGGCTCCGCCACATGGATGAACGCGCCGCCTGGTTTCGGCAAAACCAGCTTAGCCAGCAATTACCGGGAGCAACGCGAACTCGATTGCCTGTGGTATCGCATGGATGCAGAAGACGCAGACGTCGGCAGTTTTTTTTATTATTTGAAGCAGGCGGGGGATAGTTTCCCCTCCTCTGACGGCGATCTCCCCGCCTTCACGCCAGAAAATCTCCTCAGCCTGGACGCCTTCGGGCGACGCTTTTTCGAGAAACTCCATCAGCGCTTGCCCTCGCCCGCGTTGCTGGTTTTTGATGACTACCAGGACGTCGCCGCCGATGCCGCGCTGCACGGCATCCTCGCCAAAGCGGTGGAGCACCTGCCCGACTCTGTCCACGTTTTGTTTTTAAGCCGCGAACCGCCACCCCCCGCGTTCACCCGTCTACACGGTCACGGCGCTTTTGCGCATATTGATGGTGCGGCGCTGCAGTTCACCCAAGAAGAAGCGCAGGCCCTGGGAGTATGCAAAAAAACGTGCCGTGGCCAAGACGAAATTTTTCGCTTAAACGAACTCGCTGGCGGTTGGGCGGCGGGCCTCACGCTGCTGCTGGAGCCTAGCCATCAACCCTTCCCGGAGCGGCGACCCGATACGGCCACCTTACAAATGCTGTTCGATTACTTCTCCCAGGAAATTTTTCGCAACCTTGATCTTTCCACCCAAACGCTACTGCTCAAATGTGCCCTGCTTCCCGAGATGCCCATAGCCGTGGTCGAACAGGTGACGGACTCTGAGGAGACCTCGCACCTCCTCGCCACGCTGAGCGCGAAAAACTATTTCACCACTCGACACGATAACGGAGATGTCGCGGTGTACCGGTTTCACCCGCTGTTTCGTACCTTCCTGCGCGCACAAGCCGAAAAAATTCTCACCCACGAAGCACTCGCGGCCCTGCAAAAAAAGGCCGCACTGGCCCTCGCGCACAGCGGCTACACGGAAGACGCCGTCACCCTGCTGCACGCCTGCGCAGAATGGCCGACGCTGACCCACATCATTCTGACTCACGCTGAACAACTCGCTCGGCAAGGACGTCTGCAAACCCTAGTGTCCTGGATCCAGCGCCTGCCCGAGCCGGTGATCGAGGAGTCGCCATGGTTGCTGTTCTGGCTCGGCTCCTGCCAGTTGACGTTCGATCCGATGGTAGCCAGGGCCACCCTGCAGCGTGCCTATGCGCTGTTCGATGCGGCGGACGACGCGACGGGCTTGTACTTGAGCTGGGCCGGAGTCGCCACGGTTTATTTATTTGCCTGGTTTGATTCCCAGGAAGCGCTGGTCTGGATTGCCGCTTTCGAGGATTTGCGCCGCCGCCATCCCGATTTCCCCTCGCCCGCCATCGAAGCACGAGCGACCGTGGGCTTAGTTTCGCTGCTCAGACTTTATAGGCTGGATCACAGCCAGTTGTTGGATTGGATCAACCGCTGCAGAACCCTGTTGAACACCATCGACGATCACACTAGCCGCCTGCTGGCCGCCAGCGAATTGACCTGGTGTTATTCCTGGTTAGGCAAAATCGCGCACGGGGGTTTACTGTTACGCGAGTTGGCGCACCTTGCGACGGACGATACTGCGCCTCTCGTGCGCTTGAATTGGCTGACGTCTACCGCCATGAATGCCTGGCACCGGGCCGATGCCGTGGGCTGTGCCGACACCGTGGCGCAAGCGCTGCACCTCGCCGACGAGAGCGACAGCCATGCTATGGATCTCTACATCTGCCTGTTTGGCGTGTACGGCGCCCTCACCGTCGGCAATGCGGCGGCGGCGCAAGCGCTGCAGCCCCGCATCACGGACACAACATTAAACCCACGGAACCTGGATGTTTCTTCTTTCCACCACGTGCTTACCCTGGTGAATTTGCACCTGGGAAATTTCCACGATGCGGAACAACACGCACGGCAAGCGCTGGCTGCTAGTGAAGAATTCCGCATCGTTTTTTTGCGCTTTATCGCCCACCTCTGCCTAGCCGGGGTGCTGCTGGAGCTTGGGAAGCTAAACCAGGCCGCTGAGCATTTCGAGCACGCGGCTCGCTGGTCGCAAGGCATCAACAGTGCAGCGATGACCCATCTGTGCCAACTCGGCAACGCACTGCTGGCCTTCAAACGTGGCCACCCTGCGGAGGCGTTAGCCCATTTGGGCGGGGCCATCGAAAACGCCAAGATTGTCGGCGGGCACTATACGCCGTTTTACTACCGGGAAACCCTCAGCGGACTCTATGTACTGGGGTTGGACGCGCGCCTCGATGTAGACTACCTGCAAAACCAGATTAGGCTCCAACGCCTGGTTCCGCCATCCTCAGAGCGCGCTCCAGAAAATTGGTCCTGGCCCGTTAAAATCTACACCCTGGGCCGCTTCGCCATTGCCAAAGATGGCGTCGCCCTCACGCTTCACGCCAAATCAAGCCGCAAACCCGTCGCACTGCTTAAGACCCTCATCGCCCACGGCGGGCGGGATGTCCATCAAGATAAATTCATCGCCGCGCTGTGGCAGGACGCCGACGATGGTCACCACGCCTTCGAAACCACCGTCTATCGCCTGCGCAAACTTCTCGGCGCGGAAGTCGTGCTTTTCAAAGACGGACACTTAAGCCTTGACGCCCGCCACTGCTGGGTAGATTGCTGGGCATTTGCACGCCTGCTCACCCGCGTTACCGAAGCCATTGAGGCCGCAGATGATCTTGCGGTGGCGCAACATGCTCAGCAGCTGCTCGACCTCTATCAAGGGCCATTTCTCGACCGCGACCGCGACAGCCCCGTCGCCATCGCCCACAGCGAGCGCCTACGCAGCCACTTGCTGCGCACGCTCGAAAAGCTCGCGCACTATTGGACAACACGCGAGAACCACCCTAACGCCCTCGAATGTTACCTGCGCGCCCTGGAAGTCGAACCCCGCGCCGAACCCATCTATCAACGCCTCATCCAGCACTATCACGCCCAAGGCCGATACCCCGAAGCCATCGCCGTATACCAGCGTTGCCGTCTGGCGCTGCACTCCCTGCTCGGCGTCACGCCCTCCCCCAGCACCCACGCGCTGTACGCCGCTGTACTCGCGGCGACCCATTCTCCCCAAGACTGACGCGCCATCCTTGCGTAACGCATTGCTGACCCTAACCGGGTCGGCAATGCGTTTCTGTGAGCTTTTGGTGAGTCGCGCCGCGCTACCATGCATCACAACATCACATCACGTCAGGGGTGGGTAGTTGTGTTGTGTGGGCACGGTTTTATGTGTCCAAACAGATAATTTCAACTTACTTTTTATTGGGGATTATTATTATGTATAAGAATTATTTTATGTATAAGAAGTTAATGGTTTTGGCCATCGCTGGTTTATTTTCTAGCTCTTCATTTGCCGCAGACGGTGATTGGACCGGTTTCTATATTGGCGGCAATATCGGCAGTGCTAGCGGCGACTCACAATCTACTGTGACTCTCGGTGGTGACTGGTCAGGTGAATCAGCATTCTTACAGGATTTCGTCGTCAATAACTCTGCTGCCGATCAAAATCCAAGTGGCACGAGTTATGGATTTCAGTTTGGCTATGACTACCAATTTGATAACAATTTTGTGCTCGGAATCGAAGCCGATTACAACAAACTGAATATGGACGAAGTTCGCCAAACCGGTCAACTCGATACAGGAGTCGGTGTGACGTATGCCTTTGGTAATACGATTGACGCTAATCATTCATTTTCAATACGTCCGAAATTTGGCTATGCATTTGGCAACACCATGGGTTACGTTACCGGTGGTTGGTCTTGGACGTCGGTGGATTTTGGATCAGATTTATTGAGCGACGGCAATTACAGCAAAGTCGGTGCTAGCTCAGAGAGTCTCAGCAGTACTGTTTGGGGTCTCGGTGCCGAACATAAATTCGGCAGTAATTGGAGCGCACGATTGGAATATCTGCGAGTAAATGGCGATGATACAGACTACACCACGACATTTCGCAATGGCAACTTCCCCACTTACAGTGAAACCTTTAATCAAGACTTTGATTACGACACCATTCGTATTGGCACTAATTATCGATTCTGATTTTTTTGGCAATAAAAAAACGGCTCACGATTGTGTGCCGTTTTTTATTTCAGAATGCGCATCTCTGGCCGGCGGCAGTTTCAGCAGCATTGCCCGTGGCGAAACAGCGACGGCTCGGCGGGTACCGCACCCTAATGCTCAACGCCACGACCCAGGGCGAAGTGCCTAACGCCTGGCTGGCCGCCAACTGGCGCAATACGTTTCTGTGAGCTTTTAGTGAGTCGCGCCGCGCTACTACGCCTCGGTAGCATGAACTTTCCCATTATTAGGGCGCCTCTAAAAATTCATAGTTCGCTCAAATACAAGGCGCGATAAAAATTTCGCAGCGCAGTATATGTTTGATATATAAGCAAGAAATTTTCATCGCAACGCCGTAGTTGAGATGAAATATGGATTTTTAGAGGCGCCCTTAACTTACCCCGGAGATAAATTCCATGACCACCCCACGCAAC
>CAMTXD010000002.1:0-5094 GCA_947085625.1 uncultured Gallionellaceae bacterium | reverse complement strand
TGGTAACTGTATTCGCAACACCACCACCGACCAATTCGCGGGTGTTGTCGCCGGTGAGATTGAAGATCCGCGCCCTACCTGCGAATTGATCCGTCAGTGGTCGACCTTCCATCCGGAATTCGCCTTCCTGCCGCGCAAGTTCAAAATCGCGGTCAGCGGCGCAACCACAGACCGCGCCGCGATTGCGGTGCATGACATCGGGCTGTCGGTGCTTAAAAATGCGCAAGGCGAAATTGGTTTTCGCGTGCTGGTCGGCGGCGGCTTGGGGCGTACGCCCATGATAGGAAGTGAAATCCACGACTTTTTGCCGTGGCAGCATGTCATGACTTACATCGAAGCCATCATGCGCGTGTATAACCAGTATGGCCGCCGCGACAATATATACAAGGCGCGGATTAAAATATTAGTGAAAGCGTTGGGGGCGGAAGAATTCAAGCGCCAGGTGGAAGTGGATTGGGCAGACCTCAAAGATGGCCCCGGCACCTTGACGATTGAAGAGATGCAACGTGTATCGGCTTATTTCACCCCACCACCCTATGAGAAACTGGCGGGCGATGACGCGACGGTTGCCGCGTATAAGGCTGAAAACAAGGCTTTCGCCAACTGGCTGCAGCGCAATGTCAAACCGCACAAAGTGCAGGGTTACGCCGCTGTGGTACTGTCGCTCAAAAAAACGGCCATTGCCCCCGGTGATGCCAGTGCCGAGCAAATAGATTCCGCCGCTGACTTGGCTGACCGTTTCAGTTTCGGCGAATTGCGCATCACCCACATGCAGAATCTGGTGCTGGCCGATGTCAAGCAGTCCGACCTCATCACCCTGTGGAAAATAGCCGCAGCCCAAGGCATGGCCACACCGAATATCGGGTTGCTGTCCGATATCATTTGCTGCCCCGGTGGAGATTTCTGCTCACTGGCCAATGCCCGTTCGATACCTCTGGCGAGAGCCATTGCCGAGCGCTTCGAAAGCCTGGACTTTCAGCACGACATAGGCGAAATAGAAATCAACATGTCGGGCTGCATGAATTCCTGCGGCCATAATCATGTGGGCCATATTGGTGTTATGGGTGTTGATAAGCAGGATGGTGGTGAGTGGTATCAGGTGGCGGTGGGGGGTGATCAGGGCAACGATAGCGCTATCGCTAAGGTCATAGGGCCGTCTTTTACGTTCCAGCAAATGCCGGAAGTCATAGACCGCTTGCTGCAAGTTTATCTGCTGGAACGCATTGAAGATGAGCGCTTTATAGACACGGTACGCCGTATCAGCGTGACGCCGTTCAAAGACTATGTATATGCGACCAAGATCGAGGCTGACTCCAAGCTGAACGATGATGCCTATCGCATATTGGCAAAATCGACCAGCTACGCAGAGCCTTATCACTCACCGAGATTTTAGCCATGATGATGATTAAAAATAAAGCCGTCGTCAGTGATGATTGGGTCGTCCTGCGTTTGAATGAAAACGAGACGCCAGAGACGGTTGCCGTGGCAGCGGGAAAAATTATCGTGCCGCTCAAAGTGTGGCAGGCGCAGCGTGGTCAACTGCAAGGCCGTGCCGAGATTGGCGTGTGGCTGAACAGCGATGAGCGCCCGGAAGCGTTGCAGGGCGATGTGGAAAAATTCGCGGTCATCGCCGTCAACTTTCCCAAGTTCGCCGATGGTCGGGGCTATTCCATCGCCTACAACCTGCGCATGCGGCTTGGCTACAGCGGCGAACTGCGCGCCATCGGCGATGTACTGCGCGACCAATTGTTTTACATGCAGCGCGTGGGCTTCGATGCTTTTGCGCCGCGCCCGGATCGCGACATCCATGACGCACTGAAGGGCTTGAGTGATTTTTCCGAAACCTACCAAATTTCGGTGGATCAGAAAATGCCGCTGTTTAGGCGCGTACACCGGGTTTAGGACATGAGCGGCTTGCAACAAAAAATTGAGCGCGTCATCACCGTGCTGGGCGAGGCGATGCGCGACTATGCGCCGGTAGCTTTCGCCAACAGTATGGGCGCGGAGGATATGGTGCTGACCGACCTCATTGCCAAACATCAGCCCGCTATTGAAATGTTCAGCTTGGATACCGGGCGCTTGCCGCAGGAGACTTACGATCTGATGCAGGAGGTGCGCGCGCGTTATAGCAATGTGCCGCTGCATATTTATTTCCCGGACGCTGCGCAGGTCGAAAAATATGTCGCGCAAAACGGCGTGAATGGTTTTTACGACAGCGTGGAATTACGTAAAAGCTGCTGCTATATGCGCAAGGTGGAGCCGCTGCGCCGCGCCTTGTCCGGCAAGCGCGCATGGATAACTGGCATACGCCGCGAACAGGCCGTAACACGCGGTAGCCTGGAAGAGTCTGGCTTCGATGCGGATAATGGCTTGCATAAATTTAATCCATTGTTAGACTGGAGCAAGGCCGAGGTGTGGGAATACCTCAAGCAAAACGACGTGCCCTACAACAAACTGCATGACCGCTTTTATCCCAGCATCGGTTGCGCGCCTTGCACGCGCGCGGTCACGCCGGGCGAGGACATCCGCTCCGGGCGCTGGTGGTGGGAAGACCCGAAAAACAAGGAGTGTGGCTTGCACATCAGCTATACTTTGAAGCGCACTTGAATACGTCCCCCTTTGTAAAAGGGGGCTGAGGGGGATTTTATGGTGTTGGCGTAGTGCCTCGTCTGCGCAAATCCCCCCTAACTCCCCTTTGCTAAAGGGGGAAATCCACACATTTTTGAAGTTGAGAGAAATAACGAATGAGCAAGCAACCCTTTACCCATCTGGATGTGCTGGAAAGCGAATCCATACACATCATGCGCGAAGTCGCGGCGGAATGTAAAAATCCTGCGCTGCTGTTTTCCGGCGGCAAGGATTCCATTGTGATGTTGCGCCTGGCAGAAAAGGCGTTCCGTCCGGCGAAGTTTCCATTCCCGCTGGTGCATATAGACACCGAGCACAATTTCCCGGAAGTAATTGCGACACGCGACAAATTGGCCGCAGACCTGGGCGAGCGGCTGATCGTGCGTTCGCTGGAAGATTCCATCAAGCGCGGCACGATAGTCATCAAGGATCCCGATAAGCCACGCAATCCCTATCAATCCGTGACGCTGCTGGAAACCATCGCCGAATTTGGCTTCGATGCCTGCATGGGCGGCGCGCGGCGCGACGAAGAAAAGGCGCGCGCCAAGGAACGCATCTTTTCCTTCCGCGACGAGTTCGGCCAGTGGGACCCTAAAAACCAGCGCCCAGAATTGTGGGACACCTACAACACGCGCGTCCATGCCGGTGAAAATATCCGTGTGTTTCCCATCAGTAACTGGACTGAAATGGATATTTGGGAATACATATCGCGCGAGAATCTATACATTCCCAACATTTACTACGCCCACGAACGTGAAGTGATACGGCGCGGCAGCGCGGTTATTCCAGTATCGCATCTGGTGCAACCGAAGGCGGGGGAAAAAGTGGAAGTGCTGTCAGTGCGCTTTCGCACCGTGGGCGATATGACCTGCACCGCGCCGGTAGAATCCACCGCGCGCACTGCGCAGGAAATTATTGAGGAAACGTCCACCACGCGTATTACCGAGCGCGGGGCGACACGGATGGACGACCAGACTTCGGAAGCTTCGATGGAGTTGCGCAAAAAAGAAGGGTATTTTTGAGTGTGTCACACTGGCGTAGGCCGGTGTCCAGCCAAAAAAGAAATACCCGCAACGCGGGACAAAACCGCAAGGCATGTTGAATAAACGCGCTGGATTCCGGCCTTCGCCGGAATGACGAAACTGGAAGATTTTAAGGAAACATGCATGAACAATACCACACAACTTTTACGCTTCATCACCGCCGGCAGCGTGGATGACGGCAAGAGCACACTGATAGGCCGTTTGCTGCACGACTCAAAGTCCATTTTTGAGGATCAGCTTTCCGCCATCACCAAGACCAGCGAGCGGCGCGGCGGCCTAGGCGCAGTGGATTTGTCGCTGCTGACCGATGGTTTGCAGGCCGAGCGCGAGCAGGGCATTACCATAGATGTGGCTTATCGTTACTTTGCCACGCCCAAACGCAAGTTCATCATCGGCGACACGCCGGGGCATGAGCAGTACACGCGCAACATGGTCACCGCGGCCAGCACTGCGAATCTCACGGTCATTTTGATAGATGCGCGCAAAGGCGTGCTGACACAGACACGTCGCCATACTTATATTGCCAGCCTGGTTGGCGTGCCGCACATTGTGTTGGCAGTGAACAAAATGGATATGGTGGAATATTCGCAAGAGACGTTCGATAGTATTTGCGCCGAGTATCGCGCCTTTGCCGCGCAACTGGGCTTGCATGACATAAGCTGTATTCCGATGTCGGCCCTGAATGGCGACATGGTGGTGGAGCGCGGCGAAAATTTGAATTGGTATACCGGCGTTCCCTTGCTCGAGTTGCTGGAAGATGTGGTGATAGACCATGATGTGAATACCACTGATTTCCGCTACCCGGTGCAATGGGTGTGCCGCCCGCAGTCGCAGGAATATCATGACTTTCGCGGCTACATGGGGCGGATTGAGTCGGGCGAGATTGCGGCGGGCGATGAAATCACCATCCTGCCATCGGGCCGCACCACGCGCATCAAGGAAATCGTGACCTATGATGGCAATTTGCAGCGCGCTTGTGCGCCACAATCTGTGACGCTGACTTTGACCGATGAGGTTGATATTTCGCGCGGCGACATGTTCGTCAAAAAAGACTCCATGCCGCAATTGACCAAAGAACTGGAAGCCATGCTGTGCTGGCTGTCTGAATCGCCGCTGGACTTGAACCGCAAATACATCATCAAGCACACCACGCGCGTGGTGAAGTGCGTCATCTCGCGCCTGGAATACCGGGTGGATGTAAATACGCTGGCGCACCACCCCACACTCACGCTCAACATGAACGACATCGCGCGCGTGGCGATGAAGGTGCAGCAGCCGCTGGTGTTCGACAGCTACCAGCGCAATCGCGCCAGCGGCAGCTTTATCGTGATTGATGAAGCGACCAATAATACGGTTGCGGCGGGGATGATTATTTGAACGCGGGGTAGTAGGGGCGAATTCATTCGCCCGAACAGTAGGGGCG
>CAMTXD010000001.1:0-30987 GCA_947085625.1 uncultured Gallionellaceae bacterium | reverse complement strand
GTCGGTCAGCGCGGGAGCGGTCAAGCCGCCGCCCTTGCGGTTGATGCCCTTGTTGTTGGACAACACGCCACCACGTACCACTTTGCAGATAATCTGCGAGCCCTTGATTTCAACCACATCAAATTCCAGCATGCCGTCATTCAGCAGCAGCACCGAGCCCTTGCTGACATCATTGGGCAATTCCTTGTAGTCGAGGCCGACGCGCTCCTGATTGCCGAGTGCGGTCCAGTCTGAATCGAGTATGAATTTATCGCCGTTGTTAAGGATAATCTTGTCATTCTCAAATTTCCCCACGCGGATCTTTGGGCCTTGCAGGTCGGCCAAGATACCAACGATACGACCACATGCGGCCGCTGCGGCGCGCACTTTTTCGGCGCGCGCCACGTGATCCTGCGCCGTGCCATGTGAGAAGTTCATGCGCACCACATCTACGCCAGCGCGGATCATCTGCTCCAGCACTTTCTGGTCGCTGGATGCGGGGCCCAGGGTTGCAACAATTTTGGTTCTACGTAACATAAATTCCTATCTGATTATTTTTTTGGCCTGACTATTTCGCGGCACGCTGCTCCAGAATCTCCACTGCTGGCAATTTCTTGCCTTCGAGGAATTCCAGGAATGCGCCGCCCCCGGTGGAAATATAGCTCACGCGGTCGCTAATTTTATATTTGGCTATCGCCGCCAGCGTGTCGCCGCCGCCGGCAATGGAGAAAGCCGGGCTGTCCGCAATCGCCATGCCCAGCGTTTTGGTGCCCGCACCGAACTGGTCAAACTCGAACACGCCGACCGGGCCGTTCCACACGATCGTGCCGGCTTTTTTGAGATAGGCCGCGTAAGTCTTGGCCGTTTCCGGGCCGATGTCAAAAATCATGTCGTCGTCGCTGATGTCGGCAACTTTCTTGACCACGGCCGGTTCTTTAGCATCGAATTTTTTTCCCACCACCACGTCGGTCGGCACCGGGATATCGCCGCCCTTGGCGCGGGCTGCCGCAATCAGGCGCTGCGCTTCGGCTACCAGATCAGCTTCATACAGGGATTTACCGACGTTATAGCCTGCGGCTTTAATGAAGGTGTTGGCGATGCCGCCACCGACTATCAACTGATCCACAATGTGCGACAGCGATTCTAAAACTGTCAATTTGGTGGAAACCTTGGAACCGCCGACGATGGCAACCATCGGGTGAGCCGGGCTTTTCAACGCCTTACCCAAGGCCTCCAGCTCTGCCGCCAAGAGCGGGCCGGCACACGCCACTGGCGCATACTTGGCCACACCGTGCGTAGAAGCCTGCGCGCGATGCGCGGTGCCGAAAGCGTCCATCGCGTAGATGTCGCACAGCTTGGCCATTTTTTGCGCCAGCTCGTCGTTGTTTTTGCCTTCACCTTTATTGAAGCGCACGTTCTCAAACAGCACCACTTCGCCCTCGGCCACGGTGAAATCGCCATCCAGCCAGTCCTTGACGATGCGTACTTCGCGGCCCAGCAACTCGGACAGGCGCCTGGCTATCGGCTTCAACGAATTAGCTTCGGAGTACACGCCTTCTTCAGGGCGACCCAAGTGCGACATCAACATTAATTTTGCACCCGCTTGCATGGCATGCTTAATGGTAGGCAAACTCGCGCGAATGCGGGTGTCATCGGTGATGCTGCCATCATCAGCTTGTGGCACATTCAAATCTTCGCGGATCAGGACACGCTTGCCCTTGAGATCCAGGTCGGTCATTTTGGTTACAGACATCTATTTTTTCCTTTGAAACCGCATGTAGGGTGGGCACGCTTTTGTGCCCACGCGTTTCGATGCCGCGTGGGCAGACGATAACCCTGTCCGCCCACCCTACATTTATTATTTAGCGATATGCCGCACCAAACGCATCAGGTTGCAGGTATAGCCGTACTCGTTGTCATACCAGGACACGACTTTGACGAAAGTCGGATCCAGCGCGATGCCAGCCTTGGAATCGAATATGGAGGGGCAGGTATTGCCACGGAAGTCGGTGGACACCACATCGTCGCTGGTATAACCCAGCACGCCCTTCATCGGCCCTTCGGAAGCCGCTTTCATGGCCGCGCAGATTTCATCGTAAGTCGCGGGTTTGTTCAGCTCTACCGTCAAATCCACCACGGACACGTCCGAGGTCGGCACACGGAAGGCCATGCCGGTCAGCTTTTTGTTCAGCTCGGGAATCACCACGCCCACGGCCTTGGCCGCGCCCGTGGAAGACGGAATAATATTTTCCAGAATACCGCGGCCACCGCGCCAATCTTTGGCAGAAGGGCTGTCCACCGTTTTCTGGGTAGCGGTTGCGGCATGCACAGTCGTCATCAGGCCGCGCTTGATGCCCCACGTATCATTCAGCACCTTGGCTACGGGCGCCAAACAGTTGGTGGTGCAGGAAGCGGCGGAAACAATGCTCTCGCCCTTGTAAGTGTCGTGGTTCACGCCGTACACAAACATCGGCGTATCATCCTTGCATGGTGCGGACTGTACTACTTTTTTTGCACCTGCGGCGATGTGTGCCTGGCAGGTTTCCTTGGTCAGGAAGAAGCCGGTGCTTTCGATGACGATGTCCACGCCTGCTTCATTCCATTTTAAATTGGCCGGATCGCGCTCGGCGGTCAGGCGTATCGTTTTGCCGTTCACTACCAGATTGTTGCCGGACACAGCAACATCACCCTTGAAGCGGCCATGCACAGAGTCATACTTGAGCATGTAGGCCAGATAGTCCGGCTCCAGCAAGTCATTGATAGCGACTACTTCGATTTCAGGAAAATCCTTGATCGCCGCGCGGAATGCCATACGTCCGATACGGCCAAATCCGTTGATACCTACTTTAATTGCCATGTGTTTCTGCTCCCATAGTTAATTAACAAAAAGACGAAGCAGGGCGCAAGCCGCCTTGCTATTATTACATCCCCTATCGCTGGTCATGCGGCACCGTAACCGTGGTGCTGGCAGTCGCTTTATTGCCAGAGGCATCCGTAGCGGAATAGGTGATCGTATAGACACGGCCCGGCTTATTGCGGCCCCCCCGTTTAGCCTTGAGGGCGAAGCGGCGGTCATCCGTGCCGTACTGGGCATCCGCTATATCACCGGCAAGTAACGGCTCGCTGGCAGTGATGGACTCGAGCTTGATCTGCGGATTGGCGTCGTAATCGTCTTTCACCGTGATCGTGGCAGTAATCGGTACGAGTTTGTTGTTCGGGGGCCAGAGAGTGGCGGGGCTCAGAGTCACCGAGAGGGTGGGTGGGATGCTGTCGCCTTTCTCAATCGGCACAAAAATAAGGTTGGTGCCATAACTTACCGACGCATACCCCTGCACGTAGGCATAGTCTGGCCGATCCACCTTTACAGAAAACTCACTGGATGTTTGTCCCGGAGCGATGGCCTTGCCGCCCGGATAGACTTTGGGGGCATGTATTTCTTTAAAGCTGCGTGGCCAAAGTTCCTGAGCATAAGAGCCTTCGACCCAGCCTATGCCAATTTCCCCAGTTTCATTCTGCTCTCCAATACGCTTACCCCCCCAACCATCAGGACTGGAGATTATGGTAGGTGGGTACCAAATAGCGGGGTACCACGAAAGAGCTGTGACCATCTCTGGTGGGGTAGGATTAACAGGCCACTCAGTAAAGCCCACAAAACTGCTGTCCTCTTCACTGGAATAGCCAAGTCTAATGAGGTTGATACTTTGCGTACCCTTGTTTTTGACCTGATAGCGATAAATCACATAGCCACCATAATGCATGCCCGTTGCAATAATTTGCACCGGCTTGACGGTGGCCTGGGGGTAAACCGGCACAGAAAGCGCAAACAGGGATAGGGCACAAACAATTTTAAGGGAGAAATTAATCATGGCTATTTACCTTAGTGGTTCAAAATGCACTCTGTCGTTGGGCACAGGTCTGGACATGCCGCATCCCGCTGCGATTGCATCGGCTGTCGCATAACTCGAAAGACTAATATCAACGGCACGACCAGTTGAATGACGAGAGGTCACCCCTGGCTGGTGCACGATTTGATGTTTAATATATTCTTCTTCAACCTTGAGCTTGATATCAGCACATGCGGCGTCGTTATTGTTTTTGAGCAATTGCCACTTGTCATAAACCTCGCGGAGATGGGTTTGGTATGCTGGGGGTCTATATCCAGATTCTATTTGAATCGCTCGTGGCGACCTCATAATACAGGCTGCACCGTCGCGCGTGGCTTGTGTCAGATTATCCAGATCTAGGTGGCCATCTTCGTAGCGCTGCACAGCAGGGTCTAATGGCGTGAGCGGCGTCGTTATGGGACAGTCGTCAGCCGGGCGCTCGCATTTACCAGTTGACCCGTTGTATGAATAAGGGTCACCGGAAATGGGTTGTGGGCAACTAACCAATCCGACAATAAAAAAAACATGGGGTCGCAACTGACACCCAACCTTCCAAGTATTTGGATTTATGCGGGTGATATTTATTGCGCTGCCGCCACCCACTGTCCCACAAGCTGAATCAGCTGCAAGCTGAACAGAAGGTAAGCACATCACGTTTTGAGAACTTGTGAAACAAGAACCTGGAATAGGGTCAACAGACTCAACCGTAGCCTGCGCAAGAATTATTTCAGATGGACTGGTTGGTGCAACTTGTTCAACTTCGGCCTGAGATGAAGAAATAGTCCCAAGGAATATAAAAATGGCTGTTATGACAAATCTGGCAGGGTTGTATATGAACGAAGTCGCTCGTTCAAAGAAACTAATTTGGCTAAACCCATTTTCCCCCACCGCATTCGTTTTCAACTTGTCATCCCCTTAGTTACAGCACACTTTTTACAGCCTGCACTACGTTTGCAGTAGTGAAACCAAAGTGCTTGAACAAATCGCCTGCAGGTGCGGACTCGCCGAAGGTGTCTATGCCGACCACCGCGCCCTCCAGCCCCACATATTTGTACCAGAAACCGGTAATACCGGCTTCCACCGCCACGCGCTTGCTGCCTTTGGGCAACACGCTGTCTTTGTAGGCCTGATCCTGGCGGTCGAAGACATTGGTGGATGGCATGGATACCACGCGCACGTGGATGCCTTCTTGCGCCAGCGCTTTCTGCGCATCCATCGCCAGCCCCACTTCGGAACCGGTGGCAATGATCATCGCTTGCGGTTTGCCATTAGCAGCTTCCGACAATATGTAAGCGCCCTTGCGGATGTTGGCGATTTGCGCCGCATCGCGCTTCTGGAAGGCTAGGTTCTGACGGCTGAAAATCAGCGACGAGGGGCCGGTCTTGCGCTCAACCGCACAGACCCAGGACACGGCGGATTCCACCGTATCGCACGGACGCCACACGTCCATATTGGGGATGTAGCGCAGCGTAGCTGTCTGCTCGACTGCCTGGTGAGTGGGGCCATCTTCGCCCAGACCGATAGAGTCATGCGTGTACACAAACAATACACGCAATTTCATCAGTGCCGCCATGCGCAAGGCATTACGCGCATATTCCGAGAACATCAGGAAAGTGCCGCCGAAGGGCAGCAGGCCGCCGTGCAGCGCCAACCCATTCATAATCGCCGACATGCCGAATTCGCGCACGCCGTAGCTGATGTAGTTCCCTGTGGAATTAGCGTGCACGTGCTTGGCACCGGTCCAGTTGGTCAGGTTGGATCCAGTCAGATCGGCCGAACCGCCGAGGAATTCCGGCAATACTGGCACCAGCGCGTTGATGGCATTTTGCGAAGCCTTGCGCGTGGCGATGGTCTCGGCCTTGTCGTTGATTTTGGCAATCACGTCTGCAGCATGCTCGGTCCAGTTGGCTGGCAGATCGCCTTGCATACGCCGCTCAAACTCGGTGGCTTCTGCGGGGTAGGCCTTGCGGTATTCGGCAAATTTGTTGTCCCACAGCTTTTCCAGCCCTGCACCCTTGGTGCGCGCATCCCACGCCTGATAGACGTGCGCCGGAACTTCAAACGGCGGATATTTCCAGTCGATATATTCGCGTGCCGCAGCAATTTCGGCATCGCCCAATGCGGCGCCGTGTACCTCGTGCGTATCGGCTTTATTAGGGGAACCAGCGCCGATGATAGTTTTGCAGCAAATCAAAGTGGGCTTGTCGGTGACTGATTTGGCTTCCTTGATGGCGGCATCCAAGGCTTCCGGGTCATGGCCTTCGACATTGGCAATGACATGCCAGCCGTAAGCTTCAAATCGAAGGGGCGTGTTGTCGGTAAACCAAGCGCCGACATGGCCGTCAATAGAAATGTCGTTGTCGTCCCAGAATGCAATCAGTTTGCCCAGGCCCCAGGTTCCGGCCAGCGCACAGGATTCATGCGAAATGCCTTCCATCATGCAGCCGTCGCCCATGAACACATAGGTGTGGTGGTTAACAATTTCATGGTCGGGGCGGTTAAATTCATGCGCCAGCATTTTTTCCGCCAGAGCAAAGCCCACGGCGTTGGTGATACCTTGCCCAAGCGGTCCAGTGGTGGTTTCTACGCCTGCGGTATAACCGTATTCGGGATGGCCTGGGGTTTTCGAATGTAATTGGCGGAAGCGCTTGAGCTCCTCAATCGGCAAATCGTAGCCAGTCAAATGCAGCAAGGCATAAATCAGCATCGAGCCATGGCCGTTGGACAACACAAAACGATCGCGGTCCGCCCACTTGGGATTGGCCGGATTATGGCGCAGGTGATGGTTCCACAACACCTCGGCAATTTCCGCCATGCCCATGGGCGCGCCGGGATGCCCGGAATTAGCCTTTTGCACCGCATCCATAGCCAAGGCACGGATCGCGCCGGTTGTGTCATTAAATTTAGGGGGTCTTACTTTACGCACCGCAGCCATTTTTACTTGCCTCCTGAGCACCCACTAGGGGGGTTGGATTGTTGTCGCCGAAAAGGGGTAATTATGCCGCACTGCCATGTTTAGGGCAACAGCAGCATAACAATCAAGCCCGATGCCGCCCTGCGCCTGTGATGCGCGGCAAGACACAATGGACGTAATGGGGATTTGACCTACGCGGTCATGGCAATTGTGCCACCCCTGATAATGATGCTTGCCATGACCGTTAACGTGAAGCTCGCGAAGCGATAACCAGCGACTTAGCGCATGTTTTATCGTGCTTAGTCGAATGGCTAGTAGTTCTATCAGACCCTGCCCCCCGAACCCTCGCTATCCCTGCGTTCCTTGTGGCCGTAATTGTTTTTTTGAATTAGGTTTTTCCCGGATTAGTCAGGCGCGCCCTGATCATCCAGATCTTTTTTGGCGAACTTGATGCCGAGCTGCTTCAACTTTCGGTATAAATGAGTGCGCTCCAAACCGATTTTATGTGCCACGTGGGTGACGTTCCCGTTCTCTTTGCGCATATGGTAATTGAAGTAGAAGCTGTCAAAATGGTCACGCGCCTCGCGCAAGGGCAAGTCGAGCGGTAGCGGAAATATTGCCGCAGCCTCTAGGATGGTATCTGCACTCCACTTGCCGGTCGGCTCTACCGCTGCGCCTGTCGGCCGCATGGGTAGCGCACCGTGATGGATGGCCTTGGCCACGGCATCGAGCAATTTCTGCAGGGCTATGGGCTTTTCCAGAAAATCCACCGCGCCGATGCGCGTCGCTTCCACCGCAGTCTCTATCGTGCCGTGCCCAGACATCATGATTACCGGCATGGTTAACAGGTCCTGCTCCACCCACTCTTTGAGCAGGCTGATGCCATCGGCATCCGGCATCCAGATGTCCAGCAACACCAGATCCGGAGCCTGCCGCTGGCGAAAGTCGCGTGCCTGCGCGACATTTTCCGCTACAACCACATGATAACCTTCGTCGAACAGGATTTCCGAGAGCAACTCGCGTATCCCGATTTCATCATCCACCACTAGAATTTCTTTAGCTGACATTTTTATGCGGCCTCTGTTTCTGTTAATAGGGGCAGGGTGACGGTCACCCGCGTGCCACCTTGTGCCACATTTTCGATGGCGATGCTGCCACCGTGCTCTTCCACGATTTTTTTCACAATGGCCAAACCCAGCCCGGTACCCTTGGGCTTGGTCGTCATGTAGGGCTCAAAGGCGCGTGCCAGCAAGTGCTCGGGAAAGCCGCAGCCATTGTCCTGTACACGCAGCTTTAATGCACCGCCCTCATCCGCCGTGCTCAGGATGATCTCCCGCTGGGTCACGTTTTGCAAAGCGTCATGCGCGTTCTGCAATAGGTTATGCACCACCTGGCGCAAGCGGGTCGCATCACCCCTCACCCGCGCCTGCGCAGCATTCAGACGCAGGGTAATCGGGCTGCTGTTGGCTTCATACAAGCCCATCACTTCCCGCAGCAACTCGTGGATGTCCAGTGCCACCAGTTTGGGTGCGGGCGCGCGCGCGTAATCGGCGAATTCCGTGACCATGTTTTTCATCGCCGCCACCTGGCTCACGATAGTCTGCGTAGCGCGCCGCAACAGCGATTTGTCGGCGCCTTCCAGCTTGGCGCTCAATTTGTGCTGCAAGTGCTCAGCGGAAAGCTGTATCGGCGTAAGTGGATTCTTGATTTCGTGCGCCAAGCGGCGCGCCACTTCACCCCACGCGGCCTGGCGCTCCGCTTGCAGCAAATAGGTGATGTCGTCGAACACCACCACGTAACCGTTTCCCACCGACGTAGCCAGCCGGGTGCCGCGCATCAGCAGGATCTGGTTGCCATTCCTGCTGAGCCGTTCGATCTGCCGCTGCCATTCGCTGCCCGTTGCCCCATCGAACGCCTGCACCACCGCCTCGGTAAAAGGCCGTAACGAGGGATAGCGGGCGGCGATTTCCGGCAGCGGCGCGCCATGCATGTCCAGCAGTGCAGCGCCCAGTATCTGCGCCGCGCTGCTGTTGACCGAACGCAATCTGAATTGTTCGTCCACCACCAGCACACCGGAAGACAGATGCGCCAGTACGCTTTCCAGATATATTTTGGCATTCTCCACCTGGTGCTGCTGCCGCTCGCTCATGGCTTTGGCGTCGGCCAGTTGCAGCGTCATTTGGTTGAACAGGCCGGTCAGCGCACCCAGCTCGTCGCTGCTTTGGATCGGGTGCTGCTGTGAAAAATCGCCCTGCGCCACGGCGCGCGTCCCTTCAGCCAGCGCGGCCAGTGGCGCGCTCAGCCGGGCGCTGATGAAAAATGCGGCCGATACTGCGCTCAACAGCACGATCAACAGCGACAAGGTGAGCGTGACACCATACAGCCGCTTCAATCCCAGACGGGACAGCAACAGCTCCTGGTAATCGCGATAACCCGCTTGTACTGTTTCCGCATCGGCAGCGAGCTGTTTCGCCACCGGCTGTACAAGTTGCAGCAGACGCTCTCCATCCGATGGCTGGAGCGGCTTGAGCGGCACCAGTACGCGCAAGACCAGACTATTATCGGGCAGTGTATCAATGATGCTGTATGTGCCCTGCTGGTGCATCTGGCGCAACATATCGGCATCTGGCATGTCCGGTAATTTCTTGTGGCTGCTGGTCTTGAACGCCAGCAATTTTCCGTTGTTGCCGATTAGCGCCACGTCCTGTGCCACGCCTTCATTCACCAGTTTCTCCAGTGTCTGCGTGATTTGCCCGGGTGTCTGTTTTTCCAGCAACTGCGCGGCGAACTGACCTTTCCTGCCCAATTCCTTGAGACCGGCTTCGAGCGCGCTGCGCCCCAGATTCAAGCCGCCTTCCAGCGCTTTCTCCACCCTGACATCAAACCACGACTCGATGCTCTTGCCCAGAAACTGCACCGACACGGCATACACCAGCAAGCCGGGCAGGATCGCGATCAGGGTAAAAAACAGCGCCAGACGCAGGGTGAGTTTCGCGCCGAATACCTGCGCCTTGAGCTTGCCGCGCAACTGCCACAGTTGATAGCCCACCAGTACGGTCAGGCTAGCCGCCAGCACACCGGCCAGCACCAGCAGGCCGTAATAATTACGTGAGAACAAGTTGGCGCTGGCGCTGGCGCTGGCCAGTAGGTACAGCAATAAACTGCCGATCATTACGCTGGTAAAAATAAAATATTTCATGGCCTATTTACTTCTGTTCATCCGCGGCGGATATGGCTGCGGCGGGCCGCACCGTCCAGCGAAACCAGCCGGAATCGAGGTTCCAATCCTCTTCACCCAGAGCATTGACTTGCAGCGGCTTGGGCAATTGTGTCACGTCCAGCCGCATGCGCGCGGCAGCGATATAGTCGCCATCTTTATCTTGCCGCAGTAATGACGCATCTATCGGTGCAGAAGATTGATGGCTGATGATGCGCAGCGCATCGTCCAGAGTGGAAAAATTCTGGAACAACGAGCCGCGCGCGATGCGGTATTGGCGCGTCAAGGCGTTATATGAAAGTCGTGTGGTCTGTTCGGTTTGCACCACTATTTTATCAAGCCAGTACCAGCGTGGGCGGATCAACGTGAATTCGCTGATAAAATACAGCGGCACCCCACGCGTCAGCGCCTGGTCAACAATAAAGTTAAGGTGCAGGTTAAATTTGGCAGAGAGTTGATAGCTGCCATCGGTGAGCCGCGCCTCTGCCTTGTGTACCGCGATACTTTCGGCCTGTGCAGAGGACAGAAGACAGAGGACAGAGGACAGAATAAAGAAAAAAACAAGCGCTTTGCACCTGCCCGTCTTCTGTCTTCTGTCTTCTGTCCTTTGGTTAGGCATTTTTGTGCAATAGCGCATAAAAGAAACCATCGTGCTGATCATTGGGTAATAGCTGTCCATCAGTCAGGTTGGGGTTGAGCAGCGGCAATAGTTGCGCGTCATCATGTTGCTGCAGAAACTCGACCACGACCTGCTGGTTTTCCCGCGCAAAAACGGAACAGGTTGCATAGAGCAATTTACCATCTCTAGCCAGCAGCCGCCACAACGCATTTAGGATAGCAAGTTGCTGTTGCGCGAACCCGTCCATGTCCGCCGGGCGCCGCAACCATTTGATATCGGGATGGCGGCGTACCACACCGGAAGCGGAACAAGGCACATCGGCCAGAATGCGCTGGAATAGTTTGCCATCCCACCAGTCATCCGGCTGCGCCGCGTCACCGCACAACAGCGTGGCATTTAATTGCAGACGCTGCAAATTCTCTCTTACCCGTTGCAGGCGCTGTGCATCTTTATCCACAGCGAGCAGTTCAATCTGGGCCAGCTCCAACAAATGGGTGCTCTTGCTGCCGGGCGCGGCGCAGGCATCCAGCACGCGCATGCCGTCGTGCACATCGAGCAGGGATGCCGCGTATTGCGCACCGGCATCCTGCACCGAGACCATGCCCTCAAAAAATCCCGGCAATTTATCTACTGGCAGCGGATGCTGTAACAGCACGGCATCCGGTTCTATCTGGCTGGCCTGAATGTCATGCTGCGCCAGCAAAGCCAGATAATCTGCCGTTGTCGTGCGCTTGTGGTTTACACGCAAGGTCATCGGCGGATGCTGGTTGCCGGCCAGCAGGATGGCCGGTGCACGCTCGCCATATTGCGCCTTGATCGCATCTATCCACCATTGCGGATAGGCGTAACGACCTTCCTCGCTGCCATTCGCGTTGGCCAGCAAAGCCTCGCGCTGGCGCAGAAAATTGCGCAGCACCGCATTCACCAGCCCACCGGTCTTGACATTCTTGACATTGATTTTTTGCGCGGCGCGCACTGCATGATCCACCACCGCATAGGGCACAGCCTTGCCATATTGCAGTTGATACAACGCGACCAGCAGCAGGCAGCGCACCCGCTCGTCTTGCAAGGGATGGTGCAGTAATTGTTCCAGCACGCGCACCAACTGGCCATAAAAGCGCAGCGTGCCGTAACTCAAATCCTGCAGCCCACCACGCTGTTGCGGCGTCAGCCCAGGCGCAGCTTGCAGCGCCGCGCTCAGTACATGGTTCAAATTGCGCCCAGCCAATACCTGGCAGACGATCTGGCTGGCACCTTGTTGAGCGACATCCATAGTTTAAGCAGTCAGGGCAAAGTGGTCGCCCGGATGCACAACGAACCCCTGCGCAAACTGCGCCGCAGGCAATGCCTTGGCATTCGGGCGCTGTAATATTTCCAGCCTGAGGGCGCCTAGTCCGCAGGCCACGACGATGCCGTTTTTTTCCACAGCCAGCACAGTTCCGGGTGCGCCGCTCAAATCGTCACACATGCTGGCCTGCCAGATTTTGATGGGTGTCGCTTTGAGGGTGCTATAGGCAATCGGGAACGGATTGTAGGCGCGCACCGCGCGCGCGAGTTGCGCAGCAGGCTCTGCCCAGTTGATTTGCGCCTCTGCTTTGCTCAGCTTGGCGGCATAGCTTGCGTGCGCGGTATCCTGCGGAACGCGCTTGAGCTGACCCTGTTGCAGCAGGCGCAAGGCTTCGACGATAGCCGCCGCTCCCAGCGCTGCCAATTTGGCATGCAACGTCTGCGCAGTATCCTGCAAAGTAATCGGGCAGGTTTTTTTCAGCAGCATGTCGCCGGTATCCAGCCCCGCATCCATTTGCATGATGGTGATGCCGGTCTCACTGTCGCCCGCCAGTAACGCGCGCTGAATGGGCGCTGCCCCGCGCCAGCGCGGCAGCAACGATGCGTGTATGTTCAAACATCCCTGGTGCGGCGTGTGCAGCACCGCTGGCGGCAATATCAAGCCATATGCTGCGACCACCATCACGTCCGCCGCATAGTTGGCAATCATCTGTTGCGCTTCGGTAGATTTTAACGAGACCGGCTGCAGCACCGGCAATTCATGCGCCAGCGCCAGCTGCTTGACCGGGCTGGCGGCAAGTTGCATGCCGCGCCCGGCAGGCCGGTCGGGCTGGGTCAATACCGCGACCACATTAAATTGATGCTCCAGCAACGCCTCCAGCGCAGTGGCAGAAAAATGTGGAGTGCCGGCAAAAATTATTTTCAAAGAACGCACCTGTATGAGGCCGCCTACATTGTTTCGCGCTGGTGCTTCTTGATCTTGGCTTTCAGGCGCGATTGCTTGAGACTGGAAAGATATTCGACAAATACGCGCCCCTTGAGGTGATCCATCTCATGCTGCACACAGATCGCCAGCAAGCCTTCCGCTTCCAGCGTGAATGGATTTCCCTGTGTGTCCAGAGCGCGCACCGTCACGCGCTCGGCGCGAGAGACTTTTTCATACACGCCGGGAACCGACAAACACCCCTCCTCGCATTCTCTTTCGCCGCTGCGAGCCAGAATTACCGGATTGATAAACACCCGCAACTGGTCATGGGTTTCGGAAATGTCCATCACGATAACCTCCAGATGCACATCCACCTGCGTCGCCGCTAGCCCTATCCCGTGCATGGCATACATGGTTTCGGCCATGTCGTGGATGAGCGCCACAGTGGCGACTGTCACCGCTTGCACAGGTTTAGCAATGGTGTGCAAGCGTTCGTCCGGATATTGTAGTATTTTAAGAATTGCCATAATTGCCATAAATGCTTGCTAATTTAAATGACTGGATGCAGAATTTAACCCGAACGTTTCATAAATTCGCGTGATGATCGCACAGGATTTTGTTTTGTAGGGGAATTTTGTGGAGGAGTGGCGTAGTTATTCATATGCCCGACGGAACAAAATTTCCATACGAAACAAAAGACCAGCGAGGGTACGCGTTAATTTATGAAACGTTCGGGTTAAGCCGTCGCACGAGCATCGCGCCGCATCCCTTGTTAATCTGTACCGAGTTGTTCCTGTACAAAACTGGGGTTATTTCTAACCAAAATCTGGTTTTCATGCCAAACGGGGTTTCCATGCAAAAGATTATTATAGCGCTGATTTGCTGTTTGTTGCCCGCCTTCGCCCTAGCTGATACGGTAAAAATCCGCGACGACGCACCGGGGCGTTACGTCGTAGTGAAGGGGGATACGCTGTGGGATATCTCCGCCAAATTTTTCAATGACCCATGGCAATGGCCGCAAATCTGGGGGCTCAACAAGGATACCATCAAGGATCCGCACTGGATTTATCCGGGTGACGTAGTTGTGCTGGACCGTGCGAGCGGCACGCTGCGTATCGGCGATACGAAATCCGGCTCCGACTCCGGCTCCGACATCGTCAGGCTGTCTCCCCAGATACGCGTACAAGACAGCCAGCACGGCGCCATTCCCAGCATTTCCGCCAAAATTATCGGGCCTTTCCTCAAGCGGCCGCTGGTAATAGACAAGGATGAAATGGCCCGCGCGCCAGCCATAATGGGTACCTATGAACAACGCGTCATACTGGGCAATGATGATATCGCATATGTAAGCGATTTTCCTCAGGACAAGGGGACGCTGTGGCAAGTTTATCGCCCGGGCAAGGCGCTGATAGACCCGGACAGCAAGGAGCTGCTGGGCTACGAGGCAACCTACCTGGGTGACGCGCAAGTCGAGAAGTTTGACCATATCAGCACCCTTAAAATCACCGAGGCTATTCAGGAAATGGGCAAGGGGGATCGCCTCATTCAAGCCTCGTCCGGTATTGCCAACAATTATGTGCCGCGGGCGCCGGAAGGAAAGATCGCCGCGCGCGTGATCTCGATTTATGGCGGCGTTTCCCAGGCCGGGCAGAATGCCATCATCACCCTCAACAAGGGGCAGCGCGATGGCCTGGAAAACGGCCACGTACTGGCCCTGTACCGCAAAGGCGAAGAGGTGAGAGATAAGGGCAAGCTGGTCAGCCTGCCGGACGTGCGCTATGGCCTGATCTTTGTGTTCCGCACTTTTGACAAAGTAGCCTACGCCCTGGTGATGCAAACCCGCTTGCCAGTGAATTTGCTGGATAACGCACTGACCCCCTAACACATGGATGCGGAGCTGGCGTCATGGCTGGCCCTCAACCAGATACCTGGTCTGGGCAATGAGGGTCTGCGCCGCCTGCTACAGACTTTCGGCGCGCCTGCCCATATCTACGCCACACCGGCGCGCACCCTGAAACAAGTCGTCCCGCCGGCCGTGGCGGAAACCATCGCGCGGGGCTGGGACGAAGCCACGCTGGAGCCTGTCGCCCGTTGGCTGGAAGATCCGCGCAATAGCATCGTCACGCTGGCCGACCCTGACTATCCGCAAGCCTTACTCCAAATCCCTGATCCGCCTTTATTGTTGTATGTGAAAGGGCGGCGCGAATTGCTCAATCACCCGGCGTTGGCCATCGTTGGCAGCCGCAACGCCACGGCTCAAGGATTGAGCAATGCCGAGGCTTTCGCGCAGGCCGCGAGCACTGCCGGGCTGTGCATCGTCAGCGGCATGGCGCACGGCATAGATGCAGCGGCGCATCGCGGCGGGCTGCGCGGGCAAGGTGCTAGCATAGGCGTAGTGGGCACCGGGCTGGATAAGGTTTACCCTGCCGCCAATCGCGAACTGGCGCACCAACTAGCTCAGGAAGGCGCGCTGATTTCCGAATTTTCTTTGGGTACGCCGCCGCTGGCGGCAAACTTTCCGCGCCGTAACCGCATCATCAGCGGCCTCAGCCTAGGCTGCTTGGTGGTCGAAGCCTCGCTGCACAGCGGCTCGCTGATTACCGCGCGCATGGCCCTGGAACAGGGGCGCGAAGTGTTTGCCATTCCCGCTTCCATCCACTCCCCGCAGGCCAAGGGATGCCACTATTTAATCAAGCAGGGTGCCAAACTGGTGGAGTGCGCGCAGGATATTCTGGAGGAATTGGGGCACTTTTCTAACGGTTCAATTCCACAAACCATCGCATCGGTAAACCACACCTTATTCGAGCATTTAGGTTTCGATCCGATAGATATGGACCAGTTAAGCCAACGCAGCGGCTTGACGATTGAAGCGCTATCCGCCATCCTGTTACAACTGGAACTGAATGGCGATGTTGCCACCGTGCCAGGAGGGCTGTACCAGCGGGTATCATAAAACTCGTGTAGCGAGACCCAATCCCCCTCTCCCGCTCGCGGGAGAGGGCTGGGGAGAGGGAACCAAAGTCGGTTTTTTATCGGGGTGCCATGTTTGATATTTTGATGTTTTTGTTTGAAAGTTATTTTTATGCTGGCAGCTACCCCGACTCCGACAAACTATCCCGCAAGCTTAGCGCTGCCGGGTTTGAAGACGAGGATATCAATCGGGCGCTGAGCTGGCTGTCCGGCCTGAAAACGCTGACCCAGGCAGACTATCCTACTGCCATCAACGATAGCGGCATGCGTTGCTACGCCGCTCTGGAAATCAAGCGCATCAGCCCGGAAGCACTGCGTTTTCTGACATTCTGGGAACAGAGCAAAATGATTACACCGGTGGAGCGGGAAATGATTCTGGATCGCGCGGTCGCACTCAGCCGCGAAAACCTGGCGCTGGACAAGGTCAAGCTGATCGCGCTGATGGTGTTGTGGAACCAGCACGAAGAACTAGATCCGCTGGTGGTTGAAGACCTGCTCACCCCGTCCCACGCCCACTCTTTACATTAAATTTTAGGCAATCAATTCCACATAATGGCAATCAATCTGCTCATCGTTGAATCCCCGGCCAAAGCCACCACCCTGAAGAAATACCTGGGCAAGGATTTCGAAGTGCTGGCGACGTACGGCCACGTGCGCGACCTGATACCCAAAACAGGCGCGATAGATACCGAGCATGATTTTGCCATGCAGTATGAAATCATCGCGCGCAACAGCAAGCATGTGGATGCCATAGCCAAGGCCGCCGCCGCCGCCGACCACATCTATCTGGCACCCGACCCGGACCGCGAAGGGGAAGCAATCGCCTGGCATGTGGCCGAATTGCTCAAGGGCCGTCGCGGCATGAAAAATAAAACCATGCAGCGCGTGGTGTTCTATGAAATCACCCAAACTGCGGTGCGCGCAGCGGTGGCGCAGCCGCGCGAAATTTCCATCCCGCTGGTCAACGCGCAACAGGCACGGCGTGCGCTGGATTATCTGGTCGGCTTCAATCTTTCGCCCTTGCTGTGGCGCAAAATCCGTCCCGGATTGTCGGCGGGTCGCGTACAAAGTCCGGCATTGCGTTTGATTGTGGAGCGCGAGCTGGAAATCGAAGCTTTCCGCTCGCAGGAATATTGGTCTGTACATCTCGACAGCCAGAAAAATAGCATCCCGTTCACTGCCAAGCTGTTTCAGTATCAAGGTAAAAAACTGGAGCAACTGAGCATCGCCAGCGAAGCTGAATACAACAAAATAAATGCCAACATCAGCGCCGCCAAGCTGCCGCCGCGCGTGGTGCGCGTGGAAAAGAAAGCCAAGCAACGTTACGCCGCCGCGCCGTTCACTACTTCCACCTTGCAACAGGAAGCCTCGCGCAAGCTCGGCATGTCCGCCGACCGCACCATGCGCATCGCCCAGCAACTGTATGAAGGCATGGATATCGGCGGTCAGACTGTGGGTCTGATCAGCTATATGCGTACTGATTCGGTCACGCTGGCGCAGGAAGCGTTGCAGGAAATTCGCGGTTACATCACCGACAATTTTGCGCCGGACTATTTGCCCAAGGCCGCGCTAACCTACAAGAGCAAAGCCAAAAACGCGCAGGAGGCGCACGAAGCAGTGCGCCCCACTTCTATCGCGCGTACTCCAGAGAGCATGCGCGAATATCTCAGCATAGACCAGGCGCGGCTGTATGAAATGATCTGGAAGCGCACCCTGGCCTGCCAGATGGCGCCGGCGCGTTTCGATACGGTCAGCCTGGATATTCGCCTCGGCGCGGATGACACGCTGTTCCGCGCCAGCGGCCAGACCCTGGTGTTTCCCGGTTTCATAGCGGTCTATCAGGAAAGCACCGACGACAGCGAGGAAGAAGAAAATAAAAAACTGCCGCCCTTGGTTGAAGGTGAAACCATTCCGCTGGATAAACTTTATGGCGAGCAACATTTCACCCAGCCGCCGCCACGCTTTTCCGAAGCCAGTCTGGTAAAAACTCTGGAAGAGCACGGCATAGGCCGTCCCTCCACCTACGCCAGCATTATTTCCACGCTACAAGCGCGTGAATACGCAGTGCTGGACAAGAAGCGTTTCAAGCCGACCGATGTCGGCCGTGTCGTTATCCGTTTCCTCACCGAACATTTCACGCGCTATGTGGATTACGGTTTCACCGCGCAAATGGAAAACGAACTGGATGAAATTTCCGATGGCAAGCGTGACTGGATACCAGTGCTGGATGAGTTCTGGAAAGGTTTTAACAAACTCCTAACCGACAAGAAAGATGTTGACCGCCCCGGCACTGAAATACTTGACGAAGCCTGCCCCAAGTGTGCCAAACCTTTATCCAAACGGCTGGGCAAACGCGGCAACTTTATCGGCTGTACGGGCTACCCGGAGTGTGACTACACGCGCAACCTCGGCAGCGAGGAAGATGCGGGCGAAGCGCGCAAGGAACTGGGTGCTGATCCCGCCACTGGTTTGCCGGTATTGTTATTGCGCGGCCCCTACGGCTATTACGTGCAACTCGGCGAAGTGGAAGCGGGCGTCAAGACCAAACCCAAACGTATCTCCTGGCCCAAAGAATTGCCGCCGGAAAGTGCGGAACTCGGCCCTGCCCTGCAATTGCTACAACTGCCCAAGGAAATTGGCGTCCATCCCGAGACCGGTAAAATAGTCATCGTTAACATTGGCCGCTTCGGTCCTTACATCGGCCACGACGGAAAATTCAAATCCATCCCCCGCGGCGATAGCGTGTTCACGATAGAACTGCTACGCGCCGTGGAACTGCTGGCACAGGCCAGAACGTCCAACACTGTGTTACGCGAGTTGGGCATTCATCCCGACGACCAGAAACCGGTGGACGTATGCAGTGGCCGCTATGGACCCTATGTCAGACACGGCAAAGTAAACGCCACTCTGCCCAAAGACATCACCCCGGAAGAAATCACGCTGGAAGAAGGCTTGGCGCTACTGGCCGCACGAGTGGCAAAAGGCCCGGTCGTTAAAAAATCTGCGGCGAAGAAAAAGCCAGCTGCCGAAAAGAAGCTGGCGGCTGAAAAAAAACCGGTGGCCAAGAAAAAACCAGCCGCCAAAAAATCACTGGCCGCGAAGAAACCTGCGGCCACCAAAAAATCAGCCGCCACAAAGAAGTAACAACCCGTAGATTGGGCTGACCAGAACATTTCATTTGTGATGCGCGCCCTCGTTAGCCCGAACGTTTCATAAATTAACGCGCGCCCTCGCTAGTCTTTTGTTTGATAGGCAAAGTTTTGTTCCGTCGGGTGTATGAATAACTACACCACTCCTTCACAAAATTTGCCTATCAAACAAAATCCTGCGCGATCATCACGCGAATTTATGAAACGTTCGGGCTAGTGTCGAGATTCATAAATAATGAAACATCTTGTTTGTAGATTACATGCAGTAGCAGGGCGGGTTGCTAGACACGCGGCTTCAGGAAACAGTCGCGGCGCTCAATGCTCACTGGGATTGGAGCGCCGCACAGATTCTCGGGCAAGTCGACGCACAGAAGTTCCGCTCGTGCCTCACGCTATTCAACAGAGTTCCGGGGCTAGCCCGCAGTTCCGTGATGCGCTGGCGAAGTACTTCGCAGCAGCAGAGTACCCGTCCACAATTTCTATATTGGCGTGCGCACCATTCAGCCCTTATCCAATATGCTTATAATCCATTCCCTCAAACGCAATCGCAGGAGCTATTTTGTTTAAACTCGTTGGCGTTTTTATCGGCTTTTACTTCTACGGATTTTTCGGCGCGTTCCTTGGTTTTTTCCTAGGCAGTATGGTTGATCGGATAAGCGCTTACGGCGTGGGCGGCGTTAATCCGCTTAGCAGTGGCCATCGCCAAACCGTTTTCCTTGAAACTGTTTTTATCCTCATGGGTAAATTAGCCAAGGTAGATGGCCATATATCCAAAGATGAAGTGGTCTATGTCGAACAGTTCATGCAAAAACTCGGCATGTCCGCGAAGCATAGGCAGCAAGGTATTGCATTTTTTAAGCGCGGCGCCGTTCCAGATTTTAAGTATGAGCCAACCTTGAAACAATTTATGGCCGTGTGTGGCCATACGCACAACCTCAAGCAAATGTTGCTGGTCTATCTCATCGTGATGGCGGCATCGGATGAGCGCATCGATACGGCGGAAGAACACTTGCTGTTCGAGATCGCACGATATCTGGGATATGACCAAGCCGCATTCCAGCGCATGCTGGAGATGGTGTTAAACCAGTCGCATTTTGCGAGCGGCCAAGCCAACTCTGCCACCGCCTTGGATGATGCGTATAAAGCCTTGGGCGTGAGCAAGGAAAGTAGCGACCCAGAAGTCAAACGGGCGTATCGCAAACTCATCAGTCAATATCACCCGGATAAATTAATCGGCCAAGGCCTGCCAGAAGACATGATCGCCGTGGCGACCGAGCAAGCCAAGGAAGTTCAGCTTGCTTATGATTTGATAGAGAATAGCAGGAAGCAGCAGTCGTATTAAATGTAGATGAGGTCATTCGAGTTCACAACCCATGACAACCGGTTGACTCTCCACAGCGCAACCTTACAATCCCCCATAGGTACCGCTTTTCTGGTTTAGTCCAACGAAGTTTATCTGCCGCCAATAGGTTGCGGGTGCAACAAACTTGGGGGGGCGGCGGACAAACGCTAGTGGAGTTAAAAAAAGGTCACTACTCAGCTGGTCACTTTCACTTCCCCCTTTGAAAAAGGGGGGAAAGATGATGAAAGCCAAGCACCTGAGTAGTTACAAAATTTCTTGCTTCTATATCAAGCATATACTGCGCTACAAAACAAAGTTTCAGTGTAGGGTAACCTTTAGGTCGGCCGGAACTAAAATTTTAGTCGCGCCTTGTATTTGAGCGAACTATGAATTTTTAGAGGTGCCCTCGAGATTGAATTGGGTTTGCGCCACTAAGCGCATGGTGGCTGCGCCGACTGTCTTGCCCTCGGCGGCGGCCAGGTACGCATCGCGCTTGTCGAATTCTCGCAGCTCGTGCGCGGCACGTGCTGCAATGATGGGATTGATGGCGGATTGTTCGCCCATCTCCATGGCGCGCACCGCGGCCTTTTCCGCCGCCGCATAACGTCCCTCAAAAAACGCACCCAGCGCTTCCATCATGGCCGCGCGGCCCGTGGCCTGGGCACGATCGGCGCGAAATCGGCGTACATATTGTGGCAGGCGCAGCGCAGCAAGCGCCAAGTGCAGCGTGAGATACACGAACACGAACAACGCCAGCAGCAGGAATAGAAACAGGATGAGTGACATCTCAATGCGGTAGGGCGGATACACCAGCAGCACGTAGCCCGGATTGTGCGCGGCCTGCACCAGCGCCACGGCCAGCGCGAACAATCCCAGCAGCCACAGCAGAAATTTCATCGCGCGGCACGACCGAGCGAGGCACGGTAGTTGCGCGCAGCTTCCAGGCTGGCGCTGGTATCCGGCAGTTCGATGTTGATGCTGGATAGACGCAACTTGTGCAAGGTGGCCACGGCTTGCGCACCGGCCGGGGATTTGCTGTCGAAATAACGCACCAGCCATTCCTGCGCCAACTGCAAATCATGCTTGTAGCTCGCCTCGTCGCGCGTCAACAAGGCCAGGCGCGCGGACAACAGGCGCAGCTTCAGGTTCTCGCGCAAAAAGAAAATCTGCGTGGGGGCGAGCAGCGGCAACTCGGGCTTGTCCATATTTTCGATGCGAACCAGATGCCTGGCATCTTTCCAGATTTCGCGCAGCAGCTTTTGCCATGCGCCCTCATCACCCAACGGAGCTGCAACTACAGCGCTGTCAGCCTGCGGCAGATGAACAATGTCCTGCACTAGTGGCAGGGTATCCACAGCAGTGATGATATTACTTATACTGAAATTGATACCCGGCACATCCACATTGGGCAAGGCGCGCAACTTGTCTATGTCGCGGCTGATGGCACTGCGCAAACCATTCAGGGCAGCACGATCCATGCGCTTGAGCCGGTCATCGGCCTGCTGCATGGCGATCAGCGCTGCCTTCACATTGGCCGACAGCTGTAATTGCTGACCGGCGATCATTAGCATTTGCTCCACCTCGGCCAGCATTGTCTCATCGCGGCCGCTGGATAAATCCCGATACAGCACCTCCAGCGCGGCTCGCTGATTCTGCGCCTCGGCATGGCGGGCTTCCAGCAAATTTACTTTGATCGACAATTCGCGCACCGATTCCAGCCCCTGCGTCACCAGCACCTGGCCGGCTCTGGTGTTGCCATCCATCTCGGCCAGGCGGCGTGCCAGCTCCTGTTGCATAGTGTTGATCTGACGCTGCGTGTCGAACCATTGCCACAGGAACACCAGCAGCACCAGCGCCACTGTCATCTGCATGATGCTCATGCGCGAAATCCTATTCGCTAACGGATTATGGCGCGGCGCGGCTGGTTGGTTTTGTTCCTGGAGTGGCGTCTGTTCGCTCATTCTGTCCTCTGTCTTCTGATATAACAACTAGCCATTCGACTAACCCGTCAAAAGACGCCGGGTAAGTTGCTGGTTATGTCCTCTGATTTGACCATGTAATCAAACCTGCAAGCAGCCCGTCATCCCCTGCCGCAGTCGTTACCACCTCGCGCCAGCGCAGTTTGAATGCCGCCTCGGCAATGCGTGCGTGCGGCACGAACAGCGGCAAGGCGGCAAGGCGCGCTCTCGCTTCACTATCCAGCATGTCCCACAGATAACCGAGAGCCTCGCTGCTGGTCACGGTGATGACATGCGGATCGGCGGCGAGCAACGTGCTGACATCCTGCTGCGGTTTGGCGCGCTGATAGCAGGCAGCATACTCCACTGTGGCACCGCGCGCCTTAAGCGTGTCGCCCAATAATTCACGCCCGCCGTCGCCGCGAAAAATCAGCACGCGCCAGCCCGTCACCTGCTGCAATGCTGGCAATGCCAGCAGCGCCTCGCTGTCGAATTTATCCTGTGGCGCGATGATATCCTGCCCCCCGTAATCGCGCAGAGCCCTGGCGCTGCCCGGTCCGATCGTGGCGATTTTCAATGTATCAGGGAGTGCGCCTGCGGCATGAATCGCTTCCATGCCGTAACGCACTGCATTGGGACTGATGAAAATGGCGAGATTGAACTGCGGCAGGCGCGCGACGAGTGCACGCATGGGCTGCGGGTCGGCTACCGGGCTGATTTCCAGCAGGGGAAACAATATCGCTTGCCCGCCTGCCTGTGCAATGAGTCGCGCCAGTTGAGCCGCCTGCTCGCGCGGGCGGGTCACCACAATATTCAGTCCGACGAGAGGAAGGGGCTGCTTCATGCTGAGTAAAAACCCATTTACCACAGAGACACAGAGACACAGAAAAAACCATACAGAGATGAGTGATGGTTTTTTCTTGTGCTTTTCACCTCTGCGTCTCTGTGTCTCTGTGGTGAGATGTTTTTTCCAATTTCAAAGTGCAGCGAGAATTTCATCCGCGCCCTGTGCGCGCAGTGCTTCTGCCACGGCATTGCCCAATGCTTCGGGGTCGGCAGTCGTGCCACGCAGTTCGGCGCGCACCATCTGCTTGCCATCCGGACTGGCGACAAAACCGCGCAGGCGCAATGTTTTTCCATCAACTTCAGCAAAACCGCCCAGCGGCACCTGGCAGCTTCCCGCCAGCGCGCGGCTCAAGGCACGTTCAGCGTATACGCAAGCGGCGGTGTCGGCATGGTGCAACGGTGCCAGCAGGGCTTTTAAATCAGCGCGGTTAGCCATACATTCTACGCCCAGCGCGCCTTGGCCCACTGCGGGCAAACTTTTCTCAGGGGAAATAAAATCGCGGATACGGTCACCCAGTCCCAAACGTTTCAAACCCGCAGCAGCGAGGATAATGGCGGCATATTTGCCCTCGTCCAGCTTGCGCAAACGGGTCTGCACATTGCCGCGCAGCGGTTCAATTTTCAAATGGGGGAAGCGTGCGCGCAACTGGCTTTCGCGGCGCAGGCTGGAAGTGCCAACTATGCTGCCTGCGGGCAAAGCTTCCAGAGTGGGGTGGTTATTGGACACAAAGGCATCGCGCGGATCTTCACGCTCACCGATGCAAGCGAGCATAAAACCCTCCGGCAGGTGCATCGGCACGTCCTTCAGCGAATGCACGGCAATATCGGCGCTGCCGTTTTCCAGCGCGGCTTCCAGCTCCTTCACAAACAGGCCCTTGCCGCCTATCTTGGACAGCGTGACATCCAGGATTTGATCGCCTTGCGTGGTCATGCCTAATATGCTGACGGAAGTTTCTGGGTATAATGCATGCAGCCGATCGCGGATGTGTTCTGCCTGCCACATTGCCAGCGCGCTTTCGCGCGATGCGATAACCAGTTTAGCTGGGATCTGTTTCATCGGTTTTCCTGAATATATGTTTAAGTGCCTATGAACAATTTTCAGCTTGGCGCTATGAGTAGGATGGGTGGGGCGTTTTTGCGTAACCCATCATTGCAACATGCGTTTGATGGGTTACGCAAAAACGCTTCACCCATCCTACAAGTGCAAATGAGCAGAGCTGAAAATTGTTCATATGCCTATAGGTTTAAGTAAATCCTACGCGACGCATTCTAACATGAGCCAGTTACGCGCGCGTTTTACCCTTGCCGTAGAAGACCATGCAGCTTAAAGAAAAACCATGATGAATCTACTTGCTGCGCCTGCCGATATTTCCAGTAAAGATGTACCTTTGCGCGATGACATTCGCCTGCTTGGGCGCATTCTCGGCGACACCCTGCGCGAGCAGGATGGTGATGAGACTTTTGATCTGGTCGAGAGTGTGCGCCGCGCCGCGGTGCGCTTCCGTAAGACTCAGGACGAGCGCGACCGCGCCCAGCTGGAGCAGGTGCTGAATGACTTGTCGCCGCGCGATATGCTATTGGTGGTGCGCGCCTTCAGCTATTTTTCGCAACTGTGCAACATCGCCGAAGACCTGCACCACAACCGTCGCCGCCGCGCGCATCTCAAGGCTGGCTCGCCGCCGCAGGAAGGCAGCCTGCAACTGGCGCTGGATCGCGTGCAGGAGCATCACATTGATGCCGATGCCATGCAGGCTTTCCTTAATAAGGCGCTGATCTCGCCGGTGCTCACCGCGCACCCGACCGAAGTGCAGCGCAAGAGCATACTTGACTGCCAGCTTATCATTGCGCGCCTGCTGTCCGACCGCGACCGCATAGACATGACGCCGGACGAACTGGCCACCAACGAAGAGGCGCTGCGTCGTTTCGTGCTGATCTTGTGGCACACGCGTATGTTGCGCAGCTCCAAGCTGACGGTGCCGGACGAGATCAAGAATGGGCTGGCGTATTACCGCTATACCTTCCTCGCCGAAATCCCCAAAATTTATTCCGACCTGGAAAAGCAACTGGAACAACGCTACGGCCGCCGCATGGACATTCCTCCATTCCTGCGCGTCGGTAGCTGGATAGGCGGCGACCGCGACGGCAATCCATTTGTTACGCACGCTATCATGCAGAATGCGGCCGAGCGCAATTCCGCGCAGGTACTGGAATACTATTTGTCTGAAACCCACATTTTAGGCACGCGCCTGTCCCTGACCACGCGCCTGGTAGAGGTCAGCGACGAACTGGCAGCCTTAGCCGCGCAGTCGTCGGACAGCGCGCCCAGCCGCGAAGACGAACCCTATCGGCGCGCGCTGATTGTGATCTATTCGCGCCTAGTGGCCACAGCGGCATGGCTCGGCCAGCACGTAAAGCACTTGCGCCCGGTAAATGCTGATGCCCAGCCCTATACCGATGCCCAGGAATTCATAGTCGAACTGGATATTCTCATCCACTCGCTCACCCACCACCACGCGCTGTATCTGGCGCGCGGGCGCCTCGCCTACCTACGCCGCGCGGTGGAAGTATTCGGCTTCCACCTCGCCCCGCTGGACATGCGCCAGCACAGCGCCGTGCATGAACAGGTGATAAGTGAACTGCTGGCCGTAGCGGGTGTCAGCGGCTATGTGCAACTGACCGAAGCCGCGCGCCGTAGCGCGCTGCTAGCCGCATTGCAGGCCGGCCGGCACCTGGCCGGGGAGATGGAAAAATTCTCCCCCACGGTGCAAAGCGAAATGCGCATCATGCGGACGGCGGCAGATATCCACCGCCGCTTCGGGCGCGCCGCGCTGCCCAATTACATCATCTCGATGACCACGGGTGTAAGCGACCTGCTAGAAGTTGCGCTGATGCTGCAACAGGCCGACATCCTGGATGCCAGCAACGCACTGCACATCAACATCGTCCCGTTGTTCGAGACCATTGCCGACCTGCGCGGTTGCGGTGTCATCATGGATGAATTGTTCTCCATCCCCTATTACCGTACGCTGTTGAGCAGCCGGGGCGACACGCAGGAAGTCATGCTGGGTTATTCCGACAGCAACAAGGACGGCGGCTATCTCACCGCCAACTGGGAGCTGTACAAGGCAGAAGTAGAGCTGGTACAAGTGTTTGCAAAACATAGCATCGAGCTGCGCCTGTTCCACGGTCGCGGCGGCACCGTGGGTCGCGGTGGCGGCCCCAGCTACGAGGCTATTCTGGCGCAACCGCCGGGCAGCGTGAACGCGCAAATCCGCATCACCGAACAGGGCGAAGTCATTGCCAGCAAATATTCCGACCCGGAAATAGGCCGACGCAATTTGGAAATTCTCATCGCCGCCACCATGGAAGCCACGCTGCTGCACGACCACGGCGGTGACGACAGCACCATGCCGGAATTCCACCGTATCGTGGAGGCTCTCAGCTTGGAAGCCTACGCCGCCTACCGCAAGCTGGTGTATGAGACGCCCGGCTTCACCGATTTTTTCTTTGCCGCCACCCCCATCCGCGAAATTGCCGAACTTAACATCGGCAGCCGTCCTTCGTCGCGCAAGGCATCGGACAACATCGAAGACCTGCGTGCCATTCCCTGGGTGTTCAGCTGGAGTTTGAACCGTGTCCTGTTGCCGGGCTGGTATGGTTTCGGCAGCGCAGTGCAGCAATTCATCGAACTCGAAGGCGAGGCTGGCCTCAAGCAACTGCAAGCCATGTACCGCAACTGGGCGTTCTTCCGCGGCCTGCTGTCCAACATGGACATGGTGCTATCCAAGACCGACATGGGCATCGCCTCGCGCTATGCCGACCTAGTGCCAGACAAAGCGCTGCGCAACAAGGTTTTTGGCACGATCGAAACCGAATGGCAACGCACCGTGGACATGCTATTCGCCATCACCGGCGCAAGCACGCTATTGCAAGACAACCCCGCCCTAGCGCGCAGCCTGACCACCCGCACGCCCTACATAGACCCGCTCAACCACCTGCAAGTGGCGCTGCTACAGCGGCATCGCGCAGGCGATGACGATGAGAAGGTGAAACGCGGGATTCACCTTACGATTAACGGAATTGCGGCGGGGTTGAGGAATAGCGGGTAGTACCTCTAGGTTATACGGTGATATGGAAAGTGCCACAGAAAATACGCTGCCGATGGCCGCGCAAGCGGATTAGGCAAGGTTAAAATGGCGAGGTAAGAGCTTATCGCGCTTACGGAAACGTGAGTGGCAGGGTAAAAATCCCATCCGGAGCAAGACCAAATAAGCAGGCTATGACGTGGCTCGCGTCGCCTGCGGGTAGGTTGCTTGAGCGTCAGGTAACGAAACGCCTAGAGGAATGACTGTCCACGACAGAACCCGGCTTACCGGCTGGCTTCACTAACATGCCTCGTCATTATAAATTTGTCTCCTCTGACAGGAACATTTTGTATCGTCAACTTCCTTCCTTTGCTGCACCGTGATCTGGGTTTTGAGCCGATGGAGAAGTTGCTGAGATTGGTGGGAATCAAGTAACCATGCATGCAGACACTAGTGTCGAGAATCATAAACAATGAAACATCTTGTTTGGAGATTACATGCAGTTGTAGGGCGGGTTTTACCCTCATGGCGGGTCAAACCCGCCCTACACATCTGTAGCACACGCCTCGTAATTACTAGGTGAGATGCTAGTGAGGTGTTGGCGCTGATTGGCAGGATAGTCCGTGTCGAAGGAGCACGCGAACTCACTATCTGACGCTATCTTTTTCATGGCTGTCTACCGTGTCGAGGCGGATGAAATTCA
Source organism: uncultured Gallionellaceae bacterium (assembly GCA_947085625.1). Classification (GTDB taxonomy): domain Bacteria; phylum Pseudomonadota; class Gammaproteobacteria; order Burkholderiales; family Gallionellaceae; genus Nitrotoga. The sequence continues at coordinate 3,109 of CAMTXD010000001.1, read as the reverse complement.
TGCGTTGGCCGGGGTGCCCTTCAACCAAACTCCTTCACCATAAACTGCTGCCTCCTGCTGATCGGCAGCTTCTCGTCCAGGCCCTTTAATTTGACTGCCCAGCGCAACTCGCCGCCATCTTCGTCAGCCACTTTTTCAAAACCTTCGACCTCTTCTTTCGCCACCAGGCAATTGCGGTGAATGCGCACGAAGCGTGCGGCGAATTCTTTCTCCAGCGCGGCGAGTGATTCATCAATGAGGTATTCGCGTTCTGCGGTGCGCACAGTGATGTATTTCAGTTCGGCGCGCAGGTACAGCACTTGCTCGATGGGGATGAGGTAAATCTTGCCGCGTTCGTGGATGGATAAATTCTTGCGTGGTTCGGGCCCGAGCTCCTGCAGCACTTCGGTGCGCAGCGGGACAGCGGAACGCGCGCGTGTCAGCGCATCAAATAAGCGCCCGAGGCGAATTGGTTTGAGCAGGTAATCTATGGCATGCAGATCGAACGCCTTGATGGCATAAGCGTCGTAGGCGGTGGTAAAGATGATGGCCGGCGGCTGCGGCAGTTTATTGAGATGCTGCGCCAGTTCGATGCCGTCCATCTGCGGCATGCGGATATCTACCAGCACCACGTCAGCGCGAACCGCAGATAATTTATCCAGCGCCTCACGCCCGTTGCCTGCCTCGCCGACCAGTTCCAGTGACAATTGTCTGGCGCAATCGGTCAGCAGTTCCTTGAGGCGGTTGCGCGCAGGCGGTTCGTCGTCCACCACAAACACGGTGATGGGGAGGTCAACGGTGCTCATCGGGGATCTCCTTGACGTAAGGCAGCATGATGTGGACACGGTAAAAATCGTTGCTTGTTTCTACCGTGTAATGCGCTTCCACGTCAAATTGCAAGGCCAGGCGTTCGCGGATGTTGGTTAACGCCATTTCATTGCCCGCATGATGACCGCCCTGTGCATGGCGTGGGTTATATATTTCCAGGTGCATCTCGTTGCCACTACGATATAGCTTGATGTCTATCGCCCCGCCCTCGGCCAACGGCTCGATGCCGTGGTACACGGAGTTTTCCAGCAGCGGTTGCAGCATCAACGGCGGTAGCAGCGCATCGTCCGGCAAGTCCTGTGTGTGCCAGTTTACCTTGAGGCGCTCGCCCATGCGCAATTGTTCCAGCGCGAGATACTGGCGCGCAAGTTTCACTTCCTGCCGCGCGGCAACCAGGTCGCCGTTATGCGCCATCGCCATGCGGAACAGATCGGCCATGTCTTCCAGCGCGGCCTCGGCGCGCTTGGGGTCGGCGCGCACGATGCCCAGTACGGCGTTGATGGTGTTGAACAGGAAGTGCGGGCGGATGCGCGCCTGCAAGGCCTGCAGGCGCGCCTTATGTAAGGCCGGGGAAAGCGCTCGTGCACGCAGCCGGAAATAGGCCAGCAACAGGGCGGTGATGGCGCTGCCCAGCAGGACGTTGCGCCACAGGTAAAAGTACCCATGTTCAAGCGCAAGGATATACAGATTGTCGGCCAAATAGTGGATCACCAACGTGATCGCCATGACCAGGAGCAGCACCGTAGCAACGCCCCGCCAGTAGGGCAGCCGCGTGATCTGGGGGTTAAGCGCGAACAGCAGCAACAAACTAGATAGCAATATCGGTTGCAGCAGGGCGGAGATGACCATAATATGCCGCGCCATATCCGGCCATGATGTTGCCTGCGCCAGCGCCACCAGCAGCGCCATGCCGTTGACCAGTAACACGGCGCGCAGAGTGACGCCGAGGCTGCGGAAGTTAGGCAGCGCGTCGGGGATGGGGTTTTGATTTATAATTTGTGTTTTTGGCATGGCAGATGGTTTCTGTATGCTCTATATTCTGGACAAGAGACGATGACGATGCAAGATAAACAAACCTGGTCGGGCAGATTTAGCGAACCAGTGGCGGATTTGGTGCAGCGGTATACCGCTTCGGTGGAGTTCGACCAAAGGCTGGCGCTGTTCGATATCCGGGGCTCTCTGGCGCACGCGCAGATGCTGGCGGAGTGCGCCATCATCGGCACTCAGGATTTGGATGATATCCGCCGCGGCCTGGCGCAGATCGAGAACGAGATCATCAGCGGAGATTTCGAGTGGTTGCTCGAACTGGAAGACGTACATCTTAACATCGAGAAACGTTTGACCGCGCTGGTCGGTGACGCCGGCAAGCGCCTGCACACCGGCCGCTCGCGCAACGATCAGGTGGCGACCGACGTGCGCCTGTACCTGCGCCACGCGATAGACCAGCTGCGCGGGTTGATCCATGCGCTGCAAACTGCCATCGTTGACCTTGCCGCACACCACACGCACACCATCATGCCGGGCTACACCCACTTGCAGGTGGCACAACCGGTGAGCTTCGCCCATCACTTAATGGCCTATTTCGAGATGCTCAAACGCGATGCGGAGCGTTTGCAGGATTGCCGCAAGCGCGTAAACCGATTACCTCTGGGTGCGGCAGCGCTGGCCGGCACCAGTTATCCGATCAAGCGCGAGATGGTGGCGGAACTGCTGGGTTTTGACGGGGTGTGCGAAAATTCGCTGGATGCCGTGTCGGATCGTGATTTTGCGATTGAATTTACGGCAGCGGCGGCGCTGATCATGACGCACTTATCGCGCCTGTCCGAAGAACTGATTTTGTGGATGAACCCGCGCTTCGGCTTCATAGACCTCGCCGACCGTTTCTGCACCGGCTCTTCCATCATGCCGCAGAAGAAAAATCCCGACGTGCCGGAACTGGTGCGCGGCAAGACCGGCCGCGTGAACGGCAATCTGGTCGCGCTGCTGACCCTGATGAAAGGCCAGCCGCTGGCCTACAACAAGGACAATCAGGAAGACAAGGAGCCGCTGTTCGACACTGTGGACACGCTCACCCAGACCCTGCGCATCTACGCCGACATGGTGGGCGGCATCATCGTCAAGCCGGAAGCCATGCGCAACGCGGCTCTGCAGGGTTATGCCACGGCCACCGACCTGGCCGATTATCTGGTGAAAAAAGGCCTGCCGTTCCGCGATGCGCATGAAGCAGTGGCGCTCGCGGTGCGCTTTGCCGAGCAGCGCGGTTGTGATTTAAGCGACATCGGCCTCGCCGAGTTGCAGCAAT